>CAYOHX010000052.1:0-32406 GCA_964403875.1 uncultured Anaerolinea sp. | reverse complement strand
TTTTATGTTTTTGACAATGTTAAAGTTCAATGGGCTTTTTAGCCTGAGTAGTTACCTATTTTCCTTATTTTAACGTCAGTCCGGGTTAGGCGGAAAGACAAATGGCCTCTTGATAAACCAAGGACGGTTTGTTAGGTTGATGAGCATAAGCAATCAGGCCACAAACCAGGTTGACCAGAAAGTTAGCAACGCTGCGGTGGCGGGAATGCTCGATCTGGGAATTGTTCTTGAGCTGATCGATGACTGTCTCAACGATGGCACGCTTGCGTAAGTAAACACGGTCGAGCCTGGTCATCGGGAGACGATTTTGGAGTTGGACTTCAACTTGGTGACAAAGAATATCCCCACGGTTTGCCTGAGCAATTCTTGGAGGGGCTGAGAAATATAGCCTTTATCGCCAAAGAGTTTGCCAAACAGATTGCGGACCACTTCAAAACCGGCTTACGATCATCGACATTTCCTGGTGTGACCCTGACATTGAGTAATTCGCCGCGATCGTTGATCACTAAATGCAGCTTGAAGCCGAAAAACCAACCCGTTGAAGTCTTCCCACGAGCTGCCAGACCGGCAAACACCTTGTGAGAAGCAATCCGCTGGTTGAGACAGACATCCAAAGAGGTGGCGTCAATGAAGGATATCCCCGTACATTTCCCCAGGCAACACAATTTGAGATAGGCGCACAACGGAATGAGCGCCGAAGGGATGTAGTCGACAAACCGCTTGTAACTGACCAACCCAGGAAACTCGCTGCGCAGATGAGCGCAGGCGTGTTCCAGGTAGAAAGCCTTGAAGTTGCGATAATGCGACTGGTGGAACAGGATCAGGAGGGTCATCACTTCGCTCATTGTTAGGGATCGCTGCCGTTTCCGTGCTTTTACTCCTCTGCTAATCAATTTTTGTTCCATCTTGGGGCAAAATACCTGGCAAAAATCATCGAAATGGCAGAACGACTCGACTAAACTTTCCATGGGAACTCCATTTGGGGCTTGATTGTGGTAAACCAAGTTTATCCCAAGTAGAGTTCCTTATCCCGGACTGACGTTAGTTACAAATATACCTTCGATATTCTGGTTAACAACGCTTCATACTCATCATTGACAGTTGCTATCACAGAAAACATTCACGCCATCTTCCTGTCAACGGCAAGTAGTAACCAGAATTACAAAGCCAAATTACCAACTCCTTGGGTGCCAGGCGGCAAGCTATTTTTGGGCAGAATGTTTATCTATAATTTGTTTGTAAAGAGCCAAGTGCCGTTGAACGTAAAGGGACAGATTATACTGCTCTTCAGTTAAAGCACGGGCTGTTTGGCCCATCCGCAGACGCAAATCATCATTATCAAGTAGAGTTGCCAGAGCTCTGGTAAGCGCAACACTGTCTTTGGAGGGAACCACCAGACCGCCACG
Organism: uncultured Anaerolinea sp.; assembly: GCA_964403875.1. Lineage (GTDB taxonomy): Bacteria > Chloroflexota > Anaerolineae > Anaerolineales > Anaerolineaceae > Anaerolinea. The sequence continues at coordinate 31,000 of CAYOHX010000052.1, read as the reverse complement.
CGGCGCCTGAATAACTTCTGGCAATGAAGTGCCATCAAATACGACCACAGGGATCTCGCAAGCCATCGCTTCGACAGCCATCAAACCAAAGGTTTCCTGTATGGATGGCATGACAAAAACGTCAGCCGCCGAAAGCGCATCAACCAGGAGATCGCCATCCGCCCATCCTAAGTTGACAATATTATACTTTCCTCGGAGATGCTCAAGTTCAAATGAATCTTGGAAAACCAGGAGCGTGGTTGGCCTACTGGGTTCGTACAGTTCTAAGGATTCACGTAGCCATTGAATCCCTTTATACATATAAGAATAACCTTGTTCACATGGTACTGCCCGAGTTGAAACCACCTGATCAGCCAGTGAAATGCCCAATTTAGCACGGGCTTCTTCCTTATTACGCCGGCGGAATTGTTCCAGATCAACACCAAAGGGAATCAGGGTTAAGGGAAAATGCTTTAACAATGGGCTCTTCTGAATTCGCTCGCATAACCAGCGCGAGGAAACAACTAGATTGAGATTTGAATGATCGTAAGCGTGTTTCTTTAACTGCCAATGGATGGAAGGAATTCGGCGACGAAGCGGTGAACGCCCTCGCGGAAAAGGGCAGTTACCATGACAGCCGGTATATAGCCCGGTACAGTCAAAAGGATATATGCACATGCCAGAAAAAGCCCAGAAATCGTGGATTGTCCAGACAGTTGGCTTTAGGCGGCTAATGCGCGGCAAATCCAAAACATTAAAGTATTCGCCGTTATGAATAATGTGCATATGCAGTACATCTGCCCACTTAAAATAATCCTTAGTAGTTAGCAAATAACTGCCCAGACCGGTCAAGCCTTCCAGTCCTAGTATTTCGCTCGCCTTAACCGCAACTTTATTTATTGCCCGTGCCCAAAACTGATACTCCGGCCTGATGACATGGACTGAAGCATCAGAAGACTGTCTGTTCCAAACTGCCATCTGAAACTGATGGTCCTTAGAATCTACCGCGCGCCGCATATAATAACCGGTAAAACGACCACCAATTAAGTCATTTTCACTTAAGTGAAGAACTTTCATTCGCCATTCGTTCCTATGAGTTTGAAGAGATTAAGTGCATGCCTTATCCAGGAACTCCAGGAAATTTTTGCGCAGAACAGGCATGGTCAGACATTCAACAAAAGCCTTCGCGCCATTTTGCACGGTCTCCTGATAGAAGGCCTCATCTGTTGCCAATTTGGTCAAAGAGGTAATTATTGCATCAGTCTCCAAGGAATAGCAGCATTCCCCAGCACTCCATTCTTTCAAAAATATACCTGGGGATGCGTACTCAGGTCCATGGAACATTACAGCCCGTCCGGTTGCTAAATAAGAGGTTAATTTCGATGGAAAACTGAGGCGTGATTCCTCTCGAAAAACCAAGTCAAACCAGTAAGGGCAGTAAAGAATATCTGCTTCTGAAAGCAATTTTATTGTCTCTGCCTGGGAATGCCATCCCAGATACTCTACGAACATCTTGTTGTTGGCTCCCAGATCAAACCCGCGCCCTAATAACCGAAAACGAACCTGGCGTCCCGCTATTTTCGAATCGACAGTCATCAAGGCTTGAACTAAAGCGTTCCACTCATTCTGGGCGTACAATTGCCCGGCCATCCCAATTATTAATTCTTTTGCTGAAGATGGTCCTGCGGCAGGTGGTAAAGCCAGTTCCAGTGGAAGGCTGGGCAAGAACGGCGTTGTTTTTGCGCTATAGCGCTGCTCGTACTCTTTTGCCATCGCCCATGAAGCGGTCCCTGTGGAGACACTTGCTTGTATCGCCTCGCCAAATTCCGCCATCACCTGCTGGCCAATTGTTGGATGGACTTTATTCGCCCGCATCCACCAACCCGGGGGATCCCATATTGAAGTCAATAGGGGCAGATTCAGTTTTTTTGCAACTGGCCGCGCCAAGCGGATCATGGTCTGCCCTTGCAGCACACACCACACCATATCAGCTTTAACACTACCCGCAAAGTTTGCTACAGAATTCACTAAGCTAGGAATATCCCGCCACTTGATAATGTTCTCCATAACAAAAGACCGGTAATTGCCGAATTTTCCTAACGAGTTTCCCCAATCCTCCCTCGGTTTATTCGCTTTTTGCAAGACCATTTTTTCGAGAGAGGCCGGATAAATCGGATCGATAGAAGGGTTGATCACCGCAAAACAGGCGACATCTTTGACCGGTAAGAACGACAACATCTGTTCCAAAAAGATACCAGCCGTATAATTTGTACACGGGGGAACGTCAGTGAGTAATAAAACTTTCATCTCATTCTCTGTTGTTTTTGTGGCCTTCTCCCAAAAAAGGAAGTTCACCTAATTAATTACCAACACCAAAATCGCCAAGGATGGACACTTGCTCTTGTGAATAATTCCTCAAAATATAACGATGAGTATGTTTGTTCAAGTAGCCCACAGCATTATTCAGAGTTATGTTAAAGCCCATCCAAATTCTCAAACCGGCATCCTTTCAGCATCAATGAGCGCAATTTTCCGCCGAGGCGCGGTCAGGGACAATTAACTGGTATTTTTCGAAATGAACCGCAATTGCAATTCACGCAAGGCATCCAGAGCCAATTGAGTATACTTACTGAGATTACGTTTATTAAAGGCTCTTTGCAGGAGTTCCAAGGCACAACGTACATTTTTTCTTAATTGGCTGGTATCCCTTGTTTTAGTCCCGACAGCTCCTTGTTATCGAACCGCTTCCCCCAGGCAATACCCGACTGCTTTAATAAAAATCCAGCGAACAAGCCAGTGAGAAATGATTTAAGATTAGGCTGATACAAAATAGCTGCGATCTCCTGCATTCGTTGCACTATTCGATGCACTATTCGATGCATTTCTTTTTGAGACGTCACTAATCGACGGACTTTGGCTTATCCATAAGTGATAAATACCCGTAATTTGACCGCTATCCTTACCCCTTCCTACTGCTTCTTCTAGGAGTATTATGTGCCTGCTATTTGACGAGAAAACACCATTAAGTAAGCCGAATAGAAAAACAAATTATACCATCCCCTCTGCCACCCCAACCAACCTCTCCCAATGATACCTTACATTCGGCCATTTCCCCCTGATTAAGCTCCAAAGGAAAGCTCGCACGTAAGTAATCAGATAAGCTGCCATGAAAAACAAGGGCAAGCGGTTCTTCTTCAACACCCTTCCCATCCCTCGCGCATACGATCGGGCTTTGGCCAATTGGCGGTCATCATTCGGCTGAATATCGACCTGAGCGTGGAAGACAGCCAGGTGGGGCTCAATTCTTAAGGAATATCGCTTACGCAGCGCCCGCACGCACAGGTCGGTTCCCTCGCCTGCCCCCCAAGGGGTCTGCGCCCCAGTTCCAATGGACGGGTCGAAACCTGATAATTGACGGGCCACTTCGCGCCGAAAAAAGAGGACCGGCTCGGCAGCCAGCGTAAAGGCATCCATCAATGTGGCCGGCCGTGGAGAAGATGGCGCCCATCGATTATGTTTTACCCCTCGACCATCCACTAAAATGCCAATGAAGCCCTCCAACGCAGGCTGTTGATCAAACAGAGCCGAAGCCCGCTCCAGCAAGTCTATTGGCAGCCAACTATCATCATCCGGCCACAGCACAAAATCACCCTCTGCCAGCGCAAGGCCAGCATTCCGAGCTCTTGCCGCCCCATGAGATTGAACCCGTTGATGCTTGATGGAATACGCGTACGAATATCGGCCAATTACGGACAGCAAGCGATCATCCGGATTCTGATCAATCACGATGACCTGAAAATCCCGATACGTTTGGTGGGAAATCGAATCTAACAAGCGATCCAGCTCACTGACCCGGCCGAGGGTAGGGACGATCAGGCTAAAGCGTGGCATGGCTCAGCAACCGTTTCACTTGTTTCAGAAACTGCATTCCTTGCGCTGGAATCCAGCTAACGAGCCAAATGAGCAGCATATCGACGCGCAACGGATGACGAAGAAACAATACCAGACTAAAGCGACGCGCTTGTAGCCTTTGCCCTTGGCCAAGGTAGATCCTGGCTCTTTTCCCAAGTGTTAGCGATTCGCGCTCATCCCCAAAGAAAATGATTGCAGCCTGTGTTTCGAGGATTTTCCGTCGCGATTGATAGGTGGGGCGTAAGCCATTTCCAATACGATATTGCTCCAACGCGAACCGGTACCACTTACGGTGTCTTCTTAACTCATCGGCCAGCAAACACCGCCCACGAGCTACCTTCTCCGTAGAATCGATTACGCAACTCAATTCTGGGAAGAATCGCTCTGGGCCAAGCTTATCGAACAATGCCCGGAAAAGATTTTGTTCATCTTCAATCTGAACTTCAAAGTTCAATGAGCCTTGTTCGGGATGACTCCGAAATTTAACCAGCACCTCCGGAAGATGTCCTAATTCGCCATCTTCTGCTATGCGCAGCCACATATCCAGGTCCTGTGTATGAGGAAGGCGCTCATTAAATCCGCCAGCGCGCTCATAACAGGATTTCCTCATTAGCACCGTCGAACCATTGATATGCATATCCGCTAAGAAATGGCGGGCCAACTCCTTGCTCGGGTACCAGGGAGCGCGATACGTTTTCAACAAATCACCTGTTGCATTGATGATCTCAAAATCAGTATAGCAAACACCGTATTGGGGATGCGTTTCCAAAAAACGGACCTGCCGATCGATTTTTTCCGGGAAAAAGAGATCATCATGACTAAGCCAGGCAATCAGGCTTCCCCTGGCCTGGCGAATACCCACATTCAACGCGCTGGCTACGCCGCCGTTCTCTTTGTGAATAGCCCTCACCCGCTCGCCATAGGACTCAATAAACGTCCATGTCTCATCCGTCGAACCATCATCCACCAATATCAACTCGATATCGGGATATGTTTGACTAAATACACTCTCAACAGCCTCCCTTAAAAAGTTGACGCCGTTAAATACCGGAATTACTACGCTGACGAGAGGACTTGCGTTGTTTGACTCCATCGCACTACTTACAAATCAGCGATGCAAATAACCTAACACAATCTTTGCAACGGTTTCGCTGACATTTTCGGCCAAATACTCAACCGGAGGAAGCCAATTGGGTTCGCGAGAAAGGACCAATTCAGCACAAGTTAGTATACTTTCAAGGTCAGCCCCACTAAGGATATTGCTACCGCACTCCAAAGTTTCTGGTCGTTCGGTAACATCTCGAATAGTGACATTAGGGACATGGAAGATACAGCATTCTTCCTGTACAGTGCCACTATCGGAAAGAACCAACCGGGCATTCTTCTCAAGGGCTACAAAATCAAACAAACCAAATGGCGGCAAATACTTGACCTGTGGGTTGCCTGTGCTAATCTGGTCTTTTTCCATGCGCGATCGCGTGTGAGGGTGAGTACTAACGATGACCGGCAACTGGTATTTTTTCTGTAACAAATCAAATGCCTGCGTCAGACTACGCAGCCGGTCTTCCACGTCCACATTCTCGGCCCGATGCATGGTGACCAGGAAATACTTTCCAGACTCCAAACCCAATGTTTCAAGAATCGAGGATTGGTCAATTTCCTCACGGTGACAATTTAATACCTCGAAAATCGGATTACCGGTTACATATACCCGGTTACCCGGCAAGCCTTCAGCTAGCAAATTTTTACGACTGCGCTCCGTATAAGGCATCAGCACATCGCTAGAATGATCGATCACTCGACGATTGACTTCTTCCGGAACTCGATCATCATAACAGCGGTTGCCGGCTTCCATATGATAAACAGGAATCCCCATCCGCTTGGCGATAAATGCGGAAAGGGCGCTGTTGGTATCGCCTAAGACCAGGAATTTATCTGGCTTTTCCTGCGCCAGAATCGTCTCGATGTGCTTGAAGATCAGTCCAGCTTGTTCGCCAATAGATCCTCGCACGCCAAGATAATGATTAGGAGGGCGCACACCCATCTGTTGGAAGAAGATGTCATTCAAGTTCTGGTCATAATTCTGACCTGTATGAACGACAACATGATCACAAAGCTGGTCAAGCCTGGCTATCACCCGGCTGAGACGAATGATTTCAGGCCGAGTGCCAAGCACCGTGATAACTTTCATCGCAGTAATTCCTGGTTTTCGAGTGAAACCTGACCAACCATCAATTCCTGCAAGCGGAGCAACGCTACTACCTCATCAAAATTCATTACATCGTTGCCCGAGCTATACTCCCCATGAATGGCAGGAGCTTTTATCACTTCTTGATTAATCTCAGGTAAGATAGGGGCGATCGCATAGAAATTTCCGCGGTCGATCGATCGATGGCATTCCTCTTCAGAAATGAGGATCTCATGAATCTTTTCACCCGGCCTAATTCCCGTAATTACAGTTTCGATCTTCCTGTCTCCGATTAATGCCCTGGCGATATCAATTACCCGAGCTGAAGGAACGCGAGGGATATACGTCTCTCCCTTCTTTCCTCCACGAACAGCCGCGAAGATCGTATCCACTGCCTGATCCAGGCTGAGTAAGAACCGGGTCATATCGGAGGTTGTTATCGTGACTGGGCCACCATGATTAATTTGTTCGTGGAACAGAGGGATGACCGAGCCCCGCGAAGCTAACACATTGCCATACCGAACGCACACAAATCGTGTATTAGGGCAGCGTAAATTCGCCTGAATGAACACCCGCTCTTGAATCGCTTTCGTCATTCCCATCACATTTACAGGTTTGCAGGCCTTATCCGTAGATATACCCACAACCGTTTCAATGGGTAAACGTTGCTCTTCAATCACCCTGACAATATTCTCCGGGCCAGCGATGTTGGTCATAACCGCCTGGAATGGGTAATATTCGCAGGTCGGAACTTGCTTTAATGCCGCAGCATTGAAAACCACGTCAACATCCTGCAATGCGCTGCTCACGCTGTGAAAATCCCGTACGTCGCCAATGCGGAACGCAAGGATTTGATCCAGCTTCTGGTAGATCACCTCGTCGGTCACAGCCTTTTTGTGCATATATTCTACGCGCATAAAGTGCTGCTTGGCTTCGTCACGCGAATAGACAATTACCTTTTGGGGAATACCCATTTCGCCTGTTAACAGGCGACGAACTAACACTTTCCCTAAGGAACCGGTTCCCCCGGTGATTAAGATACGTTTGTTTTCTAATGGTTTCATTTTCTTAGTCGCTCATAAAAAGATGAATTTGCAGCCATTTCTTCCATCATTTCGCGCCAGGAAGGCGGTTGATAACCAGTTGCCTGACGGAAACGCGTGGAATCCAGGCTTCGATCGATCACAGTATTCGCATCCGGTTCAATGGCGATATCCTTCTTAAAAACTTCTTTGGCCAACCCCAGTAGTTCATATTTCGTGATGGGATCCGTGGACACATGATACAAACCCGTCAAGGTTGGATTAGGAATTACTTGGTTCATGATGACACGAGAAAGCTCGTCGGTTGTAAAACCGGTAAATATTGCACGAGTGAACCCGCGAATCGTTCCGCTTTGCGAAAGAAACCAATCCATTAAACCCAATTTGCTCTTGATTTCCCGACCAATGATCGAAGTTCGCAAGGTAATACAATGAGGCGGATAGGCTACCTCGCCCAAAAATTTGGTTCGTCCATATAAATCTTCAGCATCCGATTGATCTGTTTCAACATAATTACCCTTCTTACCAGAAAAAACGCAATCTGTGCTGATATGGATTAATCGTGTTTTTGAAGCTCTGCACACCATCGATAATCGATGGGGGAACATAGCATTAATAGAAATCGAAAATAAGGGGTCGCGAGCAATATGCCCCTGTTGTTTGATCAAGCCGATGCAATTGATTACCAAATCTGGCTGAATAGACGCTAAAGCTCGAATGACCTGGTCAAAATAAAGGGCATCCACCATCGGACGGACGAAATTTTGAGGAAATTCAGGAACATCTGGAAATTCGGAGCCATTCGTTCGCACCGTAACCCATACTTCATGCTCTTTCCTCAAGTTGATCCACAACCTGTGACCGAGCATTCCTGAACCGCCTAGAAGTAATATCTTCATCGAAACTCCTTATGGAATGCAATACTTCTACAGCACCCAAAGGTTGATTATATCAAAAAAAGGCCTCTCAAGCATTGCGCCTATCCAACACCTCATCCAAAAAATCTAGCACCCTCTGCACATTCTCCACGGTATGAAACGCCGCGTCGGCATGTTCCGCGCCTTCCAGTAACTCCAGCCGCACCCGGTCTGGGCCCGCGATTTGCGCCAGCCGGGCGGCAAAGTTCACCGATTGCAACGGCGGGACGATAAAATCCCGCGTGCCGTGCTGTATCAAGAACGGCGGGGCATCTGCCCGCACGTAACTTTCTGGATTGGCCTGCCGCACTCGCTCCGGGATGGTGGTAATTTGGGCCCCCAACAACAGCGATTCTGGCGAATCCGCGGCGTTGTGTGGATCTACTTCAATTCCCTCCAGCCCAAGCGCGGCTGTCTGCTCGTCCATCGTGAGGAAATCCGTCGGGCCGAACCAATCGACCACCGCCTGCACCCGGCTGGACTGCTCCGCATGACCCAAGCTCAAATCCTCCAGTTCAGAGATGCCGCCAGTCACGCCCGCCATCGCGGAGAGATAACCACCCGCCGAGCCACCCCACACCGCAATGCGTCCTGCGTCAAAGCCAAAACGCGCCGCGTTGGCCCGCACCCAACGAACCGCCGCCTTGATATCATGCACCAACGCCGGGAAGACAGCCTCCCAGCTCATGCGGTAATTGATCGACACAACCGCATAACCGCGCTTCAGACCCCGCAGCATGGACAAAACTTGCACATCGCCCTTATCGCCAACCATGAAAGCCCCGCCATGTACCGCAACAATGACCGGAAAAGGCCCTGTGCCCGTCTCCGGCAGGTAGATATCCAATTTTTGCGCTGGCGAAATACCCGCGTAAGGCACATCCAGGTATTTCCTCCGGTAAGCACTTACATCTGCCATCGGAATGGTATTCTCTGGTCCTCTGTCGCTCATGCTTCCTCCCATCATTCCATCAACTCATCGACTTTTTGCATCGTCTGCCCGGCGCACCAGGTCTGGTTTCCAAAAATCGCCACATCGATTTCCCCCACGAGGGTAACTGAACACCCGCTAGCTCATCCCATCTTCTTCACCTGTGCGCCCCCAACGCACGGTCTGTCCCTGGGCATCATGCAAGATGAAGCAGCCTATGCCGTACATCCATGAATGCCTGCGGCGCAAGTCCTCGCCATCCTGCGTTTGGCTGTCAGCATCAAACGGGTCATCTCGCCAGAAAACAAGCATCCATCCCACAATGCGCGCAGGAAACGAATCCTGTCATCTGCCGGTGAAGTCGCCCCACCGTCCGGTTCATCGCAGCATAGGCAAAGACATTCTTCCGTATATAATCATCGTAGCTCCCAATCCGTTGTAATGGATTATACATCTGGATCACAAGTCATCCGTAAATCGACGCACAAGAAACCCCCACCTTCCCTCTCCAAACCTTCCAATGCGTGATAAACTCAGGCCATGAAATCCGCATCGATCCACACTCGCCGCTCTCTGGCAATCATCTTTGTCATTCTACTCATGGACGTGATCGGCATCACCATCCTCGGCCCCGTGGCGCCCTATATTGTCCAACGCTACTCGGACAAGGCCATCATGGTTTCCATGATCACGGTCATCTACGCCGCCGCCCAGTTCTTCGCTGCCCCACTCATGGGCAAGCTCGGTGATCGTTACGGACGCCGCCCCGTGTTGCTCATCAGTCTCATCGGGCAAGCAGCCGGCTATGTGGTCTTCGGATTCGGCGGCAGCCTGGCCGTGCTGTTCCTCGGGCGGCTCATCGGCGGAATCACCGGCGGGAACATGTCAACCGCCTCGGCCTACATTGCCGATATCTCCAAGCCCGAAGAACGCGCCAAGAATTTCACCCTCATCGGCCTGGCCTGGGGCCTAGGCCTCATCCTGGGTCCGGCTCTGGGCGGCCTCTTCGGCCAGATGAGCCTGGAAGCGCCGGCTTTCTTCGCGGCCGCGCTTTCGGCGGTCAATGTCCTGGTAGGATATTTCTTCCTGCCCGAATCCCTGCCTGCCGAACAGCGCGACCAATCTCCCATGCGCGGCGCCGATTTTAACCCGATTATTTCCATATTCGAAATGGCCCGCAAACCGGGGCTGGGCTGGCTGTTATTGGTGACAGCATTGTTCAACTTCACTTTCAACGGCATCATCAACACCTCGTCTTTATTCTTTATCCACAAGTTCGATGCCCAAACCGGCCAGATCGGCCTGCTGATGGTGCTGGGAGGAGTCTCAACCGCCTTTGTCCAGTTATTCCTGGTGCAGCGGCTGGTGCCTCGTTTTGGCGAGAAAAACATGGCCATCGCCAGCCTGGTGGGGCAATCTGCCTGGAACCTGCTCATTTTCTTCGCCCCACTTTTCTGGATGGTGTTTCCACTCAACATGCTGGTCAATGCCACCAGCGCATTCACCTTCCCCACCCTCACCACCCTGTGCACCAACCGCGTCCAACACCGTGAGGTGGGCCTGCTCATGGGTGTCACCACAGCCATTGGCAGCCTGATGAACATCGCCGGACCTTTGTTTGGCGGAGCAGCATTCGACAGCATCATGCCCGGCGCGCCCTATTGGATTGGGGCCATCTTGTTCATCCTGGCCGCCTTCATGCTCACCCGCCCCTCCGTGGGCAAACCGCCCGAGCCTGTCCGCGAAGGCGCATAATCGGTCAGCTACGGTTCCTGCCGCACCCTGTGCCCTCACGCCCTATCAAACAAATGCGCCACCTGGTCGTGGACTGATTCTTCCGCCAACCCCAAAACAGTGTCACCTTCCTCTAAGACCACGCTGCCACTGGGGATCACAAAATCATCGCCCCGAGCCACCAACACGACTAAATAATCCGGCGGCAAACCTAATTCATAAATAGCTTTGCCGGCCACCGGGGAATGCCGGGGAATGATGGTTTCTTTGAGTTGTCCTTTCCAGTCATGCGATGGGTCAAATTGCACCGGAAAGTGAGTCTCGGCTTCTTCCTTGCCTTCCACCTTGAACAACCTGGCCGCCCACGGAATGCTGGTTCCTTGCAGCAAGACCGAGGTCAAAACCACGAAGAAAACCACGTTAAACAGCAGATTCGAATCCTCCAAGCCCAGGATACGCGGATAGGTCGCCAGGATAATCGGTACCGCGCCGCGCAACCCCACCCAAGAGATAAACCATTTTTCCGCCGGTTTGTATTTCGTAAACAGCATGGAAATATGCACGCCAATAGGCCGCGCCACAAACATCAAGAACAGCGCAATCGCCAGGGCCGGCAGGGCAATTCCGCCCAACTGAGAGGGAAACACCAACAACCCCAGGGTAAGGAACATGGCGATTTGCATCAACCAGGCCAGCCCATCAAAAAAACGCAGCACGCTGCGCTTATGCAGAAACTCTTCCCGCCCCATAATCACACCAGTGATATAGACGGCCAGGAATCCGCTTCCCCCCAAAAGGTTCGCGGCGCCATAAGTCAAAAAAGCAATTCCCAAAATCAAAACTGGATACAACCCCACCACGCCCAACCGCAGCCGGTTGATGAGTAGCAAAGCCACCTTACCGGCGATCAATCCGAACACCAGGCCCAAAATCATCTGCTGGAGAAAGAGTGGAACGAGCCGCAGCGGTGAAAGGTCGGGGTTCACCACCAACTGGCTCAGCCCCACGGTAAGAAAGACCGCCATCGGATCGTTACTGCCCGACTCGAGCTCGAGCAGAGGGCGCAGCCTGCCTGCCAGGTGAATCCCCTTAGAGCGCAGAATGGCAAAGACTGCCGCCGCGTCAGTCGAAGAAACGATGGCCCCCAACAAGATGCCTTGCAACAAATCGATCTTCAGCAGCCAGTGAGCAAAAACGCCCAAGGCAATCGCGGTAAGAAAAACCCCTAAAGTTGCCAGGATCGTGCTTTCCCGAATAACTGGACGAGCGCTTGCCCAGGTTGTATCCAGGCCACCGGAGAACAGGATCACCACCAGGGCCACCACGCCCAAATATTGGGCTATTTCCGGGTCATCAAAATAGATTCCTCCGAGGCCGTCGGAACCGGCCAACATACCGATGCCCAGGAAGATAATTAAGGCAGGAATTCCAAAGCGATCAGAAACTTTGCTGGCCATTACACTCAGAATGAAGAGAACAGCCGCCGCAACTAAATAGGGCTCAATTGTGATAGGCATATCCCTATTTTACAGGAAACGGGCAAATTCGACGCCTCATGCTATAATTTCTTAAGCTCCCAATGTCCACGTCCTCACCAACTTCCAGCCTGCTGCGCAAACCTGCCGAGATTTTTCTTTTGCTAGGCCTGTTGTTTGGCGTGGCAGGCGCTGTTTTCATACCTTATGGTGGCGGTTTTGACGAAGAGCAGCACCTTGCCCGCATCATTGAGCTGTCCAACTATGTCTGGCTGCCAAACACCAGTCTGGACGGAGCGATCTACCTCCCCCCTCAGGTTCTCTCCTTATCCTACCAGCGGCGATATTTTCTGGAACCGGCCTCAGATTTGCTCGGCGAGAAATTCTCCCAACGCAACGATCGGGACAACCCTCTCGTTTTCACCACCCGCTCCATTTATAACCCAATTGTATTCTTGCCACAGGCGTTCATAGCCCGATGGTTCTGGCAGAAGTATGACTACCCCTTTATCCCGATCGTCATCCTCTGCCGCCTGGCGGGCCTGTTCATATACCTGGCTGGGTCCTACCTGGCTATCCGCGTGATTCCGATCGGCAAATGGGCGCTCACCGTCCTGGCCCTGGCGCCAATGGCCCTCTTCCAGGCCGCCACCCTCAATGCGGATGGCTTCACTCACGCCGCCGCTTTCCTATTTATTGCATTCGCCGTTGAATTTCTCCTCAACCCCGCACAACCCACCCGCCGCTGGACAATTTGGGGCTTCGCTGCCGCTTTGCTTGTCCTGGGGCTGGCAAAATCCGGTGGGATGCTGCTGCTGCCCCTGCTCTTCTTTCTGCCCTACCGCCGCTTTTCCTCCCGTGCCTGGCCCTGGATTATCCTGGCAGCCGCCCTGCTGTCCGTAGGGCTCAACGTTGGTTGGGAGCAAATCTCCATCCCCACCTCACACTACGGCGAAGGTGGAGAACAGGGATTCAGCGCCCAACTCGCCTCCATCCGTTCTCATTGGCCTGATTTCGCCCACTCCTTTGTCGCTGAAATCACCTCCCAAATCACCACCTACTACCGCAATTGGGTGGCCTCCTACGGTCATTGGGTTGGAATCGTGCCAGAGGCTGTCTTCTGGCTCTTCCCGCTGCTGTTGATTTGCGCCGCGTTGATCGATACACCTCACCCTGATTTCACCCTTCCGAAAAGACTCATGGTCGGCGGAGTCTCTCTATTCGCGGGGCTGATGACTGCCTTGTTTTTCTTTGGCCTGCTGTATGAACCCGGCACGAGCGGCTCTTATGGTCGGCAGGGACGCTACTTCATCGTCACCATGCCCTTGCTGCTCATCGCCTTTTCTGCCGTCACCCACCTTCCTGCCCGTGTGGAAAAATCTCTGCGCAGCATGGCGCTCCTTTTGCTCGTACTGGTTCTCGGCCTGTTTGGTTTCGGGTTGTACGCCACCTATTACACCTACTGCGCATCGACTTACTACACCTTTGAATCTTGCGTCCAGCCGGTTTATAAGCAGATCGACCTCGATTCGGCCCCTGCCGTCAGTGTGCATTCCTCCACTGCCATTACTCAGACCTTCAGCAGCGTATGCGGCCCGGTTGAAGGCATCCGCGTGCGAGCCCTCGATATCCCCGCCGGAATGGAAGGCACATTGACTCTTTCCTTGTTCGATTCAACCGGCGCGCTGCTAGCCGCCACAAACATCTCAGCCAACTCGATCCAATCGCGTCAATACCTGGAATTGGATGTGCCGCAGCCTTCCGAAATCAACGGAGCGCAGTACGCGGTTCAAATTACCGCCAGCGACATCCAACTCGCCCGGCCTTTCCCACTGTTGGCCGCACCTGCCGATTATTACCGCGATGGCAGCCTGTTCATCGATGGTCATGAACAGGAATCCGACCTGATCTTCAAGTACCTGTGCTCTTCCGCCTGGAAGCGATAGGAGCTATCCAGCCCTCTTGGTCGTACTGAGCGGTCTTCCCGCTCATGATGATCGCGCCACTCTACCGCAGCCGCCCTTTATCCAACCTTTTCGTCCAAAGCGCGAGTATCTCCCATGAATCTGTACGGGCGCGGTTGTCCGCGCCCGTACTTCCATGAGGAGAAGTTAGCAAAGAAATTATCCGAGTTTCACCAGCACCTCGACCAGTTTTACACCGGGCGCGGGCAAAGGCGCCACGCTGCCTTCCACCGGTGCCCCGTCCACAACCATCGAAAGCTTATTCCCAGAACCCTGCCGTTCCACCCGGATGTTGTAGGTCACGCCGCGGAACTGCCGGGTTGCGGTGAAACCGTTCCAACTGCTGGGAATGGCCGGAGCGATCTCCAAACCGTTCAAGGTTGGGCGAATGCCTAAAATCCATTGGGTGATGGCCACAAAATTCCACGAAGCCGTCCCGGTCAACCAGGAGTTCTTCGCTTCGCCGTGAGTAGGCGCATCCTTACCGGCGATCATCTGCGGGTAGACGTAAGGCTCGCAGCGATGCACTTCGCTAATCGCCTCGCGGTACGAAGGGTTAATGCGCAGATAGTAGTCGTAGGCCTGATCGCCGTTGCCCAAAATAGCCTCGGAAATCATGATCCACGGGTTGGTGTGGCAGAAAATACCCGCGTTTTCTTTATAACCAGGAGGGTATGAGGAAATCTCGCCCAGGTGCAGATAATAGCGCGAGTAAGCCGGCTGCTGCACAACAATACCGTGCGGCGTGGCCAGATGTTCTTTGACCGATTGGAGGGTTTGGGCGGCACGGCCATCTTTGAGCCCTAGCCCAGCCATGATGCAAATGCCCTGCGGTTCGATGAAAATCTTTCCTTCCTGGCATACCTGCGACCCCACCGGTTCGCCAAAGTCGTCGTAAGCGCGGCGGAACCAGGCTCCGTCCCAACCGTGCTGCCAGATAACCGCTTCCATCTTGGCGGCTTCATCCAGGTAGTGCTTCTTCTGGTCTTCATGCTTGAGGTACACCTCAATATCCGCCATTTCTTTGGCGGATAACACGAACAATCCGGCGATGAAGACCGATTCGGCCACCTTGCCATCTTTATTGGTGGTGGTCTGGAAGGATTGCCCCGGCTCGGCGGAGAAACAGTTCAGGTTGAGGCAGTCGTTCCAGTCCGCGCGCCCAATCAGCGGCAAGCCGTGAGGGCCAATGCGTTCCTGGATGTAACGGAAGCTGCGCTGGAGGTGATCATACAGGGGCTGTTCACTGCCAGGCTGGTTGTCATACTGCACAGGCTCGTCCAGAATGGACCAGTCGCCAGTCTCTTTGATATAAGCCGAAACCCCCAACACCAGCCAGAAGGGATCGTCATTGAAATTACTTCCCACATCGTTGTTGCCCCGTTTGGTCAGGGGTTGGTACTGGTGATAGGCGCCACCGGAAGGCAGTTGCGTGGCGGCGATATCCAAAATACGCTGGCGAGCACGCTCAGGCACCATCTGCACAAAACCCAGTAAATCCTGGTTGGAATCACGGAAACCCATGCCGCGACCAATGCCCGATTCGAAATAGGAGGCCGAGCGAGACATATTGAAGGTGACCATACACTGGTAGGCGTTCCAGATATTCACCATGCGATTGGTGTGAATGTCGGGTGTATCCACCTGCAAAACGCCCACTAATCCATCCCAATATTTGCGCAGCGCCTCGAAAGCGGCGTTGACGTTGGCTGGCTGCAAATAACGAGCAATCACCGGGCGCACACCTTGCTTGTTGATGATCTGCGAATCCGGCGGATCAAACTTGGCGTAGTTGGGGTTTTCGAAATACCCCAGCAGGAAAACGATTTGGCGAGTTTCGCCGGGCTGCAGGGTAAGGTTCACCTGGTGCACGCCCACCGGAGCCCAGCCGTGAGCCACCGAGTTGAAGCATTGCCCGCGCTCAACTGCCAGCGGCTCGTTCCAGGAACGGTAGGCTCCCAAGAAAGTGTCTCGTTGGGTGTCAAAGCCGGCCGGTTTTTGTGAACAGGCAAAATAGGCGAAATGGTTGCGCCGCTCGCGGTATTCGGTCTTGTGGTAGATGACGTTGTCTTCTACCTCAACCTGACCGGTGCTGAAATTGCGTTGAAAATTAGAAGAGTCGTCCAGCGCATCCCACAAACAGAACTCAATACTCGCAAAAGCCCCCAGATCCACGGCACTATTGCGCTTATTGGTGACGGTGAGTTGCCAGATTTCGAGGTTTTCGTTGATTGGCACGAAGTAACGAGTTTCCGCCTGAATGCCCTGGAAAGTAGACTTAATAATGGTGTAGCCCATGCCATGACGGCAAGAGTAATCGTCCAACTTTGAACGCGTTGGCTGCCAGGAAGGTGACCAGTACGCGCCGCTGGATTGGTCGCGCAGATAAATATAGCGCCCGCCAAAATCGAAGGGAGCGTTATTGTAGCGGTAGCGGCTGATACGGCGAAGACGCGCGTCACGGAAGAAAGAATATCCCCCCGCCGTATTGCTGATGAGGCCGAAATATTCTTCGGAGCCGAGGTAGTTGATCCAGGGGAGAGGAGTATCGGGGCGGGTAATGACGTACTCACGTTTCTGATCGTCGAAAAATCCGTACTGCATACGACTCCTTATGAGGTTGAACAGGATGAGGGGGAGGCAAATGGGAGCGCTCTCAAGACCATTATACCGATACGGAATGACGATGTCAAGCTTAATCGGGGAGGCAAGTTAACGTTCTCAAGGAGAAATGACGGTCCCAAGAAAATTGCCGAAGCAATTCCCGCAATTTTCTATATGCGAGCCTCGCCACGCCAATTCCCAATGCCCCCCAGAAAACCAATCCCAAAACGGGCATATAATGGAGAGAAGAATCTTTATTTGTAACTACTCAGGCCCTGGTGGAAAAGTCCCGCGGCTTCTTTCCCCAGAGGGCTGAGCAGTAACCATTATTTTTCGGACGGTCTTTTCGGGAGTACAGCATGACATCTAGACTATGGTGGAAAGACGGCGTCATTTACCAGATTTACCCGCGTTCGTTTGCCGACTCAAACGGTGATGGAATCGGCGACCTGCCGGGAATCATTTCGAAGCTCGATTACCTAACTGAACTGGGAGTAGATGCCATCTGGCTTTCGCCCATTTATCCCTCGCCTGACATCGATTTCGGCTATGACGTCAGCAATTATGTCGATATTTCACCCCAATTCGGCACTTTGGATGATTTCGATCGCCTGACCAGCGAGGCTCATCGCCGCGGCATACGCATTGTGCTGGATATGGTCATGAACCACACCTCCGACCAGCACCCGTGGTTCTTGCAATCACGCAGCTCCCGCGATAACCCCTATCGCGACTACTACCTGTGGCGCGATCCCAGGCCTGGCAACAAACCGCCGAACAACTGGCAGTCGGTTTTTGGCGAGGAGGGCTGGGTGCCTGATCCTGCTACCGGGCAGATGTACTTTCACATGTTTTACCGAGAACAGCCAGACGTCAACTGGCGCAACCCGGCGGTACGCCGAGAGATGCTGGACGTGTACCGCTTCTGGTTGGAGCGTGGAACAGATGGTTTCCGCCTGGATGTGTTCAACAGCTTCTTCAAAGATGCCGATCTGCGCGACAACCCCACCACGCCCTTCGGTTTGCGCGCTTTTGAGCGCCAGCGCCACATCTATGACATCGACCAGCCCGAAATGATCCCCCTGCTCAACGAGCTGCGCGCCTTGCTGGACTCCTACCCTGAGCGCTACGCGGTGGGCGAAACTTTCCTGGCCTCTGCCGAAAAAGCCGCACAGTACTGCGGGCCGGACAAACTGCACGGAACATTCAACTTTGAACTGCTAGAGAGCCGCTGGAATCCACGCAGCTTCATCCGCGCCATCCAGCGTTGGGAGCAGGCTCTTTCGGCGGATACCTGGCCAACCTGGGTCCTGAACAACCATGACAATCGCCGCTCGGCTACGCGCTATGGCGGCGGCGAAAAGGATGACCGGCTCAAAATTGCCGCGGCTTTGATGCTGACCCAACGCGGTACTCCTTTCCTCTATTATGGCGAGGAGATCGGAATGCGCGACATCCGCGTGCCCTACCGCGAAATCCAGGATCGGCTGGGAAAGAAATACTGGCCCATCCACCCTGGGCGAGATGGCTGCCGGGCTCCCATGCAATGGAACGCTTCGTCCAATGCAGGATTTAGTTCTGAAGGCGTCAAGACCTGGCTGCCCCCTCACCCCAACTATCTCACGCGCAACGTAGATGCCCAACGCGCCGATCCGAATTCCTTGTGGCATTTCTACCGCAAGCTGATTGCCGTGCGGCGAGATTCCGAGGCATTGCGGGCCGGAATGTTCATTCCACTCACCTTCGACACGACCTTTATCCTGGGATATTTGCGTCAGACTACGGAAGAAACCGTGCTCATAGCGCTCAACTTCTCGAGTCGGCGCAAACGCCTGGTGCTGGGCGGCAAGCTGGCCTCGGCCAACTGGGAGATGTTGCTTTCCAGCAAGCGCGACTCAATCGAACCGTTATCTGGCGCGCTGGTAGCTCTGGAACCTTATGAGGCCCTGCTGCTGCGACTGGTCGATTAAACGGCAACCGCACCTTATCTGAGCCCATAAGGTGCGGTTGCCTGGAGAAGAGCGATAAATCCAACCGCCCGGTCAGAGGGGAAAGGCCTACCCTCTGGCGGGGAGGAAGATTTCGACAGCCTATCCGCCGGTGGCGATTTTGTCGAGCAGCAAAATTTCTACGGTTTCGTCATCGACTTTGACATACGGAGCGTAAGTGTCAATGTCATCGTTGTAATCTTTGTAAGTGCGTTTATCTTCGTCCATTTTTTTACCCTGCCTGAAAGAGAAATTCTTCACAAACCTGATTTGAAATTCATTACAGGGTAAAGAATATCATTTTCAATAGGGCGGGTAAATGACCCATATGGGTACTTTTGATTATGGCGCACGCACCTCTGCTTCGATCGTTACATCCCCCGCTTTTTCAAAGGTCAGCGTGATTTCAATCGAATCACCTGCCTTCAGGTCTTGTTTCAATCCTATCAACATGACGTGATAACTGCCTGGCTTCAACTCCACCTCGCCACCAGCCGGAATTTCAATGAACTCTACCGGCGACATCTTCATCACATCCCCTTCCATGGTGGTCTGGTGAATCTCAACCGTATCGGCCACCGGGCTGGAAGCGCGGATGAGTTTATCAGAGGCGCTGCCGCTGTTCTTAACCAGCATAAAAGCTCCCCCATTGCCCCCGCCCCCCTCCATGCCTGCCATTGAGGCGGCAGCGCGGGCCCAGGGCGAAACAATTTCAAGGTCGCCAAGTTTGGCGCCGGCCTGAGACTGACAACTCGTAACGACCAGCAAAAATACCAGAAGCAATGGCAGAGATCGCAGCGTGTGTTTCATATTCATAACCCTCCAAAGAAGTGTGTGAGGCGCAAACCACGGTGAAGTTGCCCCCGCCGTGGAGATCATTCATTCGGGTAATGTAAATAGTAAGGTGGCGATTTCCCACGGACGCAGGCGGAATAATGCCAATCCTTGATGCACCTGCAAAGCGCCCGTCTGGCGTTCAAGCAAGTTGGAGCGGCGCACGGCTTTCCAGCCTTCGGGCAGCCGGACGCGTACCGGCCCGCCTTCTCCCCGAGATTCATACAGCCGCATGACCAAGGCCGTGCCCTTCTCGCTGGGTTTGAGCGCACAAATTTGGGCGCAGTCCGTTTCGATGCGCGGCATTTCGGGCAAGTCGAGCTGCCCGCGGATGGCCAGCAGACCCGCATTGAAGGCAGCCGCGTCAGAGACCACCGGCGAAGCGAGTAATTTGCCCGCATAAGAGGCAGCCGCCAGGTCGAAGGAATGCTGCCCGGCATCTCGCATCCCGTCATATTCAGTCATCGTGTAGTATTCCGGCTCATGCAGGTAGGTAGGCACAGCCGGACTGCGCAGCAGCGAAACCAGCACCAGGCCAGGGTCGATACGGTAGGAAGGCAGCCCGCGATTAAAAACCGCCAGGCTGGCATCAGCGGAAGAAATTCCGCCCCAATGCAGGGCAGGCCAATCTCCATTAGCTCCCGCCCACTCAAAGTTTGGCGGATAGTTGCGCCGTTCGAGTGCCCCAAAAGGCACTTCGTAGAGGGGTTTCCCCTCGATCGGAGTCGGAAAAGCTATGCGCAAACGGTGGTTAAAGGTATCCCAATCCACAGTGAGATGGAAATCGAGCCGTTCGAGGCCCTCGGTCAGCTTGATCTCCACTTCCGCTGACAGGCCATTAGAGACGTACCCCGCGCGGAAAGGCGGCGTCACCCGATAGACCAACTTTTGAACGCCACTGCCGCGCTCTACCCGCTCGAGCGTGGTGGAAAGGCTCAAAGCGGTGCGGGATTGGTCGGGGTGCAGGGTGGCCCAGGGTGAGCCCTCATCGTGTTCCAGAATCAACTCGCCTGGCTTGTAACCGGCCGTGTGCAAAATGTTACGCCCCAGACGTTTGTCAAACACCTGTTCCAGACCATGAGGTCCAGCCTGGACGCGGAAGCGCTCGTTCTCCAGCACCTCGCGCGAAGCTGGCTGTGCTGGCTCCAGCGGTTCGGCTGGCGCGGCAGGAACCATCTTGTAAGTCAGCGTGGAGAAGGCCGGCACGTTACGCGCCACAAACTCAACCGTCACCGAACGGTCGTCTCCGCCTGGCGGCTGAACCAGGACCAGCGCTACCGGCAGCCCCAGCGAGTCGAGCAGGCCGGTATTGGCGGGCAGTTCAGCCCGGGCAATCTGGGTCGCCACGCTGCCCGTGGGGTTAAACACTGTCAACGATTCGGACTCGGCCCTCACAAGATGGTCGAAAGATTGGGCGCACAATCCGCTTACGGACTGTTCGATCTCGCCCCACATGCTTTCCAATTCGGTGTAAGAAGGATCGATGTGGGTGGCAGTAATCGCGTCATGGAACATACAGAAGAGAAGCTGCTGCCACGTACGGGTCAGCTCTGCCTGTGGGTAGGTTTTTCCGCGCTGCCAGGCCAGGGTATTGAGTACCTCGGCTGCCAGCAGATCATGCTCGAGGCGGCGCACGGCCTGCTTGGTGCGAATACGGGTGACAAACACACCCGTGTTATTGGGATTCAGTTCAACATCGGGATGAAGTTCTCCGGCGGGCGGGTTGTCAATTTGCAAGAAGAGATTTTTCAGGTAGGGAAAAGCCTCGGTTTCCAAAATGAAGCGTGCCCCGTGAGCTTTGGCCCAATCGATCAGTTCGGGGTTGGGCATCAGCTCCTCGGGCGAACTCGACACGATTCCGGCGCCGAAATTGTCCACATCGCCCATATTGAGGTGTTCAGGCAAGTGAGCCCGCATTGAAGGATCAATACCGCGCCCGCCACAACGAAGGCAATCCTGCCCTGTACCCCGACAGTCCGGGCAAGGCGGGTATTTATTTACGCCTCCGGCGCGCGAGACGATAGGCAGCGTCTGGCAGACCACTGTGCTGCCGTCCAGCCCGCGCCAAAAAGTACCTTTGGGTTGAGAATAACTCAAGCCGCTGACCCAATCCATTTCACAGCCGCGCAAGATTTGGGGCAGTTGAGCCGGGTTACCAAAAGCATCATTGCGAACAGCCAAGGGCGTATGTTTACCAAAGGTGGATTCCACATAGTTGAGGCCGATGAGATAATTGCGCACCAGGCTCTCGCCCAATATCATGTTTCCATCGACGATGACCTGGCCCCCACCGCTCACCGCAAAACGCCCTTCTTTGCTCAGCCTGCGCAGATCCTCCAGGCGCTCAGGATGTCGTTCGACAAACTTTTGCACCACCAACGGGAATTCCGCGTGGAATTTGTACTCGGGGTTCCGGGCAGCCAGGTCCAGGTTCTCAAGCATGTAGTATTCTTCAAGGTCCGCATAGGACACAAAGGTTTGTCCACGGAAGACGAAACGCTGATCCCATGCCCGTCGCCAGGTGGGATCAAAGTGGTTGTTCACCAGTATGAGCAGTTGAGGTTTGGGCATAAGCTCCTTATCCAGGGTTGAGCGTGGAGTCAAGTATATTATAGGCGCTTAATCCAAATCGGGCCTCCCCCACATCTGGATTCTCTGGGGGTTACCGTGGTGAACCCCGCATCTGGTTGATTACACACCTCAAATTCAGGTCTCTTCCGCCTCTGGTTGAGTAGTTACCTTTAAAGTATAATGAAACAATTCCATTTTGGAGACACCTCTTCAAAGGCATTCATCTTTATATAACTCCGTACCTTCTTCATCAACAAAATCCCTGATCATTTTGTTGACGCAGCAGCAAACTAGTACCTTGTTGGCGGAAGAGTGGCTCCAGGACCAGACGCGCATTTGCCATTCAAACGGGGATGATGAGCGATAACGGTAGCTTGGGAAAGTACACAATTGGAGTCCTGCCCAACTGGCAGGTCTTTCAGGGTTCCTTGCCCAACACCTTCCTGACACCCATCCTCCAGGGCATCCGCGCTGCCGCCGTGGATCGCAACGCCAACCTGCTCATTGCCTGCGGCGTGGGACGCGGCACCGAAGCCGGCCCGCATCCGGCCTGGCCCCAACCTTCTCCCGATGACGATTTCGTCCCCATCGGCTCGTGGAACACCGACGCTCTGATCGTCTTGCGCCCCTTTCGAGCCCCTCACCGCGTCCACTACATCGAACAGCTCCAAAAAAACGGACATCCCATTCTCTGTATAGCCGAGGGAGAAGGGGAATTGCCTTCCATTTGCGTGGACAGTCGCACTGGCATTCGCCAGGCGTTTGCGCACCTGGTCGAACACGGTCATCAAAGGATCTTATTTCTGGCCGGCGACCCTAACGACAAAGGCGACAGCCACATTCGCCTGGAAACCTTCGTTGAGTGCATGTCTGAAGCAAAAATCAAGTTGGACCCTCACCTGATTGTCCACGGCTATCATTCACACATCATCGGGCATGACGAGATGGAGCGTATCCTGAAAAGCGGCGTTGAATTTACCGCCATGCTGGCCAGCAACGACGCCTCTGCCATTGGCGCCATGCGCGCGCTGCGCGAGGCAGGCAAGCGGATTCCCCAGGATGTGGCCGTCATCGGATTCGACGACCAATTGGAAGCACAAATTGAATACCCCCCTCTCACCACCGTGCACTACCCCACCTATGAAACCGGCTACCGGGCCATGGAACTCATCCTGGACCGGCTCGAGAAGGGCAAGTGGGACGAGACCAACCCAAAATTCTTGGTGCCCACTTATCTAACGGTCCGCCAAACCTGCGGCTGCTATATGCCCGCCGAAGAAAAGACCTTGCCGCTTCAATCCTTGAGTAAGTCCCGTCAACGCAATGGCTCCGATCATCACCGCGTGGCTCACGAGATGGTTGTAGCGCTTTATGAAACCGGCAGTCGCATTCCAAATAGCGAGGCCGTCAAAATTTGCTCTGACCTTGTCAGCGCCATCGCCACCGATCTACAAAGCAACAGCCGCCAAAACTTCTTGGTGATGCTCAACCAGGTGCTGCTCACCTTTGACCAGCGCAATTTTCCCTGCGACTCCTGGCAATCCGCCATCTCTGCGCTGCACCGCTGGCAAGAGTTTATCTACGACAAAGCCGACCCTGCCCTGTTGAACACTCTGCTGCATCTGGCGCGCCTGGCGGTCAGCGATGCAGTTGCCCGGCAACATACCCGCCGTATGATGCTCAACGCACGCCTGATGGATCAATTGGGGCGCATTGCCACCAAGTTTCTGGCTGCGCAGAATGAGTTCGAGGTAATGGAGACTTTTTATCAGAGCTACCCTTCGGTGGGGGTCAATACAGGTTGGGCAGTAACCTATGACCCGGCCCCTGACAACCCGTATAGTAAAAGCGTTTTATGGCGGCACCAGGGCGAGGAGATGATCCAAGAATTCTTCCCCACCAACACCTTCCCCACCCCCAGCTTCTACAACACCAACCAGGCTTACCAATTGGCTGTGCTGCCCCTGTTCTCACAAGAGGATGTCGGTGGTTACCTGGTGTTTGACGCCGCCAATTTACAACCTTGCGGCACTTTCAGTAGAGAGATGGCCGCAGCCTTGAAGTCCGCTCGCCTGTACAAACAGGTAGTGGACTTATCTCTGACCGACAGTCTGACAGGGGCCTATAACCGGCGCTATTTTGATATGATGCTCGAAAAAGAAATCCTGCGCAGTCAGCGGTACAACCGCCCTGTTTCCGTGATCTTTTTCGACCTGGATTACTTTAAGGAATATAATGACATATATGGTCATGCCGCCGGAGACGATGCCCTGCGCTATGTGGCATACTACACCCGCCTGGGCGTACGTCGTGGCCTGGACAGCGTAGCCCGGTATGGTGGAGATGAGTTCGTCGTCATCCTGCCCGAAACCGACCTGGAGGGAGCCAACTCGGTGGCGGAAACCATTCGCGGCTTGATTCGCACCAGCCCACTCTTCCAGCGTCCCCTCTCGCTCAGCGTGGGCATTGTGGCCAGCGACGAGACCCTTTCGACCCCCCAGGTGCTCCTCCAGCGCGCCGACGAAGCGTTGTACCGCGCCAAACAAAATGGAAGAGACCAAATTGTCCTGGCTATCTAAGGATCAATGGAAATTGGCGTGGTGAAATCCGTCATCCCGGAGTTCGGCATCCTAACCTTCTGGAGAGCAAACCAATGGGAAAATCACTGGGTTCCAATCATCCCATTGCGGGGGCGCTCGACCAAAACACCTCGCTGGCAAGATGCGCGCGGGGGATGAACACTGACGATTTCGGAGCAAAAGCTTAACCTCATGAGACTGGTAACTTTTTCCCTCAATGGACCGCCCCGCCTGGGCATTTTGTTCGGAGAACAAATTTCGGTTCTGCCTGGTTCCATGCTCGAGTTCATCCAATCTGGCCCACGCCGTCGGCACGCCGCTCAAGCTGACCTCACCGAGGGAAGATTATCCACCTTCTCAGTGAACTCGGTTCGATTGCTGGCGCCCCTGTCCAACCCAGGTAAGGTCGTGGGAATAGGACTCAATTATATGGATCACTGCCGCGAGCAAAAGGTGGCAGTTCCAGACCGGCCCATCGTTTTTACCAAATTCAATACCGCGATCATCGGCCCCGAAGAAGCCATCACCTGGGAACGTTCGGTCACCGATCAGGTAGATTTTGAGGTCGAGTTGGGCGTTGTGATTGGCAAAACAGCCCATCATGTGTCTGTCGAGCAAGCCCTGGATTACGTCTTTGGCTACACCGTGATCAATGACGTTTCCGCGCGCGATTTGCAATTTAGCGACCGGCAGTGGGTGCGTGCCAAGAGTCTGGACACCTTCTGCCCAATCGGCCCAGTCATTGTCACCGCCGATGAAATCCCCGATCCGCAGGCGCTGCGCCTGACATGCCTCCTGAACGGTCAGACCATGCAGGATTCCTCCACCGCCGAGATGATCTTTGGCGTGGCCGAACTCATTTCGCACCTCTCGCACTCTTTTACCCTGCTTCCTGGCGACATAATCGCCACGGGCACGCCGGATGGAGTAGGAGTGTTCCGCAAACCACAAGTCTTCATGCAAGACGGTGACGTGGTAGAGGTCGAGGTAGAAGGCATTGGTGTTTTACGCAACCCGGTAAGCGCCCGTGGCTGAGTTGAAATCGGTCATTATTTATACCGACGGAGCCTGCATCGGCAATCCCGGCCCCGGCGGCTACGGCGCGGTGCTGCTTTTCAACGGGGAGCGCAAAGAGCTTTCCGGCGGCTTCCGTCGTACCACCAACAACCGCATGGAATTGCTGGCTGCCGTCCTCGCGCTGGAAGCGTTGAAGGAGCCCTGCGCCGTCACCCTGTACTCCGACTCGCAGTACCTGGTGGACAACTACACAAAAGGCTACGCCCACGGTTGGCGGAAGCGCGGCTGGAAGCGCAGCAACAAAGAGCCCGCCCTTAATGCCGACTTGTGGGAGCGTGTTTTACAACAAGGCGAACGCCACCGCGTTCGCTTTCAATGGGTCAAGGGGCATGCCGGCAACACCGAAAACGAGCGCTGCGATGAGCTTTCGCTGATCGCTGCCACGGGCAAGAATCTGCCAGCGGACGAAATCTACGAACAAACCCAGGGGCGCCCGCTTGCCAACCGTTTGTTCTAGTTAATCTCTGATGTATCGATTTTTGGGTTATGGCTCACCGACATCACAAGCACCCCCAAACACTGGCCGAGAAATACCCACCTTCCGAACCGTGCAACTGCGCGGTATGCAGCGCATATTGCGCCCGACCGGGCTGGTGGAGCGTGGCAGAAGCCGCCGCCGCCATCCGCGCCGGTTATGCCCGCCGGATGATGTTGGAGTTGGCGCCCGAAGCCTCCTTTGGGGTGCTCTCCCCGGCGTTCCGAGGTTGTGAGGGAGGCTTTGCCTTGCAAGCGTTCGCCGGGCAGGGTTGCAACTTCCTGGCGGAAGGGCTCTGCGAACTGCACGGCACGCCCTTCCTGCCGTTGGAGTGCCGTTTCTGCCACCATAACCGCCCCGGACAGGGCCGGCAATGTCACGCCGACCTGGAAAGGGATTGGATGACCACCGCTGGACAGGCCGTGGTGAACCAGTGGATCCAACTGATGACAGGAAGATTTTCCGGTTAATCAAGTTTTCTTGTGTGAAGTCGCATTCAACAGGGTGCTAATCACAAACAGTCCGGTATATGCAACCCACAACGGCTTCCAAATACGCGCCAGTGGCCACCAATACAGCATGACCGTTGCCAGGTAGAGAAAAATATATGGCCCAAAAATCGGCCAACGGATGGGGTCGCGCCACTCCATGTGCTTTCGATACTCGACCACATAGCCAAAAACCGCCCAGGTTAGATATAAAAAACCGCCGACAATCATCCACCAGGGCTGCTTACCCAACAATAAAGCCACGCTCACCAACGCAGCAGGAACGCTCAGCGCATACACGATTGGGCCGTAACGAATGGCGGTTTCAAAGCGCCATTTCCGCAGCGCGAAGTGGACGATGAGAACCATCTGAAACAAAAAGGCCGTGAAAACAAAGAGCGCCAACATATCTGCCTACCTTTCCTCAACTCCAATATTAGCACGCCAATACCCAATGAGCCTCTATGAACCAACCTTCTGACCAGCCGCGAATGGAGTACAATTCTGTGACCACTCAAACCCAAACTAAATAGGGGAAACTTTTCCCGCTTTGGTGAGCGAATATTGAGTTCGTTTCAGGACCCCTTCACTTCGGAGGCACAAGGGTATGTCGATCAAGGTGCGGTTTGACGAATCCGATTGGCAGCGTATTGAGCGTGATTGGAACGCCTGGTGGGCCGGTGAACTTGACCGGCCTCTGGTCGTTCTGGAAACCATCCACCCAATCGAGGGCTTAGATTGGTCGCAATTCACCAAATTCGGCCTGGACACCCCGGTGGATGCTATTCTCGATAATTGGCAGCGCATCCTCGAAGCCGCCTATTTCCTGGGTGATGCCTACCCCAAGTGGTGGGTCAACTTCGGCCCCGGGGTTATGGCCGCCTTTCTGGGCTCGCGAGTGTCCTGGACGCCTGACACCACCTGGTTCTGGCCGTTGGAGGGCGTGCAATCCCTGATCGACATCCATCCAACCTATGATGCCGCCAACCCCTGGTGGCTGCGTGTCCAAGAGATGACCCGCCGTGCCGTAGAACGCTGGCAAGACCAGGTCCTGGTTGGAATCACCGACATCGGCGGCAATTTGGATGTTTTGGCCTCGCTGCGCGGCTCCGAAAATCTTCTCCTCGACCTGACGGACGATCCCAGACAGGTCGAGCGGCTGGCGAGCGAGCTCACCCCGCTGTGGTTACGCTACTATGATGAACTGGAGGCCATCACCTCTCAGGCAGGGCGCGGAAACGCCTGCTGGGGGCCGGTCTGGTCGCCAGGCAAAGGCTATATGCTGCAATGTGACTTTTCGTACATGATCTCGCCGCGCATGTTCGAGCGCTTTGTCATGCCCGATCTGGTCGCCTGCTGCGAGCATCTCGACTACGCCTTTTATCATTTGGATGGCAAAGGCGAATTACCCCACCTTGACCAATTGCTTTCAATCGATCGCCTGCGCGGAATCCAATGGCAGCCGGGCGACGGCCAACCCATGGCCGAAGGCTGGCTGCCGCTGCTTGCCAAAATTCGTGACGCGGGCAAACTTTGCCAGATCTACGTGGATGGCGAAGGCGCTTTGACCGTGCAGCGTGAGCTGGGTGGCAAGGGGTTTCTCATGCACATCGTTGACGAAACGCTTTACCCCGAAGAAGGCGAGATTCTGATCAACATGCTGCGCAACGACCGCCGGAATTGACCCACCTGGTCTATGCCATCGCCTCGGCCCAAACGCCTCCTCGGACAGATCACCCGCGGCAAGACGGCTCCCAATCGCCTGCGCCGTGTGGATGTGTTCGTGCTGCTTTATGCCGCCGACCTGCTGCGCCAGCCGGTTGCGGATGCTCGGCGAGCCTTTTTCGTCGACTTGGGGTATGGGGCTGAAGCCTTCACCACCCTGGAAAGCGCGGAACGCTTCCGCACGGTGAACCCGAATCTGGACGTGCTGGGCGTGGAAATTGACCCCGAACGAGTCGCCACGGCTCTGCCCTTTGCCGATGAGCACACCTTCTTCCGCCTGGGCGGGTTCAACATTCCTCTCGAGCCTGGCGAAACCGTGCGCCTGATGCGTGCGTTCAACGTTCTACGCCAGTACGAAGAATCTCAGGTGGCCGAATCTCACCTCACGATGGGGCAGTGCATGATGTCCGGTGGATTGATCGTTGAGGGCACCTCGGATCCCTTTGGGCGAGTGTGGACGGCTAACCTGCTGCGCAAGCAGCCAGGCGGCGAACTGCGCGCCGAGGGCTTGCTCTTTGGCACCAATTTTCGGTGGGGCTTCGAGCCGGGCATCTTCCAGCCTGTGCTGCCCAAGAATTACATCCACCGCATGGTGGAAGGCGAGAAGATCTTCGATTTCATGGAAGCATGGAAAGCTGCTTCGCGCCAGGCAGTGGCTTTCAAAGCCTTCGGCCTGCGCCAGTGGTTCATTGAAAGCGCCCGAGAACTGGCCCGCCAGGGCTACCCACTAGAAACGCGGCGCGGCTATTTGGAAAAAGGCTTTTTACTTTGGAAGTTCTAAGCGGTACGGTCCAAACCGTTTGAATCGCTCCGGAGCTACCCGCTCTAACCGCTCGCTTCCAGGGCTCAACCAATAAAACCCTCCGTTGCGGTGCAGCAGTGGAATGCGCCTTTTTTTGGCGCCAAATTCTTCGCGCATCTCTTCAGAATGGGCAGCATAGCTTTCAAAATCATCTGGCCACTTCGCCAGGATATCATCATAGAAGCGCACAAACTCACTGCGATAACGCTGCGTAACCGCGCCCAAGTTGCTGATCACCCAGCACACTTCTTCAAAGGTCCATTCGTAGACCAACCCCAGGAAACGCGAATCGGCAGTAATGTAAGGGAAGAAAGGAAACTGACGGCAGCTTATTGAGCGGAATTCTCGCTGGCAGTGGGCAGGACCCTTGCAAGCCAGCAGCTGCATGTGCTCCGGAGTCTCAGCCCACACTTCCGCCGGGTCAAAAGGCTCCCCGGCCTGACATTCATCACCGCGCCATGCGTGCCACAAATCGGTGCGCTCGCGCAAATAGGACCACTCGGGGCGATAGGCTACCGGCACGGCGTGGCAGATGTCACAGCAGAAGGGCTTTCCGTTGGGATTGTGCGGGGCGCACTTTTGGCCGCAATCCAACTCGGCAATGGGCGCGGCAAAACATCGGTACAGGTCATCGAAATCGAGCGGGGGCACAAAGGGCTCTTCCATAAGCCGGATTATATCAACATCCTGGACCATTATTCAGGCTGTAGTGGAACAAGCCCGAATTGGTATTGATGAGGGCGCTTGCCACCTCACCAGCACTTCAGAAATGGGGACTTTCTTCATCCGCTGATTCATTACCATTCGGTCGTGGTTCTATTAGAATAGAACCCATGCAGCTTCAACGCATTCTTTCATCTTCCTCCCCAGCAGAAAAACGCTCCTTCGACGATTTGATTGCCTCGGTGTTCGGATTCACCTTCGAGCCTTGGTACGCTCGCGGCTGGTGGACGCCAGATTACACCGTATATACGCTCGCGGAAGGCGAAAAGCTTCTATCCAGCGCAGCCATCTACCGCATGGAACTGGTCATTGACGGACAGCGGCAGACCTGGCTTCAGATCGGCGCGGTGGCTACCCGGCCGGAGTGCCGGGGGCAGGGCCTCAGCCGCCGCCTGATGGAAACCATCCTGGCGGAATATCCAGATACGCCCATGTTCCTGTGCGCCAACGCATCGGTGTTGGATTTTTACCCTCGCTTTGGTTTCCGGCGCATCTTCGATCAGGTCCCCAGCCTGCGCCTTTCAAGCCAGGCCAGCGCACCCCCACTGGAACCTTTGTCACTGGAAAACACTCGAGTTTGGGACCTGCTTTTTCGCCGCGAAGGATTTTCCAGTCGACTCGACTGCCTCAACGCCGCGCCGATCCAGGCCTTTCATCTGCTGGCCGAGCACGCCAATCACCTATACGGTGTTCCCGGCAGGGATATCCTGGTGATCGCCGAGCAGGAAGACAATGTGCTGCGCTTGTTGGATATATGCGCTGCCGGGCAAGTCACTTTCACGGAGATTCTGCCACACCTCCACTTCCCTGGCGCGGACACGCTCTACTTTGGTTTCAATCCCGACTGGCTGGGGATAAAATGCGAATGGGTCGCCTCGGCTAATACAGACGGCTTGTTTGTGCGCGGCGGTTTCCCCCTCGCAGGCGATTTTATCCTGCCCGAATTCCTTAAAACCTAAGTGGTTTTCTCGCCAAGTTATTGAGTAATATT
>CAYOHX010000051.1:0-32733 GCA_964403875.1 uncultured Anaerolinea sp. | reverse complement strand
CATCCCCCCCCGGTCCACCGCCAACGCCTTCTGCCCCCGGCCCCACTCCCACAATCACCCACACGCTTACGCCCACCCCCACTCTGACCCTTGCACCCTGAGGTGGGTCTTGGTTGTTTGCCGTTGAAGCCCCAATATACGGATTGCATCCCGTTCCCGCGAATCGCTCAAGCCGTGGCTTCCTCCGGACGGGACTGACGTTATAATAACGCCATCTTCTCCATGTTGGATGCGCATGAAATTTTTCTCTTTGCCACACGCCTTGACTCGTGTAGTTTACACCCTCACCCTGGCCTTGCTGTATGCGGTCATTTTTTCGGGTCAGGTGCTGGGACTGGCGGGTTTGTATCGCCCCGTGCCGGCAGCGGTATTGACCAGCGCCGTGTTTGTAGCGATGGCCTGGGCCTATTGGCGCTCCAGTGAAGCGTTTTTTAATGGCCTGTTTGCCCGCCCCCCCGAGAAGCGTTCTGCGCTGGACTGGACACTCGGAATTGCTGGCGCGGCTCTCATTGTTCTCTTGATCCTGCTTCCGGTGGCGCGCTGGCCCTATTCCCCGGTTAGTGAGAGCCTGCATTGGGATGCGGGTATTTATCACCTGCCCAAAGCCCTGGAGATGGTGCGCAGCGGCTCGGCATTGGATCTGTCGATCTCTTATGGCGAGTATCCTTTTGGATATGAATCCTTGTTGGCGCTTCCAGCGCTGCTGCTGCGCAACGGTTTTGGCTTTGGCGCGGCCCATGCCCTGACCTGCCTGTACTTCGTTCTCACCTTCTGGTTGCTTCTGCGCCGCTACAGTGGATTATCCAGTGGATTGACCTTGTTCCTGTCCGGTTTGGTCATGGTCAGCGGTTTTTTCCCCGAGCTGGAACCGAACTTTTGGTGGATGTTTAAGTTTTTGTTCTTCACCATCGGAAAAAATGATCTATTCTTGGGCGCGGCTTTGTTGGCAGTGCTGCTGCATGCGCCCATTGGCCCCCAGAGCAATGCGCGGCTGGTGTCTCCATTGGGGCTGGCTCTGACCACCATGATTGCTCTGGCAACCAAGCCCAACAGCCTGTTCGTGGCCCTGCCGCTCTGGTTGCTCTTCCTGTGGCAGTGCCTGAGGACTGATTCGTTCAAGCTGCGAGCCTGGGCCGTTTATGTGCTGCTGATCCTTCCGGGATTGTTGTGGGTGGGGCGCAACCTGCTGGCGCAAGGCTACCTGTTCTCGCCGGAGGTGATGGCGCACCAGCAGTTGAGTATTGCTGCCAACCTCACCAATCCCTATCTGTTGGAGCACATTCCCCGCACGCTCTACGCGGCGCTGGTCATTTTCACGGTCACGTTGCTTCTGGCCTTTGTCCGGCGATGGGTATCTCCCTCGCTGGTATTTGCTTTCTTCCTGGTGCTGGCTGGATTCGCCCTCAGTCCTGCCTCCGGTTTTTATCAAGACACGCTCCGCCCCGCGGAAATCAATTGGCGCTTTGGCCTCACCGTGCTCGCTTTCCTGTTTCTCATGCCCGTGGTTTGGGTGGCGCCCTGGATCGAGAAGCTATATGCCGTTATCCAGCGGCGTGTGGTGTTGGCGGGGGCAATTGGGCTGGCGGCGCTGGCCCTCACCGGCGGCATCCTGTGGACTCAGCGCGAGGCGTTGGAGTATCGTCCCAAGAATGAAATCGTGCTTTATGACCAATTCCGTGAGGCCGTGGGCACAAGCGGTTATTTTAGCGCTTATGACTACATCCATCAAAATGTGCGCGACTCGGTGGTGTGGGTGGAGAATGGTTTGCCCTACTATGCGTATGGACCGGGTTTCACCAACTCCACCACCCAATCTCGCCGCGCCGATTTCCTGGTGATTTTCCAGACACCCTGGCTGGGAGTAGCCCGGGATTACCCGGCTTACTTGACTGACCCGGATTGGTTGAAGGATTGGCGGCTGGTCTACGAGGATCCCGAAGGGCGCGTCTATCAGCGAGTAGATTGAGAAAATCAAAAGCGGCGCATTTGCGCCGCTTTTTTCTACGAATAAGGACTTCTTCTTATTCCCAGTAATCGCTGTTCCATCCGACGGAGTTCCAGCCTACACTGTTCCACCCGACGGAGTTCCACCCCACGCTGTTCCAGCCAACCGAATTCCAACCCACGCTGCCGAATGAGATCGGATTCGAGCCCGTTGTCAACAGAGCGCTGGGTTTGAGCCCGGTGTTTGCGGCCTGGTTGCTGGCGCCCTTGACCAGCGCAGCCACATCCAGATAGCCCGCGCCGGCTTTGGACGCATTGTAACCTGGCCAGGATTTGTTGGCCGTCGCCATCAGGCGATATTTCACCTGATCGGGGTTCAGACTGGGCTCGTCTTGAAGCAGCATGGCAATCGCGCCGCTGACCATCGGAGCAGCCATCGAGGTGCCCGACATGCGGAAGTATTGGTTGTTGACGATGTTGGCTGGGTGTGCGGCGGGCAGGCCCATGTTCATGTTCACCAGCCGGGCAGTGATGTTCCGGCCAGGGGCCACGATCTCAGGCTTGACGGCCCCGCCCTCGGTTGTGCCGTAGGCGGAGAAGGACGCGATGGTATCGTCTGCGACGCTGCCGGTGCCCCGGTCGTCGGTGGCGCCCACTGTGATGACAAAGGGATCGTTGGCGGGTGGGTAAATGGCGCCACTGCCGTAATTGCCAGCCGAAACTACCACCACAATCCCGTTGAACCACAGGATTTCCACTGCCGCATCCAGCGGGCTGGTGTGATAAGACTCAGCCACTGTGCTGTTGAGCGAGATATTAACCACGCGAATGCGGTAGACATTCTTGTTTTTGAGTACCCATTCCAGCCCGGCGACAATGTCGGTCATTCGGGCGCTGCCATTGTCATTGCTGACCTTGACATCGATGATATTGGCCAGGGGGGCCACGCCAATATATTTGCCGTTGGACTCACTGCCATCGCCCGCCAGAATGCCGGCCACGTGCGTGCCATGACCATAGCCGTCAGACGTGCTCTGGTTGTAATCCGAGTTGAAGCGCACGTTGGCAACTAGCCGGTTGGCTCCCGATTGGGTGTACAGGTCGCCGTTGGGATTGATGCCGCTGTCGATGACCGCCACGCCCACGGTTTTGCCTTGGATGTACGGCGAGGTATTCCAAATGTCATTGGCGTTGATCGCGTCGATGTAAGCGCTGGCCAGCCTGGATGTATCCACACATTGTGGACAGGCGGTGGACTGCATGGGGGCATCCGGGCTCACCCACTTTACGGAAGGATGGGTGCTGAGTCGCACAGCCTGTTCGGCGGTCATCGCCACGGTGACCGCGTGGATGATGTCCAGCGTAGTCAAAACCTTTCCCCCGTAGCTTTCTGCCACTCGCGCGATGTTCTTCGCGCCTGGCTGAAACTGAACGATGACCTGCACTTCTTCGTCGGGGGCGGCATTGACCACCAGTGCATGAGCTTGGATGGGGCCAGCCGTGCCGGGGAACAAAATGGCCGGAGAGAGCAGGTTCATCACTACCAGTAGGCTGAGGATCAGATAAGTACTTTTAAAGAAGTGTTTCATCAAGCCTCCCCCTTTTCCTGGAATGGTTTTGCCAGAAATGGGTCTCGAAAAGTAATTAATAAATCTTTTTTTGGTAATAAAGAAGATAGTTCCTGATCAGATTTTAACATATCGCCCTGGCGATTTCAATACGCGCGAATGCGAATAGCGTTGCAGTTGCATATTAAATTGCTGAGAACTTGGTTGATGAGGCTCGGATTCTCTTGCCTGCCGGGAGTGGCGTTGATTCAAGGACCGCCCCGTGACATCGCACGGGGCGTAAGCCTGTTATTCTAGCTTGTTTTCGCTGGCAGAATCAGTACGGTGGAATCCAGCCTGAGCGGCTTTGTACATCTCGGCGAGGTCGATGGTTTCCGTTCGCGATTCGTCTGGTTCGGATATTTGGATCCGGTCTTGGCTTTTACTGACCGATACTACATTGTGGTTGAGCGAGGCGTGCGTGTAGTTTCGGCCCATCGCTTTGGATTGATATAAGGCCGTGTCCGCGTTGTGCAGGATTTCTTCGCATGACTGTTCATTGTTTTCGCGCCCGGCAACCCCCAGGCTAATGGTTACTTTAACAATTTCATCGCTGGTGGGAAGATGAAACTCAAAATCTTGCACGGCTTTACGAATGGTTTCCGCGCGCAACGCGCCCACTTCGGGCGAGGTTTCAGGCATCAATACGCCAAACTCTTCCCCACCAAATCGTGCAACAATGTCGTATTCACGCACTGATTTTTGAATGATCTTTGCTACCGACTTGATCACCACGTCTCCGGCCAGATGGCCGTACGTGTTATTGACATTCCGCAGCAGGTCCAGGTCGGCCATGACTACGGTCAGCGGGCGGTCGTAACGATTGGCGCGCACCATTTCGTTGTGGAACTGCTGCACAAAGAATTCTTGATTGTAGATACCCGTCTTTTGATCAATGTCCACTTTCCGCTGCAGGGCCGGTACGCGCAGGGTGCTGTAGATCAAATACAGTGGGATGGCAAACAACAGGATGGCGAAGGGATTGTAATTCCAGACATAGTTTAAGCTCGCGCCCATCACCAGCATGGTCAGATCCACCGTCAGAGGCAGCCAGTCGAAAATCCCCGATTTAGAGAAGGATTCTCCCCGCGCCATCCAAATGATGGTGCCCACCATCAAGTGATTGACCAGGTTGTATACCAGGAAAGCCACCAGGGTGGCCACTACACTCCCCCAGGTTTGCAGGTTGCCGCTGGGATTGAGGAGGGTGTACACCACGGCAGTGGCTTGAATGGCAATCACGTAACAACAAATATTGAAGAAGCTGATGAACCAGGGCGGCCTGTGCCACAACCACTCCGCGATGTTGGAGATTATGATGACCAGGATGGTGGCCGGCACGCCCATGCGCATAAAGGTGAAAGCGTAAAAGACAAAGCTTATTGCGTAATGGGACCGGTCGGTTGTTCCTTCAACTTTGAAAATCTGGGAAAAGCATGCGCCAGCCAGCAAGAAAACCAACAAGATAAAATCCGGGGTTTCGAGTTTGAGCTGAAAAAAATTCCATGCGATCAGAACAGCGCCCACAGACCATGTCGCTAATAAATATAAGCGTGTTCCCATCGAAAAATTCTTCATGGCAAGTTCTCACAACCAGCCCATAGTCGTGAACCTGTTCGGTGTTACCTCAAACGGAGCGGAGAAAACTAAATTCTGCGCTTCTAGAGTTATCACCCTATTCGTATTTGTAGCTATTCCCCAACGTTGAGAAAATTGATGCTTTCCACCTTTGGCGCGATTAGCTACTCGTATTATATAGTCTGCCTGGATGCAGGTCTAGCAAAAAAGCTTGGAAAAACCTTACACCTTGCCTGGAAGGGATGAAATTTGGCCGACAGACGCTGGCAGGCCCGCGACCTTTACCAATGGTTTGCGTATATGTTGTTAAAATGTTACTGCTCAGCCCTTTGGTGAAAGAGGCCAAACACGTCAAATTGGGGAATTTCCCTGAGTAGTTACGTTAAAATCAACATCCTAACGGATTATTTTGGAGGCACAGTGAGCGACTTTGCTGCTCACTGTCTTAACAACGACTTGTCCCGAACCCGGTGAAAACCAAGGAGAATGAAATGGATCACAACCTCGTCACAACAGGATTTGGCTTTGAAGGATATCGCATTGCTCGTTACTTAGGCGTGGTGCGCGGCATCACCGTGCGCTCGCGCAGCGTGGTGGGTAACTTTGTCGGTGGTATCGAAACGCTTTTCGGCGGGCGCATCAACACTTACGTCGAGTTGTGCGAAAACGCGCGTGAAGAAGCCTACCACCTGCTCATCCAGCATGCCGAAGAAATTGGCGCCAACGCCATCATTGGTGTTCACTACGACGCCACCGAGGTGATGGACGGCGTTACTGAGGTGCTGGCTTACGGCACGGCGGTCATTCTCGAACGGGTCTAGCTGTTCGAAAGCACCAGGTTCAGTCGATTGGTCAGCAGCTTGAGATGCTGATTTAATACCTCGCCGGCGTCGGATTCGGGCTTTTCCATCAAATCGGCCCACACCCGCGCAAGGGAATTGACCATGCGCTCTTCAATCATGCCCCACAAAGGCAGATTGGGGAGCGTTCGTCCGTTCTGGAAAGCCCGGTCGATCACGGGCCGGAAGGATGGGTCGGGCAGAGGGAAATTGTCCAAAGTATCCATTCTGGCCGGAAGCTGGCCGGCGACATGGGCGAACGCAGCTTGATTCTCGCGGCTGGCCAGATTGTTCACCAATTCCGCTGATTCTCGGTCTCGAATCACATTTTTCCAAATGACCAGGCTGGAGCCGCCCATGTAGGGTTGTTGGAACGGGATGGCAATGCCAGTATCTCCGGCCAATTCGTTGGAGTCGCTGATCCGGTTGAGCATCCAGGGGCCAGCCAGCGCCACCGCGGCGCGACCCTCAATAAAAGCGGCGTCGCTTTCCTGGTCGGCCAGTTTTCGCAGACCCGGGGTCAGGAAACGCCCCAGGTTAAAGTACGCTCGCATGGCGTTTTGCACATCCGGCTCCATGAGCAGAACGCGCTTGCCGCTTTCGTCCAGATAGTCTTTGCCAACGCTCCAAATCCACATGCCCAGGTTGTGCAGGGTGAGGTGAGATTTTTGGGTGGGCAGCGCCAAGGGGGGCATGCCTCCGGAGGCTTGCAAGGCCTGCATGGTTTGGTCAAACTGTTCGATGGTTGAGAAGGCAATCTCGGGGTCGATCTTTGCTTGAGCAAGCTGGCTGCGCCGGTAATAGACGAAACGAATGTCGGTCATCCACGGGATGGCAAAGATATTTTGATCCGCGTTCACGCCAATCTTCCACAAGCCGGGGGCAAAAGCGCCCGCTCCACCCATATTTTTCACTTCGCTAACGTGAAATGGCCGCAGCGCGTTCATCGCGATGAAGTCGTTCAACCAGGTGGATCCCACTTCCGAAACATGAAGGTTGGATCCGTGAATGGCGTTGCGCACAAACTCCTGCCACCCGGTCGCATAATCCAACGCAACCAGGCTGGCATCCACGGATTTCGACTTGGCGTACTGAGCCAGAAAATCTTCCAGCCTGGTCGTCAGCGTCGCCATGTGGGTCATGATTGAAAAGGTTAGTTTGGTAGCCATTACTAATAGATGATGTCTCCCAATCCCATTATACCGATGAGATGTCTTTGTCATGCGATTTGCCAAGATTCTGTTGGCCGTTTGCAAGGTTTGGCTTACGGTTTCCGGTGTCTCGCGCCAGGGATGAGGCGGCGCGCTTCCCCGGCTTCGGCGAGTAGACGCTAAGTTTTTATCCGGCACGTACCCACGTGACAAAGACCGATATTTTGGCCCTTGAAATTCAACCGGAAAGGAAAGATATCCAGCCGCTTGAATAAGGCGTAATCGGCCAGGCTTTCCAGCCAGTGCACCCCCAGACGAGGGTAGAAGGGCTCGTCGATGACGCAGCAAGGAAACAAGACAAATCCACAGCCATATTTGGCGGCGGCGTCGATGATCTTTGCGTTGCATCCATGCGCGTGCATCCCAATGAGCAGATCGAACCCTTCGGCATGTTCCACTTCGAATTCTGCGGTGATTCGCGCCACGCGGTCTGCCGGAGGAATCTTCACCCTGCGCTCGTGGACAATGTCTTTGTATTTGTCCGGCAGGGGCTGGTCGAACGGATCGATGACCACCGGGTCCCAGCCGCTTTGGCGTAACAGATAGCTGATCAGGCCTTTGCCGCCGCCGATATCTGCCGCGCGGCAGGGCTCAAAGGTTTGCGCCAGCCACTGATGAAACAACTGGGCGCGGAATTTCTTCATACGCAGCGTCTTGCTGGTGTCCTGTGCCAGGCGGATGGGCAGGTTGGCCACGGCTGACAGATCGAGCGGTTCATCATCGGCATCTTCGGAATGCGATTTTGCCCGGCTGATTTGCTCCAGGTTGGTGTATAATTCGGCTGCGCGAATTTTTCCGGTTGATTTGGCCATAAGATTTTGACTTGCCCTGGGTTGGGCGATCCCGTCCCGATTTTACCCTGTTTTCAGGGAAATTTCCGCAAGTCCTTTACGCCCCCGGAAAGGCGTGTTATAATCCTGCCCCGCGCCGAAGGGCGATTTTTGTTGCTATTGGACTGCTTCGCAAGCGGAGCGGTAAGAAATCTTGAGAAGGATTGGTAAGCCATGACCGACATTCTGAAATCTTTGGATGCCCCCGAGAACCCCAATATCCCGGCTCTGCGACCCGGTGATGTGGTGAGTGTGCACGTGAAAATTAAAGAAGGTAACCGCGAGCGCATTCAGGAGTTCAAGGGCACCGTTCTGTTCACCAAGAACAACGGCGTCAGCTCCACATTCACCGTTCGCCGCCTGGCCAGCAATGGCATCGGCGTGGAACGCACCTTCTTGACCCGCTCCCCGCGCATCGACCGCGTGGTGGTGGAACGGCACAGCAAGGTTCGCCGCGCTCGCTTGTTCTTCCTCCGTGGCCGCACGGGCAAGAGCGCTCGCCTCAAGCAGCGTTTCTAAGATCCACGTCGCACGCTCCCGAGAGAAGATTCCCTCTCCTCCCGGTTTGGGCGCAAGTTCGTTGACCCGAGGGTGCAGTTTTTTATAACTGCGCCCTTTTTCGCTTATCCTCCGCTTGAATCCTATTAATGAAAGGCTGATCCGTATGGCTCCACTCATCGGTTTGACCACCGGGCGTATTACCCGCAAACAAGGCCAGGGCGACGCGGTCACCACACCTTGCTCATATATCAATGCTCTCAAACAGGCCGGGGCTTTGCCTGTGCTCATTCCTCTGGGCCTATCGCAAGAGCAAATGCGCGGCGTGTTTGATCGCGTGGACGGCGTGCTGATTATCGGTGGCGCGGATATCGATCCGGGGCGCTTCGCTGGTGAGCCGCACCCGCGTGTGTACGATGTGGATCCCGAGCAGGATGAACTGGACCTGACCCTGGTCCGGTGGTG
Source organism: uncultured Anaerolinea sp. (assembly GCA_964403875.1). Lineage (GTDB taxonomy): Bacteria > Chloroflexota > Anaerolineae > Anaerolineales > Anaerolineaceae > Anaerolinea. The sequence goes on along the minus strand of CAYOHX010000051.1, from coordinate 23,761 downwards.
CGCGGAACGCGGCAAGCCCTTCTTTGGCATTTGCCGCGGTATTCAATCGATGAACGTAGCCTTGGGCGGTAGCCTGTATACCGATATTGCCGATCAATACAGCAAAGAACAACGGCATGATTGGTATCCCGACATTCCGCGCAACATGCTGGCGCATGGCCTGCGCCTGGACCCAGACAGCCGCCTGGCCCGGGTGATGGGCGGCACGGAGTTCAAAGTCAACAGCTTGCACCATCAAGGCCTCTTGCGCATTGCGCCGGGCTTGAAAGTGGCCGGCCACGCCAGTGATGGGCTGGTAGAAGCGGTGGAACTAACGGATCATCCCTTTGGCGTGGGGGTGCAATGGCATCCAGAATGGTTGCAAGAGCACGAACACGCCCGCGCGTTGTTCCGCGCCTTCGTCCAGGCCTGCGCATAGGGACTGACGGGCGCCCTTCGCCCGAGACTGCTTTCGCAGAAGGGGTATAATTCTCGCCATGATTGGCATTTTTGATTCGGGCGTGGGAGGACTGTCGGTGCTGCGCGCCATCCGCGCTGAGCTGCCGCGTTTCCCGGTGCTGTACCTGGCTGACCAGGCCCACGTGCCTTATGGCCCACGTACATTGGCCGAAGTGCGCGGCTTTTCCGAGGCCGTGGTTCGTTTTTTGCTCGACCGTGGCGCGCAGATCATTGTGGTGGCTTGCAATGCCGCTTCTGCCGCTTCATTGCATTATCTGCGGGCCACCTTCCCCCAGGTTCCCATTGTAGGCATGGAACCAGCCGTCAAACCCGCTGCCGAAAACACTCACAGCGGCGTGGTCGGCGTGCTGGCCACCCCCGCCACCTTCCAGGGCGCGTTGTATGCCTCGGTCATCGAACGCTTTGCCCGCGGCGTAGAGGTGCTCCAGGACACCTGTCTGGGTCTGGTGAAGCAGGTGGAGCAGGGCGATCTGGATGGGCCTGATACGCGCGCCATCCTCGAGAAGGCGCTCCACCCGATGCTGGAGCGCGGCATGGATACCGTGGTGATGGGCTGCACGCATTACCCCTTTGTCATTCCCCTCATCCAAGAGATCACCGGCCCGGATGTGCGCGTTATCGACCCTGCCCCAGCCGTGGCCCGTCAAACCGCCAGGGTGCTGGCGGTCAAGGGCATCCAGCCAGAGGATGGTCACTCACCCCAGGTGCGCTTTTTTACCAGTGGTTCGCCCGAAGCCCTGGCAGCCCTGCTGCCTCACCTGTTGGGCGAAGAATACCGCGGCTCCCTTGTACACGGAGTCACCTGGACGGGAATGCGCTTGGAGTAACTGGTATACTATAAGAAATCGAGTCACTGCTCAGAGGGTGGCCCCCTTCACCTTCGCTGAATGATTTACAGTATCGATAAAGGAGAGCGCGCATGGCTCGCGTAGAGATCGAATTAAATCCGGTAGACCATATTACCACTGACGCAATTGGACAGCCCGGTCAGCGTGTTTTTTACATTCAGGGCGTGCAAGGCGATCAGGTGGTTACCTTGATTGTTGAGAAATTGCAGATCCAAACCCTGGCGCTGGGGGTAGAAGAATTCTTGTTGGAACTTCGCAGCCGCTTCCCCGAACTGGACGAGACCACTTCAGACTTCGAAGAGGTCCACATGCGCATTCAGCCGCCTGTCGACCCGCTTTTCCGGGTGGGCGAGCTGGCGCTGGGCTATGATCGCGACACCGACCGGGTCATGATTTTGGCCCGCGAGGTGCTGGATTCGGGCAGCGAGGAACCGGAGGACGGCGAGCCAGCCGGCAGTGAGGTGCGCTACTGGTGCAGCCGCAGCCAACTCCACGCCATGTCCCGCTGGGGCCTGGAAGTCTCGGGGCGTGGGCGGCCGATTTGCCCTTACTGTGGGCAGCCGATGGAGCCGAGCGGCCATTTTTGCCCCAAGCGTAACGGGTATAAGCACTAGATTACTATGGATCATGCGAGTATCCGGGCGGCCTTGCGGCATGGGGAGTTTTCGCTGCAAGGCCAGTTTGTAAGCGGCTCCAACTACACCTTTCTTGGCGTCATTGTGGCCGAAGCGGTGGAATATCCGGTTGTCTATAAGCCTTTGCGCGGTGAGCAGCCCTTATGGGATTTTCCCCCGCGCAGCCTGGCGCACCGTGAGGTAGCGGCGTATCTGCTCAGCCAGGCCCTGCGATGGGAGCTGATCCCGCCGACAATTTTCCGCGCCAAAGGGCCGCTGGGGGCCGGGTCGGTGCAGTTGTTCATCAACCACGACCCCGAATATCATTACTTCAACTTCACCGAAGACGACCGCGCCCGGCTGCGTCCCATGGCGGTGTTTGACTTGATCACCAACAATGCGGATCGCAAAGGCGGGCATATCCTCAAAGGCGAAGACGGGCACTTGTGGATGATTGATCACGGACTGTGCTTCCACAGCGAAGATAAGCTCCGCACCGTAGTGTGGGATTTTGCCGGGCAGCCCATCCCCGCTGATTTGCTGGCGGACCTGGCCCGCCTGGATCAACTGTTGGCCGAAGGCGCTCCCCTGCGTGAGAAGCTGCTTCGCCACATTCAAGAGGCGGAACTGGCAGCGCTGGCTCTGCGCGCCCAAAATTTGCGCCAAATCGGCATCTTCCCTCCGCCACCCGACTCTCGCCGCCACTTTCCCTGGCCACCGGTATAATCATTTCCGCAACTTCTCAGAAGGTGAGATGAGCCCCCGCCTCTTCCACCGCTGGCTGAGTAGTGCCTAATCTCCGAAGAGGTGTTCTTATGACTCATATGCGTATGGTTCTGGTTGGGTTTGGCAACGTGGGCCAGGCTTTTGCTCGGCTGCTGCTGCGCAAACGTGATTTGCTGGCCCACGAGTATGGGCTGACCTTTCAGGTGAACGGCATCACCACTGGGCGGCATGGGCGGGCCATTGACCCCGCCGGGCTCGACCTGGCCCGCGCCGTGGAATTGTTGGAGCAGGGCCAAAGCCTGGACATGCTTTCAGTTCAACCGGCTCCGATCGACACGCTCGAATTCATTCGCGCCTGCCCGGCGGATGTGCTCTTTGAAAACACCCCGGTCAACCATCACACCGGCCAGCCCGCCATCGATTATCTGCGCGCTGGATTGGAAGCCGGGATGCATGCCATTACCGCCAACAAGGGTCCGGTCGTCCACGGCTTCGACCTGCTCCCCCGCCTGGCCCTGGAGAAAGGCCGCCGCTTCCTGTTTGAATCGGCCGTTATGGACGGCGCGCCCATCTTCTCGCTGTTCCGCGGACCGTTACCCGCCGCCGAACTGCATGGCTTTGTGGGCATACTCAACTCATGCACCAACCTGCTGCTGGAATTGATGGAGCAGGGCAGCACGTTTGAAGAAGCCGTGGCCTATGGCAAGTCGATTGGTATCACCGAGACCGACCCCAGTGCCGATATTGACGGCTGGGATGCCGCCATCAAGGTGGCCGCCCTGGCGACGGTTGTCATGGGCGAGCCGCTCAAACCTCAGCAGGTACAGCGGGAGGGCATCCGCGGAATCACGCCCGAGATGTTGCAAGAGGCTCTGGCAGACGGCCAACGCTGGAAGCTGGTCTGCTCGGCCCGCCGCGAAGATGGTGTCCTGGTGGGGCGGGTTGAGCCCCAGCGTGTCTCGGCTGGTTCTCCCTTGTACAGCATCAGCGGGACCAGTTCATACGTGCAGTTCGAGTTGGACACCCTGCCGGGTTTGGGGATTGTGGAAAGCGACCCTGGTCCCGAAACCACCGCATACGGCCTGCTGGCCGATTGGATCAATGCCGCGCGGGGAATGTGAGCCATGCCCATTGTCTTGTTCGATGTCGATAGCACCTTGCTGACCACCGGCGGCGCGGGGAAGTCCGCCCTGCTGCGCTGCCTGGCGCAAGCCTATCGTCCGGTGGAGCCGCCGCCGGGCTATTCGCTGGCCGGCAAGACAGATCCCGGCGTATTGAGCGATATACTGACGGCAGCCGGGGTGAACCACGAAGCCGCCACGGAGATTGTCAAACGGGCGCTGCAAGTCTACCCAAAAATTTTAGAGGAAGAGTTGACTCAGGCCGGCGCCACCCAAGCCTGCCCGGGCGTGCCCGAACTATTGGCGGCGCTTTCAGCCCGGCCCGAGGTGGAGTTGGGCGTTTTCACGGGCAATCTGCGCGCCGGCACGTTGGCTAAGCTGAGGGCTGCGGGTTTGGCGGGTTTTGCCTGGCGTTGGTTTGTCTGCGCCGATGGACTGCCCGATAAAGCCCAGGTGATGGCGCGCGGACTGGGCGAGATACGTGCCGGGCGACCTCATTTGGACGGGCAACAGGTGGTTGTTGTGGGCGATGCGCAAGGGGATGTGCATGGCGGCAAACTACACGGAACGCGTGTGTTGGGCGTCGCCACGGGTGAATTCAGCCCGGCTGAATTGTTGGCGTTGGGCGCCGACCATGCGGTGCAAGACCTCCAAGATACCGCCAGCGTGGTCGCGTGGATTCTGGCCCGATGAATGGACACTGCGATGCCAGTGGCAACTCGCATGAACCTTGAATGCGCGTCGCTACTGCTCTGACCGTGCTTATCCGACAGGCGCGGGAGCCATCTCTTGAAGTTGAATAGTTCGTTGGCTGATCTGCTGTTCGGCGGTGCGAATCAGGAATCTTTTGAGGGCGTCTGGTTTGATGTTGAGCCCTGCCAGTGTCTTGGGCGTATTGGAAATCGTTTCGATTTCATACACGCCGTTGCCAGGGTCATCAAACTCGGGACCGCAGCGCTCTTCAGGGCGCATTTCAATCAGTGTGCACGTGTAATATAAAGTTCTGATGCCTCGGTTGTCCTCGAGTTTCAAGACAGGCTGTTTGACCCTGATGATCGCCCCCAGTTCCTCTTTCAACTCTCTGTGGAGCGCTGATTGCAAATCCGGGTCGTCATCTTCCACGCCTCCCCCGGGAGCAACCCAATAAACCGGCGCGCCTGGGCGCGTCCGCTTGATGAAAACCAGCCCACCCCTGCTGTCTTCAATAATCGCGCGTACAGCAATCGGTTTCCTCGGCATTGTTCTCTTCCTTTGATCCAACCCCTTTGGTTCGTTGGTGGAATGATCCCAATATCACATTATATATGACGCTTCTTTCTTCCAAAAGTTACGTACCTCGCATACAATCAGGGTATGTCTGAAGCGTATTGTTTTGCCTCTCTTTTGATGCCCTCTACCAATGATCCAATCGCGTCTTTGTGCAGCAGCGTTGGGTTGCGCCCCCAGCGCATCGATGTGCTGCACCGTCTCGATGCCCCAGACACCCAGGCAGACCCTGGTTTGCCCGTTTTCGATTGGCCTGCCGCGCCGCTGTTGGATCATTTTGTTTTGCAACAGGTTTGCGCTGCCCTGGCGGATGGAAAAATGGAATTGGCGGTCATTTGCCAGTTTGGTGGAGATCAAGCCGCTGCTGTGCTTCTGGGCGGCCCAGCCGCCGTAGGTCGTTACAACTTGCCCCCCGAGGCGCGTTTGCAGCCCTTAACCCCCCTCTCCGGTGAATCTGGGCTTGCCTCCCGCGCGGCAGCGGCAGCCTTGGGCGCGCTGCCCGAGGATGGGCGCATCACCCATCTCGCGGGTGATCTGACCGCAGACGTTCTCCCTTTGTTGGAGGCAGCCCAGGCGCTGGATGAAAAGCGTGGCGTTCTGTTCCAGCTTCAGGCCCTGCTGGCGGCGCGAGCCGATTGGAGCCTGCTGGCAAGTCACACTGCCGGGGCCGGGTTGATCACGCTGCTAGAAAGGATGTAGATGACCGAATCCCTTGCGCTTCTTCAAGAACAACTTCTCGGGCCGCCCCAACCTCTCGAACTGGCCCACCTGGTCCAACAGATTCAGGCTGGGAGCGCCCCCGTGACCCTGCGCCCGCACTGGGCGGCGCTGGAAGAAATTGCCCAACAGGCCGATGACCCCATGTTGTGGCTGGCTTTGGGCGTGGCGCAAGAAACCCTGGGCGATTTTGCCGCCGCCCGCCGTCTGATGGAGCGGGCCGTGAGCAGACTGGAGACTTGCGACAATCCTACATTGCTTGCCGAGGCTCGTTGTCACCTGGGCAGTCTGCTGCGCGAGATGGGAGAGTTCAAGGAAGCCCGCCGCTGGATTGAATTTGCGTTGGCGGTGGATGAGGGCGAGGCGTCATCTCCCGAACAGGCTCTGCTGCGGGATTGGAACGCCCTGGGGCAGCTCTGGCAGGATGAGGGCGATCCGGATGAAGCTCTGCCGTTGTTGCGCCGCGCCTGGGAGGTTGCCGAGCCGCTGCTGCCGCCCGGCCAGCCGCTGCGCGCGGTAATTGCCAACAACCTGGCCAGCGTGCTGCGCGACTTGGGCCTGCCCGACCAGGCCGTCATCTATCACCGTCTGGCGTTGCAGGAAGACGAGGATTTCCGCGGCGCGGAGCATCCTTCGGTGGGGCGAGACGCGATCGATCTGGCCATCACTCTCCTGGCGGTAGGCGATTTGACTGGAGCCCAGGCGCTGGCCGAGCGAGCCCTGCGGGTGGATGAAGCTTGCTTTGGCTCCCAACACCCCTCCGTGGGGCGCGATCTGGCCAACCTGGCCGAAATATTGCGCGCGCGGGGCGAGCTGGCTGCTTCAGAAACGGCCACCCGCCGAGCGTTGGAAATTTTCGTGGCCTCTTATGGAAAATTCCACCCGCTCACCGGCGCTTTGTGGAACAATCTGGGTCATACGCTCCAAATGCTGCGCCGCTACGAGGATGCGCTCAGCGCGTTCAATCAGGCAATGGTTATTTTCCAGAAGCGGCATGGCCCAGGCCATCTCAGTGTTGGATTGGTGTATGGCAATATCGGCGCGATTATGCAGATGCAGGGAAAGTTAATGGCGGCGCGCATTTCGCTGGACCACGCTTTGCATGTCTGCGAGGCGGCTCTGGGCAAAGACCACCCCACCGTGGCGGTGCTGATCAAGAACCTGGCCGAAGTGTTGCGCCAGTCGGGTGATCTGACCGGGGCTCGTACGGCCTGCGAGCGGGCCCTGGCCATGGACACGGCGGTGCTGGGGCCCGACCATCCCAATACGGCCCTGGCGCACGCCAACCTTGGGCGAGTGTTACAGGGCATGGGCGACCTGGTCGGAGCCGAGGAGCACACCCGCCAGGCATTGGCTGTGGAAGAATCCGCCTTTGGAGAAGCTCACCCGCGTGTCGCAGGGCGATTGAACGGTTTGGGGTTGATCTTGCGCGAGCAAAGCCGCTTGGAGGAAGCCGTTCAGGTGCTGAAGCGTGCCCGGGAAATCGCGGCGAAGGTGTATTCCGCTCCGGTCCTGGATGCCGCCAATATTCATACCAACCTGGGCGTGGTGCTGCAGGACCTGGGCCGGGCAGACGAGGCCCGCGCCGAACTGCAAGCCGCGCTGGAACTGTATAAGAAGCTGCTCCCCGCCGGGCATGGGCGCATCCAGGCGGTGGAGAAGCGGTTGGTCACTCTTTAGGCGAGTAGCCTCTTTAGTTTCGGCGCAAAGATGGGTTTGTGCCTTGTATTCATGTATGGTTTTGGGTAAACTTATACAATAAAGGTAGTTATTATCGTCTAATTTTGTCTGTGAGAGGATGTTCGGGCAGACTAGAAGTGTCGGATTGAAGCTTTAGGAGATGCGTATGCGCAGGAATCCCGCCCTATCTGTCCTCTTCGGAGTGGTGCTTTTCTTGGTTATGCTGCTGCAAAGCGGAGCCCATGTTCAGGCGCAAAGCGCAGACTACGAAACTCTCGATGCGTATATCACAGGTCAGATGCGTGCGTTGAAAATCCCCGGGCTTGCTTTGGCGATTGTTCGAGGCAATCAGATCGAGTATGTGCGCGGTTACGGCGTGGCAGATGATACCGGGCGTCCGGTGACGCCTCAAACACCGTTCTTGATTGCCTCCATGAGTAAATCATTCACGGCCTTGGGAGTCATGCAGTTGGTTGAGGAGGGAAAAATCGACCTGGATGCGCCTGTTCAGAAATACTTGCCCTGGTTTCAAGTTGCTGACACTCAAGCCGCTTCCCAAATTACCGTTCGCCATCTTCTTTATCAAACAAGCGGTTTCTCAGAGCTTCAGGGGTATCAGCGAAACCTTGAATCCAGCAACGCGGAAGACGCCCTGGAGACGAGCATACGCAAATTGAAAGACTCGCGCCTGAATGCTACCCCAGGCGTAGAATATGAATATTCCAATACAAATTACGATATTTTAGGACTGCTCATCCAATCCGTTTCAGGGAAACCGTATGAAGTGTATGTGCGAGACCGTATCTTCAACCCGTTGGGGATGGAAAACTCATTTACATCGCTAGCGGAGGCGCGTTCCGGCGGAGCGTCCAGTGGGTACATCCCGTTTTTAGGGGCAACCGTAGAATACGACCAGTTCATGCCTTACGCTCGCGCGGTTGTGCCCTCGGCGGGCCTTTTTGCAAGCGCAGATGATATGGCGGCTTACCTCTATGCCCACCTCAACCAGGGGGTGAGCCTAAATGGTCAGGTTATTCTGTCGCCCGCAGGAGTTGAGCAGCTCCACGCGCCCGGTACAAGGATTGGCGAGCAGGTTGGTTATGCTATGGGCTGGGCGGTGTTCCCCTTCCCTGATGTCGCGGTTGACACAGACAGCGCCCCACCAACCGCGGTTTCTCACGGTGGGGATTGGGCCAATTTCAAGTCGCTCATGGTGTTGATACCAGAGCGGAAGCTCGGTGTTGTGGTTCTGATGAATAAGAGTGACTCGGCCAGGGGCTCCGCCTACAATAACATCGGCTGGAACACAGCCTTGGTTGCCTTGGGGCTGGAGGCCAAGGAATTTCCACAACACGAGGGGTTCCTTGGGCGGTATGGGCGGGGTTTGATGATGGGGATCGTGCTAGTATGGATAGCCGGCCTGGTCTGGTCGGTGCGACAACTGACCAAAAGGTCCCCGTGGGGGCGCTCACAACGATCAACCCATGTGGGGATGGTCGTTCACTTCGTCCTGGACCTGACACTGGCAGGGTATCTATGGTTTGAGACCTTGCTGGGGAATAATTCCACGCTTCCTCTGGCTCTGCGCTTTGAGCCAGACTTGGGCTTCCTCTACCTGGTTGCGTTACTGCTCTCGCTGGGCTGGGGGACCTTGCGAACGGGTCTATGGGTAAAAAAAATCATGGATGAAAAGAACACCGCTGTGGAAGTTATTGCAACTCAACAATGATTGCGTATGATTCCAGAGGGTCCACATTCGTTTCCCAAGAGCGGTGGTAGACCAGCTTCAAGATCTCTTGCCCCGTTGCCACTGCTTTGAATCGTAAGGTGACCATGCCGGGCGAACCGGGTATGTCTGTGTCGGCGGTAAATTCTGGCAAACTTCCACAATAATCTCTAGGATAGGTTCTTAGTGTCTTCTTAATTTCAGGTGATTGACTCCAGCCGTGGCCGTGATAGAATGTGTAAAGCGACTAATTAGGTCGCTTTACACATTCTTGAGGAGAATACCCCCGTGGAGTTTTTCGTTGCTTTTCTTACTGGTTTAACCGCCGGCGGCCTGAGCTGTCTGGCGGTGCAAGGGGGATTGCTGGCCAGCTCCATGGCTCGCCAGATGGAAGAAAACCTGGCGTCTTCCAAGAAGCGCTCCAAGGCCAGCCCAACCGCCAAACCGGCTTCGGCCCGCCCCATTTTGCTTTTCCTGGCGGCCAAGCTGATCGCCTATACGCTCCTGGGCGCGTTGTTAGGCGCGCTGGGTTCGGTCTTCCAACTCACCCTACTCACCCGCGCCATTCTGCTGCTGGTCATCGGTGTGTTCATGATCGGTAACGGTTTGCGCATGCTCAACGTGCATCCTTTCTTTCGCTATTTTGCCATCGAAACGCCTTCTTTTCTCACGCGTTATATTCGCCGCGTGGCAAAGAACGATTCGGATGTCACACCGCTCTTCCTGGGCGCGCTCACCGTACTCATTCCTTGTGGGGTGACGCAGTCGATGATGGCCCTGGCCATTGGCAGCGCCGATCCTCTCTTCGGCGCGGGTATTCTGTTTGCCTTCACGCTCGGGGCCAGCCCGGTCTTCTTCGGCGCCGCATACCTGACCTTTAAGTTAGGCTCGCGCCTTGAGGCGAACTTCATGCGCTTTGTGGCCGTGGTGGTGCTCATCCTGGGCCTGATCACCATCGACTCGGGCTTGAACTTGATGGGCGCGCCTTCGGTCAGCCGCGCGATCAATCAGTTGCGCGCGCCGGCTGGCGAGCTTGCCAGCAGCGAAACGCCCCCCGCAACCGAATTGGTGGTAGAGGCACGGAATGAGGGCTACTTCCCCACGCTGCTTCGAGCCAGAGCCGGCGAGCCGGTGACGTTGACCCTGGTGACCAACGAGACGCTCTCTTGTTCACGGGCCTTTGTCATCCCGGCGCTCAACGTGGAAGAACTGCTGCCTGGAACCGGCCGCGTGACGTTCGATATCCCGCCCCAAGCAGCTGGGACGAAAATGAAGTTCACCTGTTCAATGGGAATGTACACGGGCGAGATCGTATTCCAGTAGCCGGAGGCCAGCCATGCAAAAGAAGGTCTTTCAAATTCCCGATATGCACTGTTCTTCCTGTGTGATGCGCCTGGAGGCTATAGAGGATGAACTGGAGGGCGTGCGCTCAGCGCGGGCCAGCTACCAGAAGGCGCGCATGGAGGTGGAGTTCGACGAGACGAAAGTCAGCGAGGCAGCGATCATCGAGGCAGTGAAGAAGAAGGGGTATCAGGTAGTGGTGTAAGCCGGGCCATGTTTGAATGTTCATCAAAATCCTAAGGGTCTTCCGAGATCCTTAGGATTTTTATTTTCGGGTATTTATGACAGGTCACTCCCAATATTAAGACGCTTATTACTTCCCGGAATGAGGGTTAACGCATAGACTCTTTAGATTGAGTGTGCTTGTCTATACCGGCATCGCAGATTTCCCGGGACTCCCGGTTAAACTCAGATCTCATTTTTTAGGAGTGATCCATGACCAACCGCCCAAAGGTTACACTTGATGGCAATGAGGCAGTCGCGCATGTCGCGTATCGCCTGAGTGAGGTGATCGCCATTTACCCGATTACCCCCTCTTCCGCGATGGGAGAATGGTCGGACGAATGGTCCGCCAAAGTCAAACCGAACGTGTGGGGGACGGTCCCCCTGGTCGCTGAAATGCAGTCCGAAGGCGGCGCCGCTGGCGCAGTCCACGGCGCTTTACAGACCGGCGCTCTGACCACCACCTTCACCGCGTCGCAGGGCCTGCTGCTGATGATCCCCAACATGTATAAGATCGCTGGTGAATTGACTTCGGCGGTCATTCATGTGTCGGCTCGCTCGCTGGCTTACCATGCCCTGTCGATCTTCGGCGACCACTCGGACGTCATGTCCGTTCGCCAGACCGGCTTTGCCATGCTGGCCTCCCGCTCGGTGCAAGAAGCTCAAGACATGGCCCTGATTGCCCATGCTACGACGCTGAAAGCGCGCATTCCGTTCCTGCATTTCTTCGATGGCTTCCGCACCTCGCACGAAGTGCAGAAGATTGAGCAGTTGACGGATGATGATTTGCGCTCCATGATCGACGACGATCTCATCTCTGCTCACCGCGCCCGCGCCCTGACACCCGACAAACCCGTCCTGCGCGGAACAGCGCAAAACCCGGATGTGTACTTCCAGGGTCGCGAAACGGTCAATCCGTTCTATGCCCGCGTTCCCGAACTGACCCAGCAGACCATGGATCAATTCGCTGCCCTGACCGGCCGCGCTTATCACCTGTTCGATTACACCGGCGCGCCGGATGCCGAGCGCGTCGTAGTCATCATGGGGTCGGGCGCCGAGACCGTTGAAGAAACGGTCGACTATCTGAATACGCACGGTGAGAAGGTCGGTGTGGTTACCGTCCACCTTTATCGCCCGTTCTCTGCTCAGCACCTGCTCAAGGCGCTGCCCGCCACCACCCGCTCCATCGCGGTTCTCGATCGCACCAAGGAATCGGGCGCGGTTGGCGAGCCCCTCTATATGGATGTTGTGACCGCCATCGCCGAAGGTCTTGCCGACGGGTACGCGCCCTTCAAGAGCATGCCCGCCATGATCGGTGGCCGCTACGGTCTATCCTCCAAGGAATTTACCCCCGCTATGGCCAAGGCTGTCTTTGACGAGCTCAAGAAAGCCAGCCCCAAGAAGCACTTCACCGTGGGCATCCACGATGATGTTTCCCATACCAGCCTGGACTTCGATCCCTCCTTCTCCGTCACCGACCCCACCACCGTGGAATGTGTGTTCTTCGGTTTGGGCGCTGATGGTACCGTGGGCGCTAACAAGAACTCGATCAAAATCATCGGCGAAGAGACTGACAACTATGCTCAGGGTTACTTCGTTTACGACTCGAAAAAATCCGGCACGGTGACCATCTCTCACCTACGCTTTGGCCCCAAGCCCCAGCGCGCCCCGTACGTGATTGATAAGGCCTCCTTCGTGGCCTGCCATCAGTTCAGTTTCCTCGAACGCGTGGATATGACCCGCTACTGCAAACCCGGCGCGGTGTTCTTGATCAACAGCATCTACGGCCCCGAAGAGGTCTGGGATCATCTCCCCGTTCAGGTCCAGAAAGACATCATCGAGAAGCAGCTCAAATTCTACGTGATCGATGCTTACGAAGTGGCTCAGAAGACGGGCATGGGCGGACGCATCAATACCATCATGCAGACCTGCTTCTTCGCCATCTCCGGCGTTCTGCCTCGCGAAGTGGCTATTGAAGAAATCAAGAAATCGATCAAGAAGACCTACGGCAAACGTGGCGAGGCGGTGGTTCAAAAGAACTACGAAGCCGTTGACCACTCTCTGGCCAACCTCTATGAGGTCAAAGTTCCTGCCAAGGTTTCCTCGACCTTTGGCCGCCGCGACGCCGTCATGGGAAAACCGCCGGCTTTCGTCAAGGATGTCTTAGGCCCCATGCTGGTCTTCGAAGGCGATAACCTGCCTGTCTCGGCCATGCCTATCGATGGCACCTTCCCCACCGGCACCTCTCAGTACGAGAAGCGCAACATTGCGCTCGAGATCCCGGCCTGGAATCCCGATATCTGCATTCAGTGCGGCAAATGCGTCATGGTCTGCCCCCATGCGGTCATTCGCATGAAGGTCTATGACAGCGCCCTGCTGGCCGATGCTCCGGCCACCTTCAAATCGATGGACGCCAAGTTCCGCGAACTGCCCGGAGCCAAGTTCACCATCCAGGTGGCCCCCGAAGATTGCACCGGCTGCGCCCTGTGCGTGGAAGCCTGCCCCGCCAAAGACAAGACCCAGGTGGGCCTCAAGGCCATCAATATGGTCGATCAGCCTCCGTTGCGCGAGACCGAGCGCGATAATTGGGATTACTTCCTGACCCTGCCGGATGGCGACCCCACCGTTACCCCGCCGACCACGGTCAAGAATTCTCAGCTTCTGCGCCCGTTGTTCGAGTTCTCCGGCGCCTGTGCTGGCTGCGGCGAGACCCCCTATGTCAAGCTGCTTTCGCAGTTGTTCGGTGATCGCAGTGTCATTGCCAACGCCACCGGCTGCACCTCCATTTACGGCGGTAACCTGCCCACCACTCCGTGGGCCAAGAACGACGAAGGCCGCGGCCCGGCCTGGTCCAACTCGCTGTTCGAAGACAACGCTGAGTTCGGCATGGGCATGCGCTTGACCATTGACAAGCAAAGTGAATATGCCCGCGAATTGCTCACCGCTCTGGCCTCAGAGATTGGCGATGACCTGGTAGCGGCGATTCTTAACGCGGATCAGACCAGCGAAGGCGGCATTCGCGAGCAGCGCAAGCGCGTTGCGGCCCTCAAAGAAACCCTCAAGGGCAGCAAGAATCCCCGCGCCCGCTATCTCATCGATGTGGCCGACATGTTGGTCAAGAAGAGCGTATGGATCATGGGCGGCGACGGCTGGGCCTACGACATTGGTTACGGCGGCCTCGATCACGTCCTGGCTTCCGGACGGAACGTGAACATCCTGGTGCTCGACACCGAAGTGTACTCCAACACCGGCGGACAATCCTCCAAAGCTACCCCGCGCGCCGCTGTTGCCAAGTTCGCTGCCAACGGCAAGGGTCTGCCCAAGAAGGACCTGGGCATGATCGCTATGGCCTACGGTTACGTATATGTGGCTCGCGTTGCGATGGGCTCCAATGACCAGCAAACCCTGCGCGCCTTCCTCGAAGCCGACGCCTACGACGGCCCGTCCCTGATCATCGCTTACAGTCACTGCATCGCCCACGGCATCGATATGCGCAAGGGTCTGGAACAGCAAAAACTGGCTGTGTCATCGGGCATTTGGCCGCTGTATCGTTATAACCCTGCCCTGGCCGAGCAAGGGCAGAACCCGCTCAGCATCGACTCCCGCGATCCTTCGACCTCGGTGCAAGAATATGCATACAATGAGACCCGCTATCGCATGTTGGTGCAGGCCGACGAGAACCGCGCCGAAAAGTTGATGGAATCGGCCAAGGATGATGTCCAGAAGCGCTGGAACCTGTACAAGCAGATGGCTGCCATCCAGTACAAAACGGAAGACAAAGAGTAAAATACTGCTAGAACCAGGGCCGGCCTGCCGGTCGGCCCTGGAGGTTCTATTTTTGGAGGAAAAACATGGCTGATCTGAGCACAACTTATCTTGGTTTGCAGTTGAAAAATCCGGTGATCGCGTCTGCTTCGCCGATCTCCAAGAAGCTGGATGGCATTAAGAAGCTGGAAGAAGCCGGCGCGAGCGCGGTGGTGATGTATTCGCTCTTCGAGGAGCAGATCACCCACGAAAGCCTAGCGTTGGATCATTTCCTCAACCGGGGCACCGAAAGCTATGCTGAGTCGTTGACCTATTTCCCCAACCTCGATAACTACAACATCGGTCCCGAAGATTACCTGAGCCTGATTGCCAAAGCCAAGCAGGCCGTCAGCATCCCGGTCATTGCCAGCCTGAACGGGGTTTCGGCGGGCGGGTGGATTGATTTCGCGAAGAAGATGGAACAGGCCGGAGCGGATGCGCTGGAACTGAACATGTACTACCTCGCGACCGATCCCGACCTGACCAGCCAGGAGCTGGAGCAGAATTACGTCGATCTGGTCAAAGCAGTCCGCGCCCAGGTCAAGATCCCTCTGGCGGTCAAGCTGAGCCCTTTCTTTACCGCGCTGCCTAATTTGTCCAAGCAGTTGGTTGCTGCTGGAGCGAACGGTCTGGTGCTGTTCAATCGCTTCATCCAGCCGGACCTGGACATCGAAACCCTCGAGGTGACCCCCAATTTGCAGTTGAGCACCCCTGCCGAGCTGCGCTTGCCCCTACGCTGGACGGCCATCCTCTACGGACGCATCAAAGCTGACCTGGCCTTGACCACCGGCGTGCATTCTTCGCAGGATGTTTTGAAAGCCATGATGGCGGGCGCCCGTGTAACCATGCTGACCTCTGAACTCCTGAAGAACGGAATTGGCCGCATCTCCGACATCCTCACCGATATGCAGACCTGGATGGAAAGTTACGAGTACACCTCGATCCAACAGATGCAAGGCAGCATGAGCCAGCAGGCTGTGGCCGAACCGGCTGCTTTCGAGCGCGCCAACTACATGAAAGCCCTACAAAGTTTCGACGCAAGCAAATTGTACTAGTCTGGCAGTCGCAGTATACTGACATTGTCGTCAGACCCTAAAGGTCTTCCGAGACCTTTAGGGTCTTTTGTTATGTACGAAGGAGTTGAAGATGAAACCCATTTCTATTTTGATTTCCGCGGTGTTGATTTTTGTTCTAGGGGCTTTCTTTTCCCCGCTGGCCGGCGCGTTGGGAACAACCGTCTCAGCTAACCCAGAATTGCTGATCACCGCTACGCCCGTGCCCACAGAGCCCACTCCCGTTGCGGACCTTCCTGAGATTGTTGTCGCTGCGCCGGTGGGCAAGATCACGGTCAACGGGCAGGCTGAGGTGCGCGTAGTGCCGGATGAAGTCGTGGTGACGCTGGGCGTGGAAACCAACGATCTGAGCCTGGTGGTGGCCCGTGAGCGCAACGATGAAATTGTCGCCAAGGTATTGCAAGCCGCTGAGTCGGTGGGCGTGGCGGCCAAGGATGTGCAAACCGAGTTCATCCAGATTGAACCACGGTACAGCAGCGATTATGATAAGCGCACTTTTGCGGGGTATTACGCCCGCAAAACGATTGCCATTACCTTGCGTGACCTCGAACGGTTCGAAGAACTCCTGACAGGCTGTTTTGAAGCAGGAGTCAATTACGTCCACGGCGTAGAATTTCGTACCAGCGAATTGCGCAAATATCGGGACGAGGCTCGCGAGATGGCTTTGCAGGCGGCGCAAGAGAAAGCCGCCGATATGTCTGCGGCCTTGGGGCGCACAGCGGGCTCGGCTTTGGAAGTGACTGAAAATTCCACGGGCTGGTGGTCGGGTTATTCAAGCTGGTGGGGTGGGGGTTGGAATGCCATGATGCAAAACAGCGTGCAAAATGCGGGAAACGCCGCAGCCGAAATCAGCGGTATGGCCCCGGGCACAATCTCAGTCACCGCCAGCGTGACAGTAGTATTTGAAATGAAGTAGGAGTGTGTGCGGCTTGATGAGCGTCCAAGCGTGCTGCTATTTTAATTCGCAAGGCCCACGAAGGGAATATAACTCATAATCGCCAGATTTGAAAACTTGTTCACCAGAACAGGAGTTCATAATACCAACCAGGTGGTTTTGAAAGTCCCCGGAACCGATCGTTGTGGGCGTGACGATTAGATATACGTTTTCTGTTGGCGCTATTGCCTCTTGATCGAACAAATCTCCTAACGTCTTGCCACTTAAGGCTGCAATATCCCAGGCGAGGTGCCAATCCCACCCCATCACCTTGATGTTAGGATCGAGTTCTGCGACGTAACTTGCCATAACGGCCTGGTCAACTTTTGCTGAATAGCTTTCTTTTAAGTGGCTTGTGAAATGAATAGTTTTGTTGATTGCTGGCAAAGCGCCAGTCCAAAGGAGCAAAACACAGGCTAACCTTAGGAGTGTTAACCACCTGGGTTGGATTGTGCGGGCAAAAAATATTGCCACGGGAATGATCGCAAAGTACAACCCAGGGAACAGGTGCCTTTCCAGCGAGTAACGGTTAAACAGAATCCACCAAACCATCCAGCATAGAGGTAAAAGGTTTCCAGCGGCATGGATGATGAATGTTTTCTCTTTTTGTTTTAAATCAAGGTAAAAATTCGATAAGATCGCCACGAATGAAGCGGGACCAATCGTTTGGAAAAAAAACGGCAAATTGCCCTGGAGATTTTCCCCAATTTGTAAATAAAACTGTTGTTCAAGAATACCCGCTGGTGGACCTGTGAAAAGAGAGCCTGTTTTCCAGGTCATCGCCGTAGACAAAATGAACCAGCCAAGACCGATGGGCAAGGCAAACATGAAGGGGGTGCAATACTCGTATAAAGCTCGTTTTTGAATGAGAGACACCAGAAAGAAAATCGCAAAAAGAAATCCAATGCCTACCATCAAGGTTGGTTTTGCCCAAGCAGACAGCCCCCAAAAAACACCTGCCCATAGTTGGTGTTTTGGCTGCATTTTTTCTTCGTTCATCGCCAGGATCAGAAACCCCACGAAAATACACAAAATTCCAGCGCCATCCCCAACTACAGTAACGGACCGATATATTGAATCAGAAACGGTATATATAAGCCCGATGGATAAGAGGGCAGCCAGACGACCTTGTTGTCGCCGGGTGAGAAAGTAGATAATGACTGTTAGGAGGATAAAAAAAGCGAAA
The DNA here is from genome assembly GCA_964403875.1 of uncultured Anaerolinea sp. Lineage (GTDB taxonomy): Bacteria > Chloroflexota > Anaerolineae > Anaerolineales > Anaerolineaceae > Anaerolinea. Next base: position 6,044 of record CAYOHX010000051.1, on the reverse strand, counting down.
GAGACTAATCGGGCTTTCACAACGCCCATGCCCAGCGCACCAATAACCAGTGCAACTGGAAATAATAAGAAAGGACCAGATGAAATAAACCGGTCGAAGATTGAAAACCCTGCCAGGGTGTGAGAGCCATAAACATTGAAACGAATTAAGTTCAGCGGAACTTGAAGATTATATCCTTCGTCGAAGTTAAGCCGCGTGTGGGTGACAATCAACCATGCGACATAGTAGAGTGAAAGAAATAGAATAGCAGAAAAAAAGATGCTTACCCCAACGACATTTTTGTTCTTGTTGGCCATAGAAGTACCCATTACCTATAATCCCCAAAACACCTTTAATCCCAGCAATATTGCCCCAATTACAATCACGGTTAAGGGGAGGCCCACACGCAGATAATCACGGAAAGCATAACCGCCGGGCGTCATCACCATGATATTTACAGGGTGGCCGAAAGGCGTGGGGAAGCATAGCGAACAACCCAATGCCACTGCCATTCCCAGCGCACGTGGGTCAGCGCCCACCTGTTGAGCTGCCACCAGCGCCAGAGGAGCCAGCACCAGCGCGGCTACCTGGCTGCTCATGATCTGCGTGATCAGCAAGGCTACCAGGATTAATGCCAGCGCCAACGCCAGCGGGGCTGTGTGCCCCAATACACTCAATAATCCCTGGATGGCCTGATCAGCCAGCCCGGTAGTGCGGATGGCGGTGCTCAACGGCCACATCCCGGCGATGAGGAACACGGCCTTCCATTCGATGGCGCGGTAAGCGTCGTTCATATCCAGGCAGCCGGCGACCATTAACAGCCCGGCTCCGGCAAAAACCACTACCGCAATCGGAAAGAGGTCCAGGGCCGCCAGCACAAGCGTGGCCAGGGCGATGACCAGCGCCAATTTGAATTTGCGTGGGCGGCTGGCTGCATCGGGATCTTCTTCCAGCAGCACCAGATCGGGGTGATGGTGAAGCTGCTGTAAGCGGGCGGCTTCACCTTGCACCAACAATGCATCGCCCACGCGCAGCTTCAGTTCGGCCAAATGCTCCTGAATAGGCTGGCCTTCTCGCCAAATGCCCAACACATTCAGATTATAGTTTTCACGAAAATCCACCTGCTGCAGCGAGCGTCCGGCCAGCGCTCCGTGGGGAGTAATGATCAGCTCAGCCAGGGTGATCCCCGCGTCAGTCACCTCCAGGGATTCGTGCTTCCCTTGGCGTTGTCGCAGTCCCAACCCTTCCAGCAGTGGCAAGTCAGGGATGCCTTGCGTGAGCAGGCGGTCGCCAATTTGGACGATTTCTTCGGCATCGGGGGCCAGAACCACCCGTTCACCGCGCGTCAGGCTGAGAATGCGCAGATGCGCGGTCTGAGCCCACCGTCCTGCGGCGATGCTGCGTCCGGCTAACGGCGAGGTTTCCAGAACCTCGATCTCGTGCAAGTTTTGATCCAATCCGTACAGGCGGCTGAGAGTCTGGTGAAGCTGTTGTGGCAGGGTTTCGTTGCTGCCCCCTGGCTGAGGCATTAGCTTGCGCCCCAGGGTGAGCATATAGAGTGTGCCGATCAGCACAATGGGGCCGCCGATGGGCAGAAAATCTAACAGGCCAAAGGGCTCTTGCCCTGCATCGCGCAGCGCTCCGCTGACGATCAGGTTGGCGGTGGTCAACAGGGTAGCCATTCCCCCCAGGACCGTCCCGTAGGCCAGGGGCATCATCAATCGGGAAGGCGCGATTTTTCCACGCCGCGCCAGGGTCATCACTGCCGGAAGCAAGACGCCCACTGCGGCGATGTTGTTCATAACCAGCGAAAGCCCCGCTGCGGTGAGCACAGCCACCAGTATCTGGCGGCTTTCAGACGCTCCAGCCAGGCGGTACATCCACCGGCCCAGCGAACGGGTGACACCGGTCTGGCGGAGGCCTTCGGAGATGATGGAGATGGCGACAATGGTCATGACCGCCGAGCCGCCAAACCCCGCAAATGTTTCTGCTGGGGTCACCACGCCGCTCAATCCCAACGCAGCCAACACCAGCAGGGCTGCCAGGTCAGGCCGCAGCTTTTCAGTAATGAGCAGCACAGCGGCAATCAGGGTGACAATGAGGGTGAATAACGCGGGAAAGGCCATTCCTTTGATTTTAACGGAAAACTCCGGAACAAAGTCCGGAGTTTAAGTTTTGCGTCAAAAAAACGCCAGGGTTTACGTCATTTCTTCGCCGGCGGATTCGTTTTTCTTCTGGCGGTAGACGATCCGTCCGCGGGTGAGGTCATAGGGAGACATCTCCACGCGCACGCGGTCGCCGAGCAAAATGCGGATGTAATACTTGCGCATTCTACCTGACAGGTAAGCCAGCACTTCGTGTCCGTTTTCAAGCTTCACGCGAAACTGTGTAGCGGGCAAAGCCTCTACAATGGTGCCGTCAACCTGAATTTTTTCTTCTTCTTTAGCCATTCACTATCCTCCACCGGGTCCCGAAAGAGAACTTATGCTTCCGGGGTCCTGGTATACTGGCGGCGCTTAATTCGGCGGATCGCCTTTTTCTTTTCAACGCGGCGCAATTCGCTCTTGCTGATGAACCAGCGTTTGCGGCGAACCGTGCTCAACACACCGCTTTTAACAACCTTTTTGCGGAACCGCTTCATCAATTGGTCTTGTGATTCGTTGGGTCGCAAAACAACAATCGTCACTTCTCTCACCTCCCTTCATTAGGGGGATTAAAACTCGGCTGGTCCATGCAGGCTCAGCCGAGAAAGAGAGTAAGAGAAGCTTAATCAACACTCGGGAGCAATCTGCTTGTGACACCTCATTGTATCGAAACGGTTAAGGCACACTTTCCAGCGGGCTGATTATACCCTATTCCGGAGAGATTTGTCAAAGGTTTCTTTTAAGGTTACAGCGATGCTTTGGGATGTCCGTTCCAACTTTGCAACAGGTCGGGCAGTTCGCTGAGGGTTTCAATGGTGGCTTGCGGTGAGATGACCGGCAGGTATTTTTCAATGTGGGTTCGCGAGGCGCGCCGTTTGATCCACACGCTGCCCATGCCCAGGTTGTTGGCGCCTAAGATATCAGCATCCAGAAAATCGCCCACCATGACCGCCTCGTCCGGCTCTGCGCCGAAGAAGTCCAGCGCGCCGCGGAAGATGCGCGGGTGGGGCTTGCGGATGCCCACCGCTGCCGAGGTGACAATGTACTCAAGATATGGGCGCAGCCCGGCATTATCGATCAGGGTTTGCACATCTTCATCGTCACCGGCGTTGGAGATCAGGCCAATGCGGTAACCCTGCGCGCGCAGTGTTTCCAGCATGGGAATGGCGTCCGCTTCGCCGAACCAATGCGCCTGGGTCAGCGCGTACATGTGGCGCAGCCCTTCGGCAATATGTTCATCAGGAACATTGGGGTAGCCGAACACATTTAAAGTCTGGCGCAAAGTCTCGGTGGTGGGGCGCTCGATTAATTCATCGTTTCGACGGATATAGTTTGCTTCCACAGCTCGCCGAAAATAATCTGGGAAGGTGGCTGGATCCAGGCGATAGCCCAGGGTAGAAAGATGTTCGCGCAGTCGGTGGGCGGCTTCAATGGTTTTGGCGTCCCAATCGGCGGTAAAGTAGATCAGGGTGCCGCCCAAATCAAATAACACGATACGAAAGCGGGGCATAACGGTTAATATCCTCGTTCTGGATTGAATCGATTAAAGAGAGTCGCGCCTCCCAGATAGCGCTTGAGATTGTCGCTGAACAAGGCCATGGCGCGCTGATCGTAGTGAAGGCTCAGGCCGCTTAGATGCGGTGACACGATCAGGTTGGGCAGCCGCCAGAGCGGGCTGGTGGCTGCCAACGGCTCTTCCTGGAAGACGTCCAATGCCGCTCCAGCCAGGCGCTTTTCCTGGAGGGCTTCCAGCAAGGCGGCTTCATCCACCACCCCGCCACGGCCCACCACCACCAACCCGGCGGTCGGTTTCATGGCTGCCAACTCTGCCGCGCCAATCAAGCCCTGGGTTTCTGGGGTCAAAGGGGTGGCAACCACTACGAAATCACAGGCTTTGATCATCGAGCGCACCGCCTGATAAGGGTACAGGCGTGAAAACAGGTCGCCCCGTGGATCTCCCAACCCTTCCGGCGTGTAACCGAAGTCTTCAGGCTGCATGGCGTCATATTTGGCCGCCAACACCGTGACGCCAAAAGGCTGCGCCAGGCGGGCCAACTCGCGCCCGATCGAGCCGTAGCCGATAATGCCCAAGGTGCTGCCGCGCAGTTCGCGAGGCGTCAGGCGTTCCCACCGTTCCCGCGGCCATTCGGCTTTAGCCTGGTTTTGCATTACGGCGGGGAGATGATGTCCCAGGGCCAGCAGCAGCCCCAGCGCGTGTTCGGCGGCCTGCGGCGCGGCGGCGCCGCTCAGATTGGTGACCATCAGGCCGGGTTTTTGCAGCAGCGGCGATTGGATGGCGAAGTCGATCCCGGCGGAGTGAAATTGCAACCAGCGCAGGTTGGGCGCCAGCTCGGGCGCGGGCAGCACCCGGTCGGTGTAGAGCACCTCGATTTTTGCCCAAATATCCGCTGGCACGTCTTCGGGACGGCGGGCGGAGTGAACCGTCAGGTTCAGGCGGGGCGAAATGTCGCGCAGGGGCGCGACCACTTCCTCGGGGAAGGGCAGCGTGATGAGGACTTCAAGGGGAGATTGGTTTGCAGCCGGGCGTTCCATGCCCCCCATTATAATCCGGATGGGAAGCTGTTTGCGTTACTTCAAGTAGATTTTTCCTGGGTCCAACTCTTCCCGCAGAATGCGTAGTTCTTCCTCGGTGGGTGGTTCAGTGCGGCTCAAATCGGCGGCCACCCTGAGAGGCCAACCCGTGTTTTCTTGCGCCTGTTGCACCGTGGCGCCGGGGTGCAGCGCCGAAAGGATCAACTCTCCGCTCTCGTCAGGGGTGAGAATGCCCAAATGGGTCACCACAGCCTGGGGGCCGCCCCCGCGCACGCCGGCTTGCTGGCGCTCGCCTTTCCCGCTGAGGAATCCCGCCGAGGTTTGAAAATCTACCCGAGCGGGGAAGCGCCGCTTTTGGTGCGGGGTCATGATGTAACAGCGGTTGGCCCAGGCCGAAATTTCCATCGAGCCTCCCGAGCCGGGTAATCGCACCTTGGGATGTTGGTAATCGCCGATGACTGTGGCGTTGATATTGCCGAATTGGTCAATCTGCGCGCCTCCCAAAAAGCCCACGTCCACATTTCCGCGCTGCAAGTACAGGGTGAAGATGTCGTACATGCTGCATACTGCCGCGGCTCCGCTGACCAGGGTGGGGTCGCCGATGGAGAGGGGCAGGCGGCTGGGCCGCGCGCCAATGACCCCGGCTTCGTAAATCATGTACAGGTTGGGAGCGTGCGTGCGTCGCGCCAGGTTGCAGGCCAGGTTGGGAATGCCCACGCCCACGAAAACAACATCGCCATCGCGCAACAGCCGCGCGGCGTTAATCGTCATCAGTTCAGAGGAAGTAAAAGTGGTTGTGTCCATGGTTGACTTAGAATTTCTCCACGAATTACACGAATGTCACGAATTTGAAAGGAGAGGTTGTCATCATAAAACAACCCGTTTCCATTGGAGGCTGCTCCCTCCGAAGTTTATTAGTAACCCAACACGTATTCTGCTGGCTTTCAGGTAATTGATCACCTGGGCTTCTGCTTGAGCTGTGAGTTTATCGAGAGCTTTCAACTCGATGATGATTTGGTCATAAGCAACCAGATCAGCGGTAAAGGATTTATCGAGTTTCACACCTTTATACTGAATTGGTAGGACTTTTTGCGCTTCAAATGGGATGTGTCTGGTGCATAGCTCCATCTCAAATGCTTCCTGGTAGACCGACTCGAGAAAGCCACAGCCTAATTGGGTGTGCACTTCCATTGCTGCCCCAACCAGAGCGTAGACTTCCTTACCTAATATCAAATTCTCGTTGAGAATTACGTTGTTTGTTCCCATTTCTTTCCTAATTCGTGCAATTGGTGTAATTCGTGGAGAAACTATCAATGACTCCACTGCAAAAAGTTGAACTTTAACAACCAATAATCAAAGGCTGGGCTT
>CAYOHX010000050.1:0-32803 GCA_964403875.1 uncultured Anaerolinea sp. | reverse complement strand
ACCTCAAAATCGCAAACCTCCACAATAATTTTTAGGATAGGTTCTAAGGGTCTTCGGAGACCCTTAAGGTTTGGTTGGGATGGTTAAAACCTACATGTGTTTAATGATGGCCTGGCCAAATTCCGAGCACTTGAGCAGGGTCGCGCCATCCATCAGGCGGTGGAAGTCGTAGGTGACCGTGCCCGCGCCGATGGCCCCTTCCATGCCGCGGATGACCAGGTCGGCAGCCTCGTTCCAGCCCATGTAGCGTAACATCATCTCGCCGGAGAGGATGACCGAACCGGGGTTGACCACGTCCTTGTCGGCGTACTTGGGGGCGGTTCCGTGGGTTGCTTCAAAGACGGCATGTCCGGTGTCGTAGTTGATGTTGCCGCCGGGGGCAATGCCGATGCCGCCTACCTGGGCTGCCAGCGCGTCGGAAAGGTAGTCACCATTGAGGTTCATGGTGGCCAGCACGTCAAAGTCTCGGGCGCGGGTGATGGTTTGCTGGAAGACGATATCGGCGATGACATCTTTGATGAGCAGCTTGCCGGCCTCGAGCGCGGCGTCTTGCTCAGCGTTGGCAGCCTCTTCGCCCTGGGCGGCCTTGGTGCGCTCCCACTGGGTCCAGGTATAGACCTGCCCGGCGAACTCGGTCTCGGCCAGCTCATACCCCCAGTTGCGGAAAGCGCCTTCGGTGTACTTCATGATGTTGCCCTTGTGTACCAGGGTCAGGTTTTTGCGGTGGTTTTCAAGCGCGTAGCGGATGGCGGCGCGTACCAGTCGGAAGGTGCCTTCCTTAGACACGGGCTTGACGCCAATCCCGGCGCTGTTGGGGAAGCGAATCTTGGCAAATTCCTTGGGGAAGGTTTCTTTGAGAAGTTTTTTGAAGCTCTCCACGCCCTCGCTGCCGTTCTCAAACTCAATGCCGGTGTAGATGTCTTCGGTGTTTTCGCGGAAGATGACCATATCCACATATTCGGGGTGCTTGACCGGGGAGGGCACACCCTGGAAATAGCGCACCGGGCGCAGGCAGACATACAGGTCCAGTTCTTTGCGCAGGGCCACGTTGAGCGAGCGGAAGCCGCCCCCGATGGGCGTCGTGAGGGGGCCTTTGATGCCCACCAGGTATTCGCGGAAGGCGGCCAGGGTCTCTTCGGGCAGCCAACTGCTGGTCTGGTGGAAGGCCTTTTCACCAGCCAACACTTCCAGCCAGGCAATCTTTCGGGCTCCGCCGTAGGCTTTCTCTACGGCAGCGTCGAGCACGGGTTGGGAGGCGCGCCAGATGTCAGGGCCGGTGCCGTCGCCTTCGATGAAGGGCAGGATGGGGTTGGCGGGCACGCTCAACTTGCCGTTGCGCATGACAATCTTCTCACCGTTGATGTTGCTCATTTTTGTTCTCCTTTGGGGGCAATAGGTTGTGAACGATCCGGCGTTTGAGGGACTGGTCACCGCACCATTACCCTCAACCGGACAGCGCGTTCTTAGCGGAATTTGATCCTACGGAACTTCTCTTCGTAGCGCGGAGCCTCGGGGGGGCTGTCGGGGGTGCGGCGGCTGCGCATGCGTTCATCGAGGGCGGACATGTCGCCGATTTGGGTGACGTGGTGGTGCAGGGCCTGGATCTTGTTTTCCCAGGTGGGGGTCACATCGATGGTGGTGTTGGGCTGCCCTGTGACGACCAGCCACACCTCGTTGACCGAGTGCGGGTCGAGGTGTTCTTCGCTGATCAGCTCGGGAAAATAAAGGGGGTTGCCAGAAGCGGGGAAGACGGCATCGACCACAATTTGCCCGGCAGCGCGATGGTCGGGGTGGTTGATGTTATTTTCGCCGAAGAGCTGGGTGGGATCACTGGATAGGACGATGGTGGGCCGAAACAGGCGGATGACGCGGGCCACGGCGCGGCGGGCAGCCAGGTCGGGGATCAGGTAGCCATCCTCATAATCGAGGAACAAAATGCGGCTAACGCCGAGTTCGTCGGCGGCGGCTCGCTGCTCGCCTTCACGGGTGCGGGCCAACTCCACGGGGTCGGCAACTTGATCGCGGACACCTTTGTCACCGCGGGTGAGCAGGCAGTAATGAACGGTGTGACCGGCGGCGGTCCAGCGGGCCAGGGTGGCGCCGCAGAAAAATTCGGGATCGTCGGGGTGGGCCAGGATGCACAGAATGGTCTGTGGGGTTTCCCAGCCCTCGGGCTGCAAGATGGTGAGTGGTGGGGTCATGGGTGGGTCGTGCCTTTCTTGTGGGACAATTCTGGGCGAATTATACTCCGAGGAAGAATAATCTGCGAATGGCGTCGAATTGGGAAGAGGAGAAGGAACTATCCGCGAATAAGAGAAGAATGGACGCGAATGAAGGAAAAGAGAGATTCTTCCACGAATTTCACGAAAGGGCACGAGAATTGTCCTGAAATCGAACAGGCTTTTACCCTTGACATTAGAGTTGACTCTAATATTAGAATGGATGGAACAAGCCGTTTGATGAATTTTTAGGGCAATTCGGCCCCGGAAAAACGAAATTCTGATTGGCAAGTGGAGGCATTCGCATGGATAACTTTCAGTTCAATGTAGGCACCAATATCTTGTTTGGCAAAGGGCAGATCGAAAAACTGCCTTCAGTTTTGAGTCCGTTTGGGAAGAAAGTGCTGTTGACCTATGGCGGCGGCAGCATTAAGCGAATGGGATTATATGACCGGGTCAAGACTCTTCTGGCAGACTTCGAAGTGTTTGAACTCGGGGGCATCGACCCGAACCCCAGGGTGGAGAGTGTGGAAGCCGGAGCCAAAATTTGTCGTGACCACCAGGTGGATGTGATCCTGGCGGTCGGCGGCGGCAGCACCATCGACTGCTCCAAGGCGATTGCCGCGGCGGCCTTCTACGAAGGTGACGCCTGGGAGATGATTAAAAAGGCCGCCCACAACTCTGGGGAACCGAACCCGATCAAGCGGGCGGTTCCTTTATGTTCTGTTCTAACGCTGGCGGCTACCGGCAGCGAGATGAACTCGGGCAGCGTGATCTCGAACCTGAATACAAGAGAGAAGGTCGGTTTTTCTAGCCCGCTTGTCCTGCCAAAGTGCTCCATCCTGGACCCCGAGTATACCTTTACGGTGCCGGCCAACCAGACGGCTGCCGGCGCGGTAGATATTATGTCGCATGTTTTGGAAGTATATTTCAATCCCAGCCCGGCGTTTGTTGCTGACCGGATCAGCGAAAGCATGTTGAAAACGGTCATCCAATACGCTCCGATTGCCCTCAAGGAACCGGAGAATTACGAGGCCAGAGCCAATCTGATGTGGGCGGGGACGCTGGCGCTGAACGGGTTGTGCGCCGCCGGGCGGGTTGGCCAGGCCTGGACGATCCATCCCATTGAGCATGAACTCTCCGCGTATTATGACATCACCCACGGCGTTGGGTTGGCAATTGTGACACCCCGGTGGATGCGCTATGTGTTGAACGAGCAAAACGTCGATAAATTTGTGGAATATGGCGTCCATGTTTGGGGAATCGATGCGGGCCTGGAGAAATTTGAGATCGCGAAGCTGGCCATTGACGCCACCGAAGCATTCTGGACTCGATTGGGCATCCCAATGACGTTGTCGGAACTCGGTATTAATGAGGAATATTTTGAAGAAATGGCCGCGCACGCAGTTCAGATGGGCGGGCTGCCGTATGCCTACGTTCCGTTAAACCAGCAGGATGTAGTTGCAATCTTGAAGATGTGCCTATAGAGTTTTAACGCCGGGACCAACAAGAACCGACACAAAGAAGCTGAGGATGCAAAAAACACCCTCAGCTTCTTTCGTTTCTGTCTGAGTAGTTTCGATTCGTCGTTATTTCTTTAAACGCTCCAGATAGTTCTTGCGAAACTTGGCTACTTTCGGGGCAATGACCATCTGGCAGTAACCCTGGTCGGGGTTGCGGGCAAAGTATTCCTGGTGGTAGTCTTCGGCAGGATAGAAAGGCGGCGCGGGGGTCAATTCGGTGACGATGGGCCGCCCCCACAGATTCTGGGCAGTTAAATCGGCGATGAGCGCTTCGGCGACAGCTTTCTGCTCGTCGGAGTGGTAGAAGATGACCGAGCGGTACTGTGTGCCGATGTCCGCGCCCTGGCGGTTGAGGGTGGTGGGATCGTGGATGGTGAAGAAGACTTCCAGGATTTCACGGAAGGTGACCTGGGCGGGGTCGAAGGTCACCTGAACAACCTCGGCATGGCCTGTGGCTCCGCCGCACACGTCACGGTAAGAGGGGTTGCGCATCTTGCCGCCGGCGTAACCGGAGACGACATCGCTGACGCCGCGCAGATCGTCGTAGACAGCCTCGAGGCACCAGAAGCACCCACCCCCCAGGGTGGCGATTTGAAGATTAGAAGTGTCCATGCGCAAAGTCCTTTCGCAATCCAAGAGATTAACCGTAAGAATTGTCGAGATTGATCATACCGAGAAACGGCTTTGGACGCAAGGAGCGCTACTGCGGTTGTGCAGGCTTTGTTCGCAAGGGAGCGTGATGTCCGTCAGGGTTGGAAGGCGAATCTATCGATTTCTTGCCCGGTGAGATCGATGACGCGCGCCAGGGCCTGGTCGGCGCTGACATCCACCACCACGAAGTGATGAGCCGAAGCCCGAACGAGGCTGCCCGGTTCCAGCTCAGCGAAACCATCCAAAGGCGCGCCGCCGCCGCCGGTGACGATGTAGGTGACACCGTTCGCCTGGATCCGCTCGTACTGGTGTGAGTTACCCGAGAAAACGGCCGTCACACCGGCTTGCTCGAAGAGCGGGGCCAGCTCGGCGCGCAGGTTGACCTCGGAGGGATCTTCGCTCATCGAACCGTGGATGGGAATGTGAAAAGTGACGAAGAGGAAGGCAGGCCTCGGGCGAGCCAGCTCGGCCTCCAGCCAGGCGCGCTGGTCGCCCCCAGGCCGGAGCGAAGGATTGGAATAGGAATCCACCTCGAGGATAATGAAGCGGGCCGGGCCGTAGTCGAAGGAGTACCAGCGCTCGTTGCCGGGCAGGTGAAAGAGTTCGAAATAAAGCAGAGCATCTTCTTCGTGATTGCCCAGGGTGGGATAAAAGAGGACGCTGCGCAGGAGCGGCGACTGGAGGTTGAAGAAGTGATTCCAAAAGCCGCGCTCGCGTCCATCGGCCACCAGATCACCCACATGCAAAACGACCTGCGGCGCGGCGGACACCATTTGCGAAACGATTTGAGCTTGCTCAACCTCGTTGCTCTGTGTATCTCCCACCACGCCGAAGCGGAACGCCTGGGTAGAATCGCCGGGCGTGGTGAAGGTGGATACAATGCTCTCACGGGCGAGGCGATAAAAATAGCGTGTGGCGGGGCTGAGGCTGTTGATCTGAATGGCGTGGCGCGTGGTGGCAATGCTTTCGGCGACTCGGTTTCCCAGGGTTTCATCCAGGCCGTATTCCACGTAACCGGTGTAGCTTTCCTGGCTCTCCCAAACGACCCAGATCGAGTCGGGTAGGGCGGATTGGAGAATGGGGCCGCGCAGCGCGCTGTTGAAAGGCGAGAGGTCGGGGGTGAGGGCCTGGGTGGGTTGGGGTGGCGCGAGGGTCGGCGCGGCAACCTCGGTTGGGGATGGCAGCGGGATGAGGCTGGGTTGGGACGTCGCGGTGGGGGCAGGCAGACCGGTCGCGACGTTCGTCGGACTGGGTTGGGGAGCCGCGTTGGGGGTCTTGCCCGCGGCAGAAGGCCCGTCGCAGCCCGCCAAAAGAAGCCCGGCGAGCAAACCCAAAATCAAGCCACGAAGGTTCACGGAGTTTCTTATGCCGCCACCAACGGCCTCAGGATTTCCAGGGCGCGAGGCGCATCGGAGGCAAAATCGTTGAATCCCGCTTCCAGGCTCAGGCGAGCGTCATATCCGGCCCGCTGGAGCGCGCCAGTAAAGGCGCGGAAATCGTCTTCCATGACGGCTGGGAAGAAGCGCCCTTCCAGGCGGGCGAAGTGCGCGTGGCGCAGGTAGGCGCGAGCGGTCACGGCGATGCCGTAATCGTCGCTGTCTTTTGCCATGTGGTAGTAATCGAGGAGCAAGCCAACGTTGGGATGATCGACCAGCTTCGCCAGGGTGAAGCCCTCGGCCCCGGTCTGGAGGATGTTGCTCTCGGCGCGGTTGAGGGGTTCGATGGCCAGGGTGATGCCGTTGCGCGCGGCGACGGGCCCAGCGGCGCGAAGCATGTCGACCAGTTGCAGGAAAGCTTGCTCCATTGGGAATCCTTCGGGAACGTTGCGCGCGCCGGCGCTGCCGAAAACCACCACCTGGGCTCCCAGTTGGGCGGCGCGGCCCAGGGCCAACTCGAGGTATTCCTGGATGGCGGCCCGGTCAACCTGGGGGCCGGTGAGGCGCAGCGCACCGGGGAACAGGACGTTGCAAGCTTCGCAGGGCAGCCCGGAGGCGCGCACTGCGCCCAGGAGAGCGGTAAATTCACCCTGGCTGAGGGCTGCCACCCGCGAGAGGGGCATCTCGATGTAATCAAAACCGGCCGTCTTGGCGGCAGCCAGCAAGTCAAACTCGCGCCCGGCGGCATTTTTGGCGGTTGAAAATCCACACATTCCCAGTTTCATGGTGAAGGCTCCTTGGATAGAATTCTACGGTCAACTCATTGGGAATCGGCGTGGCAAGACCACCTGTTCATCCGAAAATGCCGAACCTTCTCCGATAACTCCCATTGAGCGTTGGCGCCAATTGGAGAGATTCTAGCATATCCGAGTAAAATACGGATGAGGAGAAAAAGATGAAGACTTACCCCATCCCCATGATTCCGGGTCCGGTGAGCGTGCCGGCGGATGTGCTGGCGGCTTATCAGGCTGATTACGGCTCTGGCGATTTGGAGCCGGAATTTCTCGATCTCTATAACCGCACCGAGGCCAATCTGCGGATTATTTTGGGCACGCGCAATTCGGTGGCGATCCAGACGGGCGAGGGCATGTTGGCGCTGTGGTCAGCGTTGAAGAGCTGCATTCGTCCAGGAGAAAGAGTTCTGGCTCTGGCTACGGGGGTGTTCGGCTACGGTATTGGTGACATGGCCCGCTCCATCGGAGCGGAGGTGCGCACGCTGGGCCTGCCCTACGACCAGACCTTTCGGGATTGGTCCGCGGTAGAGCGGGCGATCGACGATTTCAAGCCGAAGATGATCACGATTGTGCATTGCGAGACGCCTTCGGGAACGTTGAATCCGTTAGCGGAATTAGGTAAGATCAAGCGAGCCCACAACGTGCCGCTGTTGTACGTAGATTCGGTGGCGGCGTTGGGCGGCGTCCCGGTGGAGACGGACGCCTGGAGCATCGATCTGCTGCTGGGTGGATCGCAAAAAGCGCTTTCGGTTCCGCCAGGAATGTCCTTTGTGGCCATCAGCCCGGCGGCCTGGGAGATCATTGCCGAGGTGGGTTATGTCGGGTATGACGCGCTGCTGCCGTTCCGCACGGCGCAGCAGGATTTCTACTTCCCCTACACGCCCTACTGGCACGGTATGGCGGCTTTGAACGCAGGAGCGGAGCGCATTTTGGCTGAAGGGTTGGAAGTGTGCTTTGCGCGGCACGAGCGCGCCGCTCAACGCTGCCGGGCGGGAATTGTGGAGATGGGCCTGGACTTGTTCCCCGCGCCGGAGGCCATCCCTTCTCCAACGGTCACGGCAGTGAAGGTTCCGGATGGAATGGGCTGGGCCGAACTGGATGCGCGTTTCCGCAAGGCCGGATTGGCGGCAGGAGGCAGCTATGGGCCGCTGGCCGGCAAGGTGTTCCGCCTGGGACACATGGGCACGCAGGCAGACGACGCGCTGGTGGATCGAGCATTGAAAGTGATCCGCCAGGCGCTTTAAGCCAGCAGGTGCTTCCGGTCTTAACGCTCACCGTTCCAGGAAAGGAAGATAAGTAGTTGGGATGGTGAAACCAACCCTGGCGCCGTGCAAGAGGTGGGCAGAGGATGCTACACCGGGGGCAACGCGGAGACGATACGTGGTGGTCGTGTTGTCAATCACGATGGGAGCGAAGGTCATGGTGGAAGCAGATGGTTGAAAGGCTGTGCCCGAATTGGTGCGGTAATGAGTGCCGGGTGATGTGGTGGGAATGGCTGGGATGGACAAAGTATCGGGGGTATTGCCTCCCACAAGAACCTGCCGACCTTCTTCCCAGATGGTCTCGGGGCCGGTCTGCGCATTGGTCGAGCGCGGCGAAGTGCTGGTGACAACAAGAATCAATATGGCGAGCAGAAACCATTGGGCCATGTGGAACGGATTGAGCTTAATGTAACTACTCAGGGTCATTGGGGATTGGCGTGGTGAACCCCGCGGATTCTCTCTGTGCCTGTCCGAAAATTTGGATGGGAAGCCTCCCGAAAGATGTTTGGAAAGACACTTGCGGGAAGGACGAAAGGAACGCGGGCTGTATATCGTTCATCCAATGCATCGCGAGGGCGATTATGTTACACTTCCGGGTACAAGCGTTCTGTCAGATCATACCCGTTAATGAAATGAAAGGATTCGCTCATGTATCATGCTCAACGATGGACATTGGACAAGATCAGGGCCCGCCTGGACCTGATCGCGCCGTTGGTGTACCGGAAGAGCGAGGCGTTGCCCGCCTTCCGCTTCACCCGGCTGGACAACCCGGTGAGCGCGCCGCCGGTGGCGAAGGATGTGGACGATTCGGGTTGGGAAGAGGTTCGTCCCTTCGACTACTGGGGCACGTGGTTCACCGATTTTGTGATGCGCAGCACTTTCAGCGTACCCGCCGATTGGGATGCGACTAAACCGGTGGCGCTGTTCCTGCCCATTGGTGAGGCAGGGGATTTTAGCCACCCCGAGGCGCTGGCATATATTGACGGCAAGCCCTACGCGGCTTGCGATCGCCACCACCAGGAGATTCTGCTGGATGATTCGTGGCGAGATGGCAAAACCCACATCCTGGCGCTGCATGGGTGGACCGGGCTGGGGGGCTTTGCCAACGGCGAAATGATGAGTAAGTTATTCATGCGCATGTGCCAGGTGGTGGAGATCGACCCACCCACCCGTGAGTTCTTGGCCCTGGCACGCACCGCGCGCGAGACTGCCGCGAATCTGGATGCCAACAACCCGACCCGAGCGCGGTTGTTGAACGCCTTGAATGATGCCTTCAATGTGCTGGAAACCCGCGACCCCTTGGGCGAGGCGTTCTATGCCAGCGTAGAGCCGGCCCTTTCGGTGCTGAAGGCGGGCCTGGAGGCAGCCGGCGAGCCGCAGGAGGTAGTGATTCATGCCACGGGGCACGCGCACATCGACGTGGCCTGGCTGTGGACGCTGGGGCAAACCCGGCGCAAGTCGGAACGCACCTTCCAGAACGCGCTGCGCCTGATGGAGCAGTTCCCCGATTATCACTTCAGCCAATCTCAACCGCAGTTGTATGAGTTCATCCGACAGGATCAACCCGAGCTGTTTGAGGGGATTCGCCAGAAGGTGGCCGAAAAGCGCTGGGAGCCAATGGGCGGCATGTGGGTGGAAGCCGACTGCAACCTTTCGGGCGCCGAGTCGCTGGCAAGGCAGTTCCTGCTGGGGCGCAGTTACTTCCGTAAATATTTCGGTGAAGGCGCCGACAGCCCACTGCTGTGGCTTCCGGACGTATTTGGCTATGCCTGGGCGCTGCCGCAGTTGATTAAGCAGGCCGGGCTGAAGTACTTCATGACCATCAAGATCGGTTGGAGCCAGTACAACCGCTTGCCCTATGATACTTTTATGTGGCAAGGCATTGACGGCACCCAGATTTTGACCCACTTCTCTACGGTGAAGGAAGAAGGCAGCCCCTTTGCCAGCACCTACAATGCGATGGCCAACGCCAAGGAAGCCCTGGGCACGTGGAGCAACTTCCAGCAGAAGGAACTGCACAAAGACCTGCTCATGGCCTATGGCTTTGGCGATGGCGGCGGCGGCCCAACGCGCGAGATGTTGGAAAACATCGAGGTGATGGGCGAGATGCCCGGCCTGCCGCGGGTGAAGCAGTCCAGTGTGCTCAAGTTCTTCGAAAGCATTGAACCGGCCAAATCCAGCCGGATGATGCCGGTGTGGAATGGGGAATTGTACCTGGAATATCATCGTGGGACGTATACCACCCAGGCGCGCAACAAGCGGGCCAACCGCAAGAGCGAGTTCCTCATGCACGACAGCGAGTTCCTGGCAGTCTACGCCGCGTTATTAGACCCCAGCTACGTGTATCCGGCCCCCGAATTCACTCAGGCCTGGCAGACGATCTGCCTCAACCAGTTCCACGACATCATTCCCGGCTCGAGCATTGGACCGGTGTACGAAGAGTCCCTGGCTCAGTATGCTCAATTAGCCACGGATATGGCCGAGGTTCGGGACGGAGCCCTGCGCTCGTTGGCGGCCAACCTGGGCGGAGACGTGCTGTTGGCCAACCCTGCGCCTTTTGCGCGCCACGACCTGGCCTTTGTGCCCGGCGAAGGCGTGGGCGGGTTGCAATGGAACGGCAAGACTCTGGACACCCAGGCGGTGGAGGGCGGTATGCTGGTGGACGCGGGCGAGTTGGCTCCCTATTCGGTGACGGCGCTCACGGCTGCCGCGGGCAAGCCTGCCCCTACCCCGGCCGTGGGAGACCCGCATTTGCTGGAGAACGACTTGCTGCGCGTGGAGTTCAACGAGGCCGGAGAGATTACCCGCGTGTATGATAAGGCCGCCGGGCGCGAAGTGCTGCCGGAAGGGGCCGTGGCGAACCAGCTCCAGGCGTTCGAGGACCGTCCCAAGGACTTTGACGCCTGGGACATCGACATCTATTACGACGACAAGACCTACCTGGCCGAGCCGAAAGCCGACTTCAAGGTGGTGGAGGCTGGGCCGCTGCGCCGGATGGTGGAAGTGAAACGGCGGATTTTGAACAGCACCGTGACGCAGCGCATTTCGCTGCGGCGCAACTCGGCGCGGCTGGACTTTGACACGAGCGTGGATTGGCAGGAACGCCACACCATGCTCAAGGTGGCCTTCCCGGTGGACGTGCTGGCTTCGCAGGCGACGTATGAGATCCAATGGGGCAACGTTCAGCGGCCCACGCACCGCAACACGAGCTGGGACTGGGCGCGCTTTGAAACCTGCGCGCACAAGTGGGCGGACCTGTCCGAAGGGGACTATGGGGTGAGCTTGTTGAATGATTGCAAGTACGGGCATGACATTCACGATAACGTCATGCGCATCACCCTGCTGCGCTCGCCGACCATGCCCGACCCGGCTGCCGATCTGGGCACGCACCAATTCACCTACAGCCTGTATCCGCACAGGGGAAGCTGGGATGAGCGCGTGCAGGCTGAGGCGTACGCGCTGAACGACCCGATTGTGGTCTACCGGGTGGAGAAGGGTGCGGCGGCCAAGCAAGCAGGGCTGGAGTCGCTGGTGAGTGTGTCAAGCCCGAACCTGGTGGTAGAAACGATCAAGCAGGCCGAAGATGGCGATGGCGTCGTGGTGCGGCTGTACGAAAGCCGCCGCAGCCGTGGCCCCGCGGCCCTGCGCTTTGCCTTCCCGGTGAAAGCGGCCTGGGAAACGAATCTGCTGGAAGAGACCGAGCGCGAACTGGAAGTGGTTGGCAACGAGGTGCGCTTTGACGCGCGCCCGTTCCAAATTTTGACGGTGAAAGTGAAGCGAGGGTAACCTCCTCCCCGGCCCTCCCCCATTTTCACGGAAAATGGGGGAGGGAGCAGAGGAAGCGCAGGGCTCTGTCCCTCTCCCTTCCAGGGAGAGGTTAGGTGAGGGTGAAATCTGTGCTCACACTGACCTCAGATTGTGGTGGACCGAGGTTTACCCTCACCCTGGCCGGGCCAGGGCTACCCTGGCCGGGCCAGGGTCACCCCAGCCCTCTCCTTTTCAGGGAGAGGGAGGAAGAGAGGAAACATGAAAATAACCGTGATTGGCGGGGGATCGACGTATACCCCGGAATTGGTGAATGGCTTTCTGGCGCGCGTGGAAACACTGCCGGTGAAAGAACTATGGTTGATGGATATCGACCCGGAGCGCCTGGCCGTGGTGGGCGGGTTTGCCCAGCGCATGGTTCAGGCCAAGGGCTCGCCGTTCAAAGTGGTGCTGAGCACCAACCAGCGTGAAAGCATCGCGGGAGCCAGCTATGTAACCACGCAACTGCGCGTGGGGATGATGCCTGCCAGGCGCGGGGACGAGTACTTGGGGCTGCGCCACGGCTTGATCGGTCAGGAGACGACCGGCGTGGGTGGCATGGCCAAGGCTTTGCGCACGATCCCGGTCATTTTGAGCATCGCCGATGACATTCGCCAGACGGCCCCCGGTGCGCTGCTGGCCAACTTCACCAATCCCGCCGGGCTGGTGACCGAAGCCCTCAACCGCTACGCCAGTGACATCCAGGCGGTGGGGGTGTGCAACGTGGGCATCACCACCAAGATGCACATGCTGGAGCGGCTGGAGGAGAAGCTGGGCACGAAGATTGAGGATGATCGGGCGGAGTTGAAAACCCTGGGCCTCAACCACCTGACCTGGCATTCCGGCTTCACCGTGGACGGCGAGGAGATGTGGCCGCACATTTTCCCGGCGTTCCTGGAAGAGCAGCGCAAGGAAGAGCATCCTGAATGGGACGTGCGCACGCTGGAGGTGTTGGGGATGATTCCCAACTACTACTTGCAGTATTTCTACTACACCGACAAGAAGTTGGAAGCGCAGAAGAAGTGGCCGCCCTCGCGGGCCGAAGAGGTGATGTCGATTGAGGAAGACCTGCTGCGCGAGTACGCGGACCCGGCCCTGACCGAGCCGCCCGCGGATTTGATGAAGCGCGGCGGGGCGTACTACTCAACGCTGGCTACCCAGTTGATCGACTCGCATTACAACGACCTGGGGCAGGTGCACGTGGTGAACACGCGCAACAACGGCGCGGTGGAGGGTTGGCCCGCCGATTGGGTGGTGGAGCTCCCGGCCAAGGTGGACGCGAAGGGCATCCATCCGCTGCCCGCCAAACCCCTGCCGCCGGCTTGCTTCGCGCTGGTGGCAGCGGTGAAGATGTTCGAGCTGCTGACAGTGGAGGCGGCGGTGAAGGGTGATCGCGGCGCGGCTTATCAAGCTCTGCTGGCCAACCCGATTGGCCCGAAGGCGGACAAGGTCGAGGCGGTGCTGGATGACCTTTTGGAAACCAACCGCCAGTGGCTGCCGCAATTCTTTCGATAAGATTCTCCACGAACCCTGGCACTTGCATCCAGGGCAAGTGTTTCACGAATTTCACGAATGAAAGAAAGAAAAGCGTTGAAAAGTGGGTATAAAAGGTGAGTTTTGCTTCCTTTCTATAAATTCGTGTCATTCGTGAAATTCGTGGAGAAATTTTTTGTCGTTCTTAGCAAGCCCTGAGGTGCAACAATGAAAATTGGTATCGTTGGCGGGACGGGAAACATCAGCGAGGGCATTGTCCGGCTGCTGGTGCGGCAGGGGCATGACGTGGTTTGCGTCAATCGCGGGGCGCGCAAGCCCGTGCCCGAAGGCGCGCGGCTGCTGCTGTGCGACCGCATGGAGCGGGAGTCCTTCGAGCAAAAGATGCAGGCCGAGAAGTTCGACGCGGCCATCGATATGATTGGCTTTGGACCCGAGGACGCCGCCTCCAGTCTGCGGGCCTTCCGCGGGGTGGGCGTGTTCGTGCAAACCTCCACGGTGTGCACGTACGGCATCGAATACGACTTCCTGCCGACGCGGGAAGGCGACCGGCTGCGGCCCATCACCGCCTACGGGCGCAACAAGGCCGCCGCCGATGCGCTGTTCCTGGAGGCCTACTACCGCGAGGGCTTCCCGGTCGTGATTATCAAGCCCTCCACCACCTATGGCCCGCAGCAAGGCCTGGTGCGGCAGGTGGCCTGGGACTTTTCCTGGATCGACCGCATCCGCAAAGGCAAGCCGATTTTGGTGGTGGGCGACGGTAACGCCTTGCACCAGCACCTGCATGTAGACGACGCGGCCCTGGGCTTCGCGGGCGTGCTGACCAACCCGGCCTGCATTGGCCAGGTTTACAACCTGGTGCGCCGCGAGTGCATGACCTGGGCCGAATACCACCGCACGGCGATGAAGGTGCTGGGGCGCGAGGTAGAGCTGGTGGGGGTTCCCTTTGCCGACCTCAAGACTTTTGACATCCCGGGTTTTGGCATCACCGAGGAGATTTTCGCCCATCACGTCTTCTACTCACCCGACAAGTTGATGCGCGATGTGCCGAGCTTCCAGCCGCGCGTATCGCTGGAGGCGGGCATGGCCCAGGTGATCGAGGCTATGGACCGCGACGGGCGCATCCCCGACTCGGACGCGCTGACCTGGGAAGACGAGATCATTGGGCGGCAGATGCAAGTGAGGAAACGGGCATGAGCATCTTTTTGGGAGTGGACGGCGGCGGCACCAAGACCCACGCGCTGATTGCCAACGAACGCGGCAAGGTGCTGGGCTTTGGGGCGGGCGGACCCGGCAATTGGGAGGGCGTGGGCGTGGAAGGCATGACCGCCTCGCTGCAAGATGCCGTCGGCGGGGCGCTGAAGGCCGCGGGCCTGGAGGTGGGCGCGATCGACGCGGCGGGCATGGGCCTGGCGGGTTACGATTGGCCCTGCCAGAAGGAGATGATCCTGGGGGGCATTGCCCCGCTGGGTTTGACCTGCCCGCTGGAGATTGTCAACGACGCCACCTTGGGCATTTTGGCCGGAACGACGCAGGGCTGGGGCGTGTCGGTGGTTTCGGGCACGGGCAACAACTGCCGCGGATGGAGCCGTGACGGGCGCGAAGGGCGCATGGTGGGCGGCATGGGCCATTGGTCCGGCGAGTTTGCCGGCGGCTGGGACATGCTCCAGCGGGCGGTGCGCGCGGTGGTGTTCGAGTGGAACCGGCGTGGCCCGGCGACGGCGCTTTCGGGGGCTTTTCTGGAACTGACCGGGGCCAAAGACCTGTTTGACCTGATCGAAGGACTGTATGTGAACCGCTACGAACTGGGCGAGGCCGCCATCATGCGCTTGTTTGAGGTGGCGGCGCAGGGCGACCCGCAGGCGCTGGAAGTGATGCGCTGGGCGGGACGCGAACTGGGCGAGATGGCCTGTGGGGTGATCCGCCAGTTGGGGATGGAAGCCGAGGCGGTGGAGGTGGTGCAGATTGGCAGCGCCTGGAAGGGCCACCCCCTGCTGACCCAAACGGCCCGGCGGACGATCCGCAAGGTGGCCCCCAAGGCCCGCCTGCTGCGCTTGAACGCGCCGCCGGTGGTGGGCGGGGTGGTGCTGGCCATGCAGCGGTCGGGGTTACAGACGGAAGAGGTAAGAAAGAAGTTGATCCGCGGTGTGCGAGGGGAAGCAAGCCAAAGATCGGAGTCATGATGATGCGGGGTAAGCAAACCCCGCTTACGGCGACGCTGCGTTCTCCTGGAAAAGAGCAGAACCTGAAACAGACCTGACCGGCAACCATATTCCGCCAGGTCTGTTTTTTTCTAATGCATAATATTCATAAATACCCCATTGAATATTGAATAATATTGAGTCTGCGTATTGACTTTTCTTAATTTATTGTTAGAATGTTAAACACAAAGGTGACGTATGCAGACACAAAAACCCCCGATCTGGCCGGTTGTCCGGCGCATAGTGCACATGGCCGGCGGCTTGCAAGCCTGGCTGTACGCGGCATTAGGCATCGATTTGGTGCAGGCCGCGTTGTTGATTTTAAGCAGTCACTTCATCCGCAAATTCTTCGACGCGGTTTCTGAGAACCAACCGGATGTATTCTGGCGCTATGTGATCTTTAGCCTGGTGATCTCGGTTGTGGGCATCCCCGTGGCCTATCTGCGCACATCCAGCATTGGGCGCTTTAGTGAGGGCGGGCTGGCCCGCATTCGCAAGACGATCGCCCGCAGCAGCTCGCGTCTGCCCCTGGATTACCTCGAACAACGCCACAGCGGAGATATGCTTTCGGTGCTCAACGCCGACCTGGGCAAAATCAAGACCCTGCTGAACAACAACCTCATCGACCTGATGGGGCAAACGGTTCGGGCTTTGGCGGCTTTTGCGTACATCCTTTCAATCAACTGGTTCCTGGCCCTGGTGACGGTCATCGCCACGCCGCTGCTGTTTATGCTGGTCTCGGCGTTGTCGGCGCCGGTTTCCAAGCGTAGCGAGGAAATGCAGGAGGAGATTGGCCGAGTGAACAGCATTGCCCAGGATGGCCTTTCGGGGGCCATGCTGGTGAAGGCATTCAACCTGACAGGCATCATGGAACAGCGCTTCAACACGGCCAATCAAGGCGTGCTCAAGCAGGGCCTCAAGATTGCCCGCCTGCGTGCCCTCATCGAAGGCGGCGGGTTTGGTCTGTCGATCCTGCCCTTTATCATTGCGATGGGCCTGGGCGGCTACCTGGCCATCCAGGACCGCATCACCTTTGGCTCGCTGTTTGCGTTCATCAACTTGCTCAACTGGGTGGTCAACCCGTTGGGCTCCATTCCGGGCATTCTCGCGTCGATCAGTGAGGCGGCAGGGGCCGGGCGGCGGGTGCTGGAAGTGGTTGAACACGAGCCTGAGCGTGAGGGCGGCGCGGAGATTGCTGGAATTTTCGCCGAAAAGGAAGCGGCCATCCAACTGCATCAGGCTGGGTTTTCCTATAATGGCAGCGACTCGGTGTTGAAGAATATTTCACTGGAAATTCACAAGGGCCAGACTGTGGCGATTGTGGGTCCAAGCGGGGGCGGAAAATCGACCCTGGTGAAGCTGATTTTGGGATACTACCCATTGAGCCGCGGGAATATGCGCGTTTTTGGCCGCGACCTGGATGATTGGAAGTTGAGCGCCATTCGTGAACAGATGGCTTTTGTGGCCCAGGACACCTACTTGTTCCCGGTGAGCATTGGCGAGAACATTCGCCTGGGCAAGGCCGACGCGTCGCAAGCCGAGGTGGAAGAAGCCGCCCGCCAGGCCAACATCCATGATTTCATCACCAGCCTGCCGCAGGGTTACGACACTCCGGCAGGGGAGTGGGGCTCGCGGCTTTCGGGCGGGCAAAAGCAGCGTATTTCGCTGGCTCGGGCCATCCTCAAAAATGCCCCCATTTTGCTGTTGGATGAGCCCACCTCTGCGCTGGACACCGAGTCGGAGACGCTGGTGCAGCAGGCTTTGGAACGCTTCACCCAGGATCGCACAACCATCGTGATCGCCCACCGGCTTTCGACCATCAAAAATGCGGATCAGGTAGTGGTGCTGCGCGAAGGCGAGATCGTTGAGCAGGGCTCGCACGAAGAACTGCTGGCCCTGGACGGGGTGTACACCGATCTGTATCAAAACCAATTTAACCATTCGGCCAACGGCAACGGGGCCAGGGAGTGAAGATGGCGACCAGAACTTTGACCCGCCAATCCATTGTGCGCCTGCTGGCGCTGATTCGTCCGAAGCATAAAAAATACCTCCTTGGGCTGACCTTCCGCGTGGCTTTGACCACCACCGAGCGGGTGGTGATTGCCTTTTTGATCCAAACGGTTGTGGATGCCATCACCGCGGTAGACCTGAACGCTTTTTGGGGCGGTATGCTCAACTGGGTGGTGTTCTACCTCGGGTTCACGCTGGTAGCGCCGTTTGTGTTCTACCTGTGGCGCTCAGCGTTAGCGGAGGTTACCGCCAACGTGCGCGAAGCCATTTTCCGACACCTCAACCGCCTGCCGTTGGGTTATCACGAAGCGCACCACTCCGGCGATGCCTTGTCGATATTGACCAACGACATGACTGCCGCCGAGAAGGCTTATCAGGACGACCTGTTGATGTTGGCAGAGGCTACAGCCCACGGTTTGGGCGCTGTGGTAGCCATGCTGCTGCTCAATTGGCAGTTGGCGCTGCTCATCCTGCTCAGTGGCGTGGCCCCGTTGATTGTGAATACTTTATTCGCCGGGCGGCTGCGTAAAATTGGACAACAGGTGCAGGAGCGCTTGGGAACGCTGAGCGAGCGCATGGGGGATCTTTTGGCCGGGTACCAGGTGGTACGCACCTTCAACCTGGGTGATTGGATTTTGGATCGCTTTGAACAAGCCAACGGCCAGGTATTGAACACGTCGCTCAAGCGTGTGCGCACCGAGGCCGCGCTGGCCAGCGGCAACGAGTTCGCCGGAATCTTTAATTTCCTGGCCATTGTGGCTGGCGCTTATTTTGCCATGACCGGGCGGGCTACGTTTGGCGTGATGATCGCCCTCATCCAACTTTCCAATAACGTAAATTACTTCGTCTACACCATCGGTGGCACGATCAGCCGGGTGCAGGCGGCGTTGGCTGCCGCTGACCGCATTTTGAACCTGCTGGATACACCCGTGGAACCCGAGTCGTACAAATCGTTGGAGGAGCGGGGCGCGCAGCCCGCCGCTGGAGCGTTGATCCAGTTCAAGGATGTGCGCTTTGGATACGCGGACAATCAGGATATTCTCAATGCGCTTTCCTTCCAGGTGGAAAAAGGACAGATGGTGGCCTTTGCCGGACCTTCTGGCGGTGGGAAGAGCACCATTCTCAAGTTACTGTTGGGTTGTTATCCGACAAGGCAAGGCGACATCCTATTGAACGGCCGCTCCATCCATGAGTTCCGGCTGGTGGACCTGCGCGAGCAGTTTGCTTACGTGCCGCAAGATTCTTACCTGTTTGCCGGAACGATCTACGATAACATTCGCTATGGCAAGCCCGAAGCGAGCGCGGAGGAGATCTACGCCGCAGCCAAGGCGGCTTTTGCGCACGAATTCATCAGCAAGTTCCCCGAAGGCTACCAGACCGTGGTGGGCGAGCGCGGGGCGCGTCTCTCGGGCGGGCAGCGCCAACGGATTGCCATTGCGCGGGCTCTGCTCAAGAATGCTCCCATTTTGCTGCTGGATGAAGCCACCAGCGCCCTGGACTCCGAGTCGGAGCAGGTGGTTCAGCAGGCGCTGGAGGTGTTGATGGAAGGGCGCACCACGCTGGTGGTGGCTCATCGCTTCTCGACCATTTTGCACGCCGATTCGATCTATGTGATCGAACAGGGGCGTTTGGCGGAACAGGGCACGCACGAGGATTTGATGGCGTTGGACGGGGTGTATCGAAACTTGTTTGATATTCAGTTCAAGCAGGAGAACGAAGCGGAAGCAGAAACGGCGTAGATTGGCCGAATCCGAGAGAAACTGGCAAGCAGACCTGACCTCGAGTTTAGTCATTTTCAGTTCTTGCCAACTTTTCTTCACCTCTCCCTTCGGGAGAGGTCGCGCCGGGCTTGGACGGCGCGGGTGAGGGGGAAAAGGAGTCTTTCCATTCACGAGAATTTCCCTCACCCCAACCCTCCCCCGGCGGGAGAGGGAAAAGAGCCGCTCGGGATACAAAAAGCGAAACTCCAGGCCAGGTCTTTTGTGTCCTGGGGTTAGCTTTATGCTATGATGATTTTGTCTCGAATTCCCTTTTTCGAACCCGAAAGGACTTCCCGATGGCAAAAGATACCCCGCTTTCCTATCGCAATCTGGTAATCTACGAGATTTATGTGCGCAACCACGGCCCCAATGGCACTTTCGCGGAGGTCGAAGCCGACCTGCCGCGCATTCGTTCAATGGGGGTGGATGTGGTCTGGTTCATGCCGGTGCATCCCATTGGGCAGTTGAACAAGAAAGGCAGTTTGGGCTGCCCATATTCCATTCAGGATTACCGCGAGATCAACCCCGAATATGGCACACGGGCGGATTTTGCTCGTCTGATCGAGACGGCCCACGGCCTGGGCTTGAAGGTGATGATCGATGTGGTGTACAACCACACCGCGCACGACTCGGTGTTGGTGCAAGAGCATCCCGAGTATTTTCATCAGGATGCTCAGGGCAAACCTTATACCACCGTGCCCGAGTGGACGGATGTGATTGACCTCAAGCACCCCAATCCCGGCTTGACCGAATACCTGATCGAGACTCTCCAGGGCTGGGCGGTCTTTGGCGTGGATGGCTTCCGCTGCGACGTGGCCCCGTTGCTGCCGCAAGAATTCTGGGAGCGGGCTCGCGCCGAGGTGGCCAAAGTGAAGCCAGGAGTCATTTGGCTGTCTGAGACGGTGCACGCCAGTTGGATTGGGCAGCGACGCTTCCGGGGTTTGTCGGGTCTTTCGGATTCCGAGATTTATACGGCTTTCGACATGACTTATGATTACGACATCTGGGCGGTGTTCCAGCAGGCTGTGCATGGGGTGAAGCCGGTGCGGTTGTTCTTGGAAATGCTGCGCCTGCAAGACTGTATCTACCCGGCCAACTTCGTCAAGATGCGCTGCGTGGAGAATCACGATAACTTGCGCATTATGAAACTGGCCCCAAGCCGCTCGGCGGCCCTGGCCTGGACGGCTTTCGCGGCTTTCAATCGCGGATCGTTCCTGATCTATGCTGGGCAGGAAGCGGGGGCTGTTCACACGCCTTCCTTGTTCGATGTCGACAAGATAGCGTGGGGTAAGTACGAATTGCAGCCGTTTTTGACCAAACTGGCGCAGTTGAAAAAGGCTCAGGCGTTGCTGGAAGGTGGTTTTGTGACGTTAGCCTCCGAACCAGCCATCCAGGCGGCCTGGGAGCATCCCAGCGCGGGATTGTACGGGGTGTTCAATGTGCGCGGGGAGCAGGGGCAGGCGGCGGTGCAACTTGCGGATGGAATTTACCGCGATCTGCTCAACGATGGGGCGGTTGTGGTCAAGAACGGAAAGCTGGCTTTACCCGAAACAGTCTGCATTCTGCAGGTAGGGCCGTTGCAAGGCCTGGTCCCGCTGCATTGCGAGCTGCTGGATTACCGTTTGTAGGCAGGGTAAGCGCTTGTCGGTCGATGAGCGCGGGCAGGGATTCCCGCGCTACGGGTTCCTGGTTTAACGGCGGCGGAACAGGCGGTTGACGATGGCGAAGACCACGCCGAAAGCCGCGCCCATGGCTACTGCCTGGCGGGTTGTGACCATGACGCGGGCGCCTTCGCCCAGGGTGATCTCGCGTCCCAAGGCCACGCCGATGGAGCTGTTGTGGGCGCTGATGTTCGTGCCAAAGGCGGTGACGAAGGAACTGTTGGTGGCTTCGATGCTGCCGCCTACCGTGGCCGAGCCGGTGAAGCAGTTGGATAGTGTGGCATCGCGCCCGACAGCCATGCCCACCACCAGGGTGTTGGTGGCTTGCGCGTCACGCCCCGCGGCGACTCCGCCCACCAGCGAGTCGGTCACTTCACCGTCTTGCTGCGCCGATACGCTGCCAGCCAGCCCCGATTGGAAGTGGACATTTTCGCCGTTTACTTCCGCCGCGATGGGCGGTGTTTCATCGGGGGTAGATTCACTGGGAGTGGAAATGGTTTCTTCGGTCATTGTTTTCTCCAAATCAAGCAAATGATGCGGGACCAACCACGGCATCTTCGGGAAACCCCACCAATTGATTATGCCATAAAAGGAAGATTCGGTGGGGAGCCTGAAGGCGGATTTCACCACGCCAATTCCCAATGGGCCAGAAGGCTCTTGGAGCACCGGTTTCGGCGCTCAATGATTGGAAATAGGCGAGGCTGGGGCGGTAGGTTTGGCGAATTGCGCGTTCATTGACCGCAACCACTGCTTTGAAACAGGGTTGTAAGGACAGTATAGGGTGGGCGAACCCTGGAAAACTCGGTTCATTCGGTGTTGCTGTGGCAGGTTTCGCATTTTTTTTGGGGGATGAAGGCGGCTTTAGCCACGCCGATTCCAAATGATCCGGGGATTCGATTCGGGTCAATTCTACGAACTTAAGGTAAAATTTGAGTGGAGGGAAGCGTCCGCTCACCCTGATCCCGAACTTATCAAGGAGATTGTATATATGGCTACCTGGAAAATCCTGCTCACAGACGGCCTGGATGAGGGTGGCAAATCCATCCTGCGCCAGGTGGGAGAAGTTGCAGACCGCAGCGGCATTTCTGCCGATGACTTGTTGAAGGAAATCGGCGAGTACGATGCGCTCATCGTGCGCGGTCGCACCAAAGTGACCTTGCCGGTTTTTGAGGCCGGAAAGAAGCTGAAAGTGGTTGGCCGGGCTGGCATCGGCGTGGACAACATCGATCTCAAAGCCGCCCAGACTTACGGCGTGACCGTGGTCAACTCACCGCTGGCGACAACGGTGTCTGTGGCGGAATTGACCCTTGCCAGCATGCTCTCGATGATTCGCGAAGTGCCTCGAGCAGATGCCTCGATGAAAGCCGGGAAGTGGCTGAAGAAGGAATTCGAGGGCGTGGAGCTGTTTGAGAAGACGCTGGGTGTGATCGGCTTTGGCCGTATCGGCACCGCGGTGGCCAAACGCTGTATGGCTTTTGGCATGAGCATCATTGCATTTGACCCCAACGTGGAACCGCTTGAAGCCCGCGAAACGGGAGCGGAGCTGGTGACATTAGATGATCTGTTGGCGCGCGCCGATTTCATCACCCTGCACCTGCCCCTGACCCCCGCCAGCAAGAACATGCTGGACGCGGCGGCTTTCGCCAAAATGAAGGATGGCGTGCGCATTGTGGATGCGGCCCGCGGTGGGATTGTGGACGAGGAAGCCCTGTTGGCGGCGCTCGAATCGGGCAAGGTGGCCGCGGCGGCCTTGGACGTGTTTACCACCGAGCCGCCCGGATTGACCCCCCTGGTGGCGCACCCGCATGTAATCGCTACGCCGCACATCGGCGCGCAGACGATTGAAGCGCAGGGCCGCGCCGGGCTGGACATTGCCTCCGAAGTGGTAGCGGCGCTGAAGGGTGACGCGCTGCGCTGGAAGGTTGCTTAATTCAATATTCGAAAGCCTGACAGGTTCTCACAACCTGTCAGGCTTTTTAAGGAAAAGGAAACCTCGTGGAAGAGAAACTGCAACGCTTAAAAACGCTGTTAGGCGAGATCGTTGACCTGGCCTATGCCCAGGCGGTTTTGGGCTGGGACCAACAAACCTACATGCCGCCGGGTGGGGGAGAGGGCCGCGGCTACCAGTTGGCCACCCTGGCGCGCATTGAACACGAGATGGCGACTTCGGATGAGATGGCCCGTCTGCTGGCCGACCTGGAGCCTTATGCGGCGGAATTGGACCCCGATGCGGACGATGCCTGCCTGGTGAGTGTGACGAAGCACGGTTTTGACAAGCGCACCAAGGTACCGGCCCGTTGGGTAGGGGATTTTGCGCAACAGACCACGCTTTCCCAGGAAGCCTGGGTGAAGGCCCGCCAGAGCAATGACTTCGCCTCCTTCCGGCCCTACCTGGAGCGGGTTGTGGAGATGCGCCGCGAGTACGCCAGTTTCTTCGCGCCCTATGAGCATGTCTATGATCCCCTGCTGGACGATTTCGAACGCGGGATGAAGACAGCCGAGGTGAAGGCCATTTTTGACGAGGTGCGTCCCGAGCAGGTGGCTTTGGTGAAGGCGATTTCCGCCAAACCCCAGGTCGATTCTTCTTTCCTATACCTCAAATACGATGAACAGGCGCAGTGGGATTTTGGCGTAGAGGTGATTACCCGCTTTGGCTATGATTGGGAACGCGGGCGGCAAGACAAGTCGGCGCATCCTTTTACGACCAGCTTTGGCAGCGGAGACGTGCGCATCACCACGCGAGTGCAGCCGGAATACCTGGGCACGGCTCTCTTTGGGACGATGCACGAAACCGGACATGCCTTGTATGAGTTGGGCTTTTCTCCGACCCTGGAGCGGACCCCGTTGGCCAACGGCGCATCGATGGCGGTGCACGAGTCGCAGTCGCGCATGTGGGAAAACCTGGTGGGGCGTTCGCTGCCCTTCTGGAAGTATTTCTACAGCCGGTTGCAAAGCAAGTTCCCGTCCCAGTTGGGCAACGTAAATCTGGAGACTTTCTACAAGGGTATCAACCGGGTGCAGCCTTCCCTGATCCGCGTGGAGGCCGACGAGGCGACCTACAACCTGCACATCATGCTGCGTTTTGAACTGGAGATGGCCTTGATGGAAGGCAGCCTGCAGGTGAAAGACCTGCCCGATGCCTGGAATGCGCGCATGCAAGAATTCTTTGGCATCACCCCGCCTGACGATGCCCGCGGGGTGATGCAGGACGTGCACTGGTCGGCGGGTTACTTTGGTTACTTCCCCACCTACGCCCTGGGTAACCTGGTTTCGGCGCAGTTGTGGGAAC
Organism: uncultured Anaerolinea sp.; assembly: GCA_964403875.1. Lineage (GTDB taxonomy): Bacteria > Chloroflexota > Anaerolineae > Anaerolineales > Anaerolineaceae > Anaerolinea. Next base: position 8,762 of record CAYOHX010000050.1, on the reverse strand, counting down.
GTATTCAGCGCGACCTACCGGGATTGGAAGGCGACATTGAACAAGGCAAGTTTGACGCCCTGCTGAACTGGCTGCGTGTGCATATCCACAACGCGGGGGCCAAGTTCGAGCCGCAGGTGTTGGTGCAGAAAGTGTGCGGATCGAAGATCGCTGCTCCGGCTTATTTGCGCTACCTGAAGGAAAAGTACAGTCAGATTTACGGGCTGTAAGAGGCTATGCAATTCGGCGTCATCCTCCCCAATTATGGCGCGCAGGCTGGGCGCCTGGCGACCGTGGATACGGCTCTGGCGGCGGAAAGCCTGGGCTTTGACTCTGTCTGGACCACCGATCACCTGGCCTTGCCCGAGGCGGACTCAGCGGCTTACACGCCCATCTTCGAGGCAGTGACCACCCTGGGCTATTTGGCTGGCTTGACCGCGCGGGTGAAACTGGGCGTGTCGGCTTTGGTGCTTCCGCAGCGAAACCCGCTGGAGGCAGGCAAGTCGCTGGCCACCCTGGATGTGCTTTCGGGGGGCCGGACCATGCTGGCCGTGGGGATTGGCTGGTCGAAGGGTGAATATGAAAACCTGGGATACGCCTTCACCAACCGGGGCAAGCGCATGGATGAAGCGATGCAGGTGCTGCGCACGGTTTGGCGCGGTAACCGGGTGGTCGGTTATCAAGGCAAGCATTACCGCTTTGAGAAGATGGCCTTTGCGCCGGGACCGCTGCAACCGGGTGGACCACCGTTGTGGGTGGCAGGTAATTCAGCGCGGGCCCTGCGTCGGGCGGTGCTGCTGGCCGATGGCTGGCATCCGGTAGATTTGCCCCCCGCGGAGATCGAGCGGCTGCTGAAGGTGGCCCGCCCGTTGATTGGGCAGCGGCCTTTCACGGTAGCGCCGCGCCTGCGCGTTTCGTTGGGCGGGCAGCCGGCGGAGGGTGTGCCGCTTTCCGGCTCCGTGGATCGGGTGGCGGAGAGTTTGCAGGCTTATGCCGCGGCAGGCGCCAATTATGCTGTCCTGCACTTTCAGGCCGAAAGCCAGGCGGGGCGCGAGCGAGTCATGACGGCTTTTGCCCGGCAGGTGATGCCGCAGGTGGGGGGGTGAGGCGGTCCATGCAACGTCAATTCTTGGCGAGGCCGGGGGTCTTGCTCTTGCTGCTGACACTGCTGTTGAGCGGTTGTCAGGGCGGCGCGTCGCTGGGTAACTTGTTCACCGCCACGCTCACGCCATCGCCGACATTGACTTACACACCGACCCTGACGCCTACGTTGACCAGCACCCCCACGCTCGATCCGGCTACAGCGACGCCGAGTCTGACCGCGACGGCGACCCTGACGCGCACTCCTACCCGCACTCCAACCATCACCGATACCGTGACTCCGGGGCCCAGCCCCACCAACACGCGCACCAGCACGGCCACGCGCGTCCCGACCATTACGCGCACCCCCAGTCGGACACCGACCGTGACGAACACGCCGACCATCACCAATACCCCCACGCCGCCCGCGCCGCGCCTGTATATCTCGCGTCCGGGATTGCTGTCGCGAGTCACTTCCCCGATCCAGGCGGAAGTGTATGCGGTTCCAGGAGAGGATGGATTGGTGCGGGTGGAATTAATTGGCGAGGATGGGCGGCTGATTGCGCGCCAGGTCAAGAACTTCTCGCAATATATGGGACGCTCGATTGCGTTTTACCCCGAGATTCCCTTTGAGATTCAAACGGCGGCAGAGACGGCTCGTTTACAGGTGGTAACCAACGACAATGCCGGACGGGTGCAATATTTGATGTCGGTCGAGGTCGTGTTGCAATCGGTGGGGCGGGCGGAGATTTTCCCGGCGGCGATCACCGAGGAGCCGTTCATTGTGCGCTACCCCGATGAAGGGGCGATGATTTCAGGCGGGACGCTGCTGGTGACCGGCCTGGTCCGCCCGGTCAATGATCAAAGCCTGACGGTGGAGTTGGTGACCGAAAATGGGGCGGCGATTCAGACGAAGCAATTCACGGTGGACCCGCCGACCCCGGAGATCAGTCACAGCCCGTTCTTCCTGGAGATACCCTACCAGGTGAGCGGTCCGACCAACGTGCGCGTCACATTCCGGCAGTCCGACCCGCGCATTCCAGGCTCGATGGTGGTGGTCACGCGCTGGGTGATTTTGGAGCCGTGAGAAAGTCAAAGAAAAGGTGCGGTTACGCTCCGCCGGCAGTATACAAGGTGGGGTCGGTCGGGGTGCGCCCGGAGGGATCCCAGACATACACCCAATCGCCTTCATTGGCCCATTGGAACAGCCAGGCTGCGTCGCCGATGGAGAAATTGACGCAGCCGTGGGTGCCTTCGTAGCCATACAGGGCACGCCAGTAGGCTCCGTGGAGGGCGCGGGCTTCATCAAAGTACATCGTCCAGGGCACATCTTCCAGGTAGTAGAAATCAGAACGGTCGGCCTCGAACGCGCCTTGCATGGTTTCGAGGGGTTTTTTCTGGTAAATCTGGAATAGTCCAGGGCGAGTGTAGTAGGGTTCGGCGCCGGTGGCAACGATGGTGGCAAAAATCAGCTCGTAGTTGTCATAGACTGAGACAGTCTGATCGTACAGGTTGACCTCGATCCAGCGTCCGCCGGTGACCCCTTCGGGCGGGGTGCGGTCGATACGCACCTGGCGAATATACCGGCGCTCCATCCATTGACCGGGGCCAATGCGATACCAATCCACGCCGTCGGCGGAAGCCACCTCATAGATTTGAACCATCGTTTCCCGGTAGAAGATATTGCCGACATTGGGGTTCGCATAGCCTGGAGCGCTACGAGGCTGCCCGGCGTCCACGATCCAGCCGAAGTCGTTGGCGGGGGTGCGCGTGAAGGTGGCTCCCTGGAACACGGAGATGGCAGCCGGCGAAGCGCGCATCCATTCGCCGGAGCGAAGCTGCACGTACGCTTTGTCGTCCACATACTGGATGTTGATGATGGACACGTAGCGGGTTGCGCCGGGGGCAATTTGGCGGGAGGCATTGGACTGCGCCACAGCATCATCCAGCGTGCCATATACCGGGGCGGGCTCGTATTCCTCCAGGTTAATCTTGGCTACCATGACGGGGCTCTGGCTGAGCTCGCGAGCAGGGCGCTGGACGGGCAGGGGTTTGGTGATATTGCCCTGGCGGGCCATCTCGGTGAGGATGGCAGAAGGGCCGGCGGGTAGGCAGTTCTCCGCGCCTTGCAGGTAGACATCGGGGAGGCAAACCACATCCCCGGCATAGGGTTCGGCGGTATCAGCGATGGGGGCAGCCTGGACAGGAGCCGCGGAATGGAGGGGTAGGGACAGGCCCAACAACACCATTAATAGGAGTAGATTGGTAACTTTCATAGGTCGAATTTTACCCTAAAATGAGCCCTTATCAGTCTTCTTTTTGGGTTTTCGCCCGGCGGCGGCAAGGGCTTTATGGGCCCATTCGCGAAGCGCTTCGGGGTCCTCCAATACGCCAATCGGGACTTCGAAATAATTCTTCCCAAAGCGCTCCCCTGCCAGGGATTCATAATCGGCGCGGTTGGTTTCATCCGCATAGAAAAACAGCACGTCGTTGGCGATGAGGGCAAAGAACAACCCGCGCGAGTAGATGCCAACGCCTCCAAACATCTTTCTGGCATAGAGCGAAGGAAGCACACTTTCAAGCTGCTCTATCACAAAAGTACGGTAGGATTCATCGGTGGACATGCCCAACTCCTTGGTTTATGGTCGATGCCAACGAGTCCATTCTACTGCTTCCACATGGGTGAAACAATGGTTTCGGCCCATTGGAAAAGGGTGTGGCGGAACCCACGATATGGGATTTTCCCAAGATGCGCGACCTGCCCCGGCAAATCCTGAAGAACCACGGTTTTTGATAGGTTTTGCAAGCTGGGGGAAGGTATATATCAGTTCAGGTTGGGTGGGAAAGACAGCCCGACTCCACGGACAGATAAAGCGGGAGACTGCATGGCAGAGCAAACCACCAAAAAGTTTTACGAGTTGAGCCTGGACGAGCGCCAGGCATCCATTGCGGAACGCGGCGGCCTGACCGACGAAGAAGCGCGGGCGTTGTTTGGCCAGGGCGGGATGAGCGCCGAGCAGGCCGACCACATGATCGAAAATGCGGTGGGCTTGTTTGAAATGCCGCTGGGCATTGCCCAAAATTTTCTGGTCAATGGGCGCGAGGTGCTGGCGCCGATGGCCATTGAGGAGCCATCGGTGGTGGCGGGCGCATCGTTCATGGCCCGCCTGGCGCGCAGTGGGGGAGGCTTCACGGCCCACGCCACCGCGCCGGAAATGATCGGGCAAATGCAAATTTTGGATGTGGCCGAACCGGCCTCGGCCCGATTGGCGATTCTGGAGAAGCGCGGCGAGCTGCTACAAATGGCTGGCGAGATTGATCCGGTGTTGAACAAGCTGGGCGGTGGGCCGCGCGATATCGAGGTGCGCATCTTCGAGCAGTCACCGGTGGGGCCATTCCTGGTGCTGCACCTGATTTATGACGTGCGCGACGCGATGGGCGCGAACGCGGTGAACACCGCCATGGAGCGCCTGGCCCCGCGCATCGAGCAGATTACGGGTGGGCGGGTGCATTTGCGCATTCTCTCGAACCTGGCGGTGCGTAGGTTGGCGCGGGCGCGCTGCACCATCCGCCTGGATGCGTTGGCCTTTGGCGAGTTCAGCGCCGAGCGCGTGCGCGACGGCATCATCGCGGCCTGGGCCTTCGCGGCGGTGGACCCTTTCCGGGCGGCGACGCACAACAAGGGCATTATGAATGGCATCGACGCGGTGGTGATTGCCACGGGGAACGATTGGCGGGCGGTGGAGGCTGGGGCGCACGCCTATGCGGCGCGCAACGGGACCTACACTTCGCTGAGCACGTGGGGCAAAGACCGCGAGGGCAACCTGACGGGCACACTGGAACTGCCCTTGGCCGTGGGAACCGTGGGCGGGGCCACGCGGGTGCATCCGGCGGCGCGAGCGGCCATCAAGTTGATGGGCGTTCGCAGCGCGGCGGAATTAGCGGAGATCATTGTGTCGGTGGGGTTGGCTCAAAACCTGGCGGCTCTGCGCGCGCTGGCCACCGAGGGAATTCAACGCGGGCACATGGGTCTCCATGCGCGTCAGGTAGCCATTGCCGCCGGGGCCAGCGGCGACCTGGTGGAAAAGCTGGCCCAGCGGCTGGTGGATGAAAAAACCGTGCGCATCGATCGGGCGCAAGAAATTCTTAAGGAATGGGGTGCGTAATGATGGCAAATCGAGTGTTAAAACCAAATCGAGGGGTAGGTATCATCGGTTACGGCGCTTACGTGCCGCGTTACCGCCTGCCGGGCAGCGAGATTACGCGGGTGTGGTTTGGCGGCAAGGGCGGCAGCCCGGTGAAGGAAAAGGCCGTGGCGGGATTGGATGAAGACGTGATCACCATGTCGATCGAGGCCGCGCGCAACGCCGTGGCGCGGGCAGAGATCGACCCGTGCGAGCTGCGCGCGGTTTGGGTAGGTTCGGAGTCGCATCCTTACGCGGTGAAGCCCAGCTCGACGCTGGTGGCCGAAGCCATTGGCGCGGGACCGTCGATTCAGGCTGGAGACTGGGAGTTCGCCTGCAAAGCGGGCTCGGAAGCGCTGGTGGCGGCGGTGGCGCTGGTTGGCGCCGGGATGGGCGATTACGCGCTGGCCATTGGCATGGATACGGCCCAGGGCAAGCCGGGCGACGCGCTGGAATACACGGCGGCGTCGGGGGGGGCAGCCTATATCGTTGGCCCGGCGGAGAACGCGCTGGCAGTGATCCAGGCGTCGTATTCCTACGTGACCGACACGCCCGATTTTTGGCGGCGGGCGCACCAAATTTACCCGGAGCACGGGCAGCGCTTTACCGGCGAACCAGCATACTTCCAGCATGTGTCCTCGGCGACGAAGACTTTGATGGAAGAGTTAGGCACGACCGCGGCTGATTATGCCTTTGCCGTGTTCCACCAGCCCAATCCAAAATTCCCGGAGCGCGTGGGGCAAATGCTGGGGTTCAGCGTGGATCAGATCAAGACAGGGCTGCTCTCGCCGGTGATCGGGAATACCTATGCGGGCTCGTCGTTGATTGGCCTGTCGGCGGTGCTGGATGTGGCGAAACCAGGTGACCGAATTTTGGTCACGTCCTACGGCTCGGGCGCAGGCTCAGATTCGTTTGACATCCTGGTGACCGACAAGATCGAAGCCCGCCGCGACCGGGCGTTGAAGACGGCGGATTATATCGCTCGCCGCACCGAAATCGATTACGCGACCTACGCGAGGATGAGGGGGAAGATTGAGATGGGATAAGGTGACGGGGTTGGTCCCCAGCCAGCCTCTTCGATTAATTGGCCTTAAGCCGTAAGCCATCAGCTATAAGCTCAGAGGAAGAGATGCAAGATTTTCATGACATGAAGGTTTGGCAAAAAGCGCATCAAATCGCTTTGGATGTGTACAAGGCGACTGCGAGCTTCCCAAAGGATGAACTTTACGGCTTGACCAACCAGATTCGCAGAGCAGCGGTGTCGGCGGCAGCCAACATTGCGGAGGGGCGAGGACGTGGGTCGGATGCTGACTTCGCTCGCTTTTTGCAGATGTCAATGGGATCTGCAAATGAATTGGAGTATGAACTACTCCTGGCTCGCGATCTTGGCTACTTGAATATCGAGCAGCATAAGGCTTTGGAAAAAGAGATCCTCGAAGCCAAACAAATGCTGGCTGCTTTTCTTAAAAAGCTTAGGGCTAATGGCTAACGGCTTAGGGCTTTCAACCAATAGCTTAGGAGTGATCATGCACGAAGTAGTAATCGCTGGACTTGGCCAAATCCCCGTCGGCGAACATTGGGATGTGTCGCTGCGTTCATTGGGAGCGCGCGCGGTGATGGCTGCGCGCAAGGATGCCGGCGGGTTGAAACCGCAGGCTATGTATATCGGCAACTTCTTGGGGTCTACGGTTTCGCACCAGGCCAATCTGGGCGCGCTGCTGACGGAGCAAAGCGGTCTGTGGGGCATCGAGGGAACGACCGTGGAAGCAGCAGGGGCTTCGGGCGCGGCGGCGTTCCGCCTGGGCTATCTGGCGGTAGCTTCGGGGTTCGTGGACGTGGCAGCGGTGGTGGGCGTTGAGAAGGTTACCGACGTGGTCGGGCCAGAATTGGAACTGGCGGTGGCCGAAAGCACCGATTACGATTACGAGTTGGCCCAAGGGCTGACGCCCGCGGCGCAGGCGGCCTTCCTCATGCAGCGCTATCTGTATGAATCCGGAGCACCGCGGGAAGCTTTTGGCGCGTTCCCCATGATCGCTCATGCCAATGCGGCGGGTAATCCCAATGCCATGTACCGCAAGCCGATCAGCCAGAAGATATACGACGGAGCGTCCCTGGTGTCCGATCCCATCAACCTGATGGACGTGGGACCGTATGCTGACGGGGCGGCGGCGGTGATTTTGACGCGGGCCGACCGGGTTCCGGCGGATTTGGGTCACGGACTGGTGCGCGTGAGCGGCTCGGCAGTGGCGATTGATACCCTGGCCTTGCACGACCGCAGCGCCCCGCTGGCCTTTGAAGCAGTGCGCCACTCCACCGAGCGGGCCTGCCGTGACGCGGGGATTTTACCCACCGATGTCGATCTATTCGAGGTGTGCGACTCGTATTCGATTTATGTTCCCTTGGCGCTGGAAGCAGCAGGCTTTGCCAACCGCCTGGAAGGCTGGAAGTTGGGCCAGGATGGCACGCTGAAGGCGGGCGGCAAGCTGCCCATTTTGACGATGGGCGGGCAAAAGGCGCGCGGCAACCCGCTGGCGGCTTCGGGCGTGTATCAGATTGTGGAAGCGGCGTTGCAACTGCGCGGAGAGGCAGGCGCGGCGCAGACACCCAACGCCAGGCGGGCCCTGGTCCAGTCGCTGGGCGGCCCGGCTTCCACCGTGGTCACGCACGTATTGGAGCGGTGGGGGTAAGAACAATTTCCATCCTCTAAGATAATTGACGGGTTTAAAGCAAAAGGCTACAATAAACATGCTTGGTTTTCCAACGGCATGTTTATTGTTATTTGAGGAGAGAGGGTGGGCAATATCCCGCAACCTGTCATGAGGGCGGGGGTTGTGTATATTGTGTGTTTCAATAAATTCATCACGGACCTGTTTCGAAAGGAGAATGTAAGATGAAGGGATTGTTCAAGGTCACCACCAAGACCATCGTAGCCACCGGTTTGGGCGCAGCCATTTTCACGCTGCTGTTCATGTTCGTCAAAGTGCCGTCCCCCGTCCCCGAGACGAGCTTCCAGACCGCCTATGGGGTGAGCGCCTTCTTCGCCACCCTGTTTGGCCCCATCGCGGGCGCTTTGATCGCTTTCATCGGCCATGCCCTCAGTGATGCCATCCAGTACGGCACCCCGTGGTGGAGCTGGGTAATTGCCAGTGGCGTGTCAGGGTTCATCTTTGGCTTCGCCTTCAACCGCACCAAGGTAGAGGAAGGTGAGTTCAAGGGTAAGGATATCCTCACTTTTAATATCATCCAGATCATCGGCAACGTGATTGCCTGGGTGGTTGTAGCTCCCGTTTTAGACATCCTCATCTACCAGGAACCTGCCAGCCTGGTGTTCACCCAGGGCATCACCGCGGCGATCATGAACTCGATCAGCGCCGGCGTGATCGGCACCCTGCTGCTGGTTGCTTACGCCGCGACCCGCACCAAGAAGGGCAGCCTGAGCAAAGGTTAATGAGGGGTGGGAAATCGGATATCTTCCACCTCTGGATTTTTCATCAAAACAGTCGATTGCTGCGCACGCGC
>CAYOHX010000049.1:0-33938 GCA_964403875.1 uncultured Anaerolinea sp. | reverse complement strand
AGCCTGGCGGCGTTTTGCCACACCCGCCGTATCCAGGGTACCGCGTACGATGAGATCACGCACACCCGGCAGGTCCTTTACACGACCACCGCGGACCAACACCACCGAGTGCTCCTGGAGCTGGTGGCCTTCGCCTGGAATATAGGCGGTTACTTCGATCCCATTCGTTAAGCGCACGCGGGCAATCTTGCGCAGCGCGGAATTGGGTTTCTTAGGAGTCATGGTGCGCACCACGGTGCACACCCCGCGTTTCTGCGGCGACCCATCCGTCAGGCGAAAGCGTCGCTGCTTCAGGGTGTTCATGAACACCTGGAGCGCCGGCGACTTGCTCTTCACCTTCTTCGACTGGCGACCTTTGCGAATCAATTGGTTGATTGTGGGCACTTTCTAGCCTCCGAAAAACGTAAAAACTCTACAAACCTTTTTTCCAATAAGGGAGGCCATCGCTTGCAAAGATGGCCTCTCCTTGTAGAACACAGTGCGAACAGGGCAACGGGCCGAGATTATATCACGGGGAACCTACTCAGTCAAGACACCCCGTTTCTCTGGATGACGGTCTACAGTTCGTCCAGCTCCTCTCCCAAGCCCAACAAACCCGTTTCAATCTTCGGCGGGCGCACTCGCTCTTCGTCTTTTCCAAAGCGAATGACCTCGCCATTGTCCATGACGGCTTCCACCGCCACGCCCAGGCTCTGCAGCTCTTTGACCAACACGCGGAACGAAGCCGGGATGCTGGGCTCTTCAATCGGCTCGCCCTTGACGATCGCCTCATAGGTGGAGACGCGCCCCTGAACATCGTCCGATTTGACCGTCAGCATTTCCTGCAGCGTATAGGCCGCGCCGTAGGCTTCCAGCGCCCACACTTCCATTTCGCCGAAGCGCTGGCCGCCGAATTGGGCCTTGCCGCCCAAAGGCTGCTGGGTCACCAGGCTGTATGGGCCCGTGGACCGCGCATGTACCTTGTCTTCCACCAGGTGGTGCAGTTTCATCATGGTCATCACGCCAACCGTCACCGGCTGGTCGTAAGGCTGGCCAGACTTTCCATCGCGCAAGACCTTCTTGCCCAAAATCGGCAGCGGGTAGCCCGTTTGACGCATGTAGGCCACAGCCTGATCGCGGATCTGGTCATCTTCGGTCTTGCTCACGTCCTCGCCCATTTCCTCCAGCCACAACCGCAGGCACGTCACCACGGCGCGTTCGTCGCGCTGCGCGCCATTCACGGCGTTCAGGCTGGTCTCTTCGAAGCGCATGATATCTTCGGGGGCCAGGCCCTTCTCGCGCAGCCATTCCACCACCGTGGAGCGGCGCGCAAAGGTATCATCGTTCTTCAGGTTCGATACGTCGTAACCTTTTTCGCTCAGCCACTGTTCGAGGAACAGCAAGCGAACTTCGTTGTCATCTTCGATGGTTTCGGGAGAATACTCCATCGAATTGAGCCATTCCCAGGCCCGCTCGGCCATCTCGTCCCAAGCCGCGTCCATCAACCAGGCGCGCGCCAGTTCGGCCTCAATCTCGGCCTCATCCGCGCCGTCGAACACCGGGGTGATGGCCCGGAAACCCATCGTCTTCGAGGCCCAACCCAAGTGAGTTTCGAGCACCTGGCCGATATTCATACGCCCAGGAACCCCCAACGGGTTCAGGATAATATCCACCGGGGTGCCGTCATCCAGGAAGGGCATATCCCCCACCGGAACCACGCGAGAAACCACACCCTTGTTGCCGTGGCGTCCCGCCATCTTATCGCCCACCGTAATCTTGCGGCGCTGGGCTACCGAGACGCGCACCATCATGTCCACGCCCGCCGACAAATCGGAGTTGTCTTCGCGGGTGAAGACCTTTACATCCACCACCTTGCCGCGCTCGCCGTGGGGCATGCGCAGCGAAGTATCTTTCACATCGCGCGATTTCTCGCCAAAAATGGCCCGCAGCAAGCGCTCTTCGGGGGTCAATTCTTTCTCGCCCTTGGGAGTAATCTTGCCCACCAGAATGTCGTTAGGGCCTACTTCAGCGCCGATGCGAATAATGCCGTGCTCGTCCAGATCTTTGACCGCGTCCTCGCCCACGTTGGGGATGTCGCGAGTGATTTCTTCGGGACCCAGCTTGGTGTCACGAGCTTCCACCTCGTACTTTTCGATGTGCACCGAGGTGAACTTGTCATCCTGCACCAGGCGCTCCGAGATCAAGATGGCGTCCTCAAAGTTACCGCCTTCCCAAGAAAGGAAGGCCACCACAACGTTCTGGCCCAGGGCCAGGTGGCCGTTTACGGTGGAAGAGGAATCGGCCAGCACGTCACCGCGCTTGACAATTTGACCCTTCTCCACAGCCGGGCGCTGATCGATGCACGTGCTCTGGTTCGAGCGCTGATATTTCCGTAAGGTGTAAGGCTTGAGGCCCGATTCCGTGCGCACCAGCACCTGGCGGCCCGTCACCGAGATCACTTCGCCTTCTTCCTCCGCCACCAACACCTGCCCCGAATCGCGCGCCGCATAGGATTCCATGCCGGTCGAGATGAGGGGTACCTCCGCCTGAATCAGCGGAACGGCCTGAGCCTGCATGTTCGAGCCCATCAAAGCGCGGTTCGCGTCGTCGTGCTCGAGGAAGGGGATCAACGCGGCGCTGATGCCAACCACCTGGTTGGGAGCCACGTCCATGTAATCGATGCCGTCCGAAGCCGTGACGGTGAAGTCAGAGTGTTCGCGGCACGAAATCCGATCCTCAATAAACTCGCCATACTCGTTCAGCGGCGAATTCGCCTGGGCGATCATGAACTTATCTTCCGCGTCGGCGGACAAATAGCGCACCTCATCCGAGACGAAAGGCGTCACGAAGATGGTGGTTTTGTTCAACTTGGCAATGGCGGGCAGCATTTCTGCCGTCACGCGCTGGCCTTCGGCGCAAATCACCTCGCCAGTCTCAGCGTCGGCCAAAGTCTCGCGCAGTTTGCGGCTCACCAGGCGCGGATCGCTGGAGGACATGTTGCGGATCACGCGGCGGTAGGGGGTTTCAATGAACCCGTACTCGTTCACCCGAGCGTAGCTGGCCAGGCGGCCGATCAAACCAATGTTCGGGCCTTCCGGCGTCTCAATGGGGCAAATGCGACCGTAGTGCGAGTGGTGCACATCGCGCACGTCAAAGCCGGCGCGCTCGCGGCGCAAACCGCCCGGGCCCAACGCCGAGAGGGTGCGCTTGTGGCGAAGCTCGGCCAGGGGGTTGGTCTGTTCCATGAACTGTGAAAGCTGGCTGGACCCAAAGAACTCACGCAGGGCAGCCACCACAGGGCGAATATTCACCAACGAAACCGGGGTCACCTGATCCTGGTCGCGGATGGACATGCGCTCTTTGATCACGCGCTCCATGCGGCGCAAACCAATGCGCAGCTTGTTCTGGATCAGCTCGCCTACGGTTTTGACGCGGCGATTGCCGAGGTGGTCGATGTCGTCCTTGTCCACCACTTCGTTGTTGATCTGAATCATGCGGCGGGTCAGGTTGAGGATATCCCACTTCGTGATCGTGCGGTGCGGAACGGGGATGCGCTCGGTCAGGTCTAACTTCTGGTTGAGCTTATAGCGGCCTACCCGCTCCAGGTCGTAATGGCGCTGATCGAAGAGCTGTTCGATCAGGAAGGCCTTGGCGTTGTCCAGCGTGGCGGGGTCGCCGGGGCGCATGCGTTTGAAGAACTCAATCAAAGCCGCCTGCGCAATGGTCAGCCCACCGCTCAAATCCCAAACCGGTTCCTGCCGCATGGTCGAGGGCAGGAACAGGCGCTCGGTATTGTTATCGACATCCTGGAACAGCGACAGCAGTTCCTCGTCCGAGCCAACCTTAATCGGAGATTCGCCCTCCAGCCCGTCATCGACGGCGGCCAGAGCGCGCAAGAAAATCGTAATCGGAACGGTACGCTTGCGGTTGAATTTGAGGATGAGATAGTCGTTTTTGCGAGTCTCAAACTCCATCCACGCGCCGCGATCGGGAATCAGCTTGGCCATGGCCAGGCGGCGCCCCGTAGCGCGGTCCACCGGCGCTTCAAAGTAAACGCCCGGAGAACGGATGAGCTGAGAAACGACGACACGCTCGGTGCCGTTGATGATATAGGTGCCCTTTTCGGTCATCTCGGGGAAGTCGCCCAGGAAGATTTCCTGGCGGATCGGCTCCGGGATTTCTGGCCCAGCCAGCAACACCGACACGTACAACGGGCTGGCAAAGGTCAGGTCCTTTTCCACGCACTCATCCATCGAGTGCTTCGGCTCGCCAAACCAGTAACGCAGGTTAAACTGCTGCGCTTCGGGAGAGCGGCCGGGGAAATAGAGCTTCATCCCCTTGTTATAGGACTCGATCGGCGAAATTTCGTCGAACAGGTCGGACAATCCTTCACTTTTGAGGCGCCGGAAGGAGTCCATTTGGACTTCGATCAAATCGGGCAATTCGAACAAATCCGGAATGCGCGCGTAAGACTTCTTGTTTGGCATATCGGAAGCCATGCTCATCTCCTGGTACAAAAACTAACCGGCAAACGCTGGGTAACCACCCGGCATAATCTAGGCAGTATACGCGAAAGACAATTATAACGCAATCCGGGAAGCTTGGTCAAGCCCCAGATTACGCATTTTGACAATTGGTCCGGCAAGAAACCGGCGTAGTGACAGGCTACTCACCTGCAAGGGTCACTCGTTTCATAATCTCGGCAAATCCAGCCTCCACATAGGCTTCAATCTCTTGGGCGGTCTTCTCATAATCCTTCAACGTAAGACCGTAAGGATCTTCCACGTCGACCGCCGGGCCGCTCATCTCACTCAGCAAGAAAACCCTGTTTGCCAGGCGGGGAAACTCGACCCGCAGCGCTTCTTTATGGCTCTTTTCCATGGTCAGCACGAGATCGAACATTTCCAAGAAGGTTTCAGAGACTTCTTTGGAGCGGTGTTTGCTAATATCCAGGTCACGGGCGGACATGGCTTTCACCGAGTTGGCCGAAGCCGGCTGCCCTTCGTGGGCCCAGGTTCCGGCCGATTCGACCAGCCACTGCTCCCAATCTTCGCGGTCGGCTTTCAGGCGCGCCTGGAACAGGGCCGCGGCCATAGGCGACCGGCAAACATTGGCCGTGCAAACGAACAAAACGCCAGGCATCTTTAATGATCGTCCATCGAGATGACTTGCTGACCCCAACGGTGCCAGCCGGAGCCAAAGCGCTCGTTGATAATCTTGCGACCCTCGCCGGGGCTTTGCAGACCCATCAGTTCCATGTCCGCATCCACCATGATGCGCACCAACTCGCGGAAGCGCACCTTGGGCTCCCAGCCCAACTCGGTTCGGGATTTGCCAGGATCGGACAGCAAATAATCTACCTCGGTCGGGCGGAAGTAGCGCGGGTCGATTTTCACAAATTCGCGCCAATCCATGTCCACATAACCGAAAGCCTCATCCAGGAACTCCCGGATGGTGTGCGCCTCGCCGGTGCCGATGACAAAATCGTCGGCCTGATCGCGGTTCAGCATCATCCACATGGCTTCCACGTATTCAGGGGCGTAGCCCCAATCACGGCGCGAATCCAAATTTCCCAGGTAGAGCACCTTTTGTTTTTCAGCCAGGATCGAGGCCAGCGCGCGGGTGATCTTGCGCGTGACGAAGGTCTCGCCGCGCCGTGGGCTTTCATGATTGAACAAGATTCCGTTACAGGCGTACAGGTTATAGCCTTCGCGGTAGTTCCGCGTCACCCAATACGAATACACCTTGGCGGCGGCGTAGGGGCTGCGCGGCTCAAAAGCGGTCAGCTCATTCTGCGGAGGTTTGGCTCCGCCGAACATCTCGCTGGAGGACGCCTGATAGTAGCGCGAGTTAACGCCGCTCTTGCGGATGGCTTCCAGGATGCGCACCGTACCCAGGCCGGTAACATTACCGGTGAACTCGGGCATGTCAAAGCTCACCCGCACGTGGCTCTGCGCCCCCAGGTGATAAACCTCATCGGGGCGGATATTGTAGATCAACTCCAACAGCGAATCCGCCGCGGTCAGGTCGCCGTAGTGCAGATACAGGTGCACCGGCTCGCCGTTGGCGTGCGGGTCGTGGTAAATATGGTCAATGCGCCGAGTGTTAAAGGTGCTGGCCCGACGGATCATGCCATGTACTTCGTAGCCTTTTGCCAACAGCATCTCCGCCAGATATGACCCATCCTGGCCGGTGACGCCGGTAATCAACGCTTTTTTCACGGAAAACCTCCTAAAATTCATGGTCCCGGGACACCCCCAGCCCAACCTTAAAGTATACCAGCAAGTTGCTGATTAACGGGATTTTGCCCCCTTCTTTTTTAAAGGGAACCGCCTCACGGCAGGTCCCAGAGAGATCCTATCCTGCTCCTCTTTGTTGCTATAATGGACGTAATTATCCCCGCAATCCAAGGAGCCGCCCGTGGCCGCCTCAAAGAATTTCCGTTACAGCCTGTTTGGCTTGCTGTATTTCGCCCAGGGAGCCATCATGAGCTACTTCACCGCGCTCAATGCCGTCTACCTGCTCTCTTTCGATGTCAGCCTGACCCAAATTGGCCTGATGGGCGGCATTGCCCTGATCCCGTTCGTTCTCAAAATTTTCATGGGCATGCTCAGCGACCGGGTCAACTTGCTCGGACTCGGTCACCGCAAGCCTTACATTATTATCGGTTTGCTCATTCAAGCCATCTGCCTGATCATCGTCCCTGCCATCGACCCCGGGCAGAACTTCGCCCTGTTCGCCCTGTTGGGCTTCTTGCTCATGGCGGGAATGGCCCTTTACGACACCTGCACCGATGGCCTGGCTTTAGACACCACCTCGGAAGAAGAACAGGGCGTCGTACAGGGCTTCATGGTCGGCGGACGCGCCTTGGGGGTGGTGGTGCTCTCCGCCGCCATCGGACTCATCGCTCAGCACTCCTCGTGGACGGTCATGTTCTACACCCTGGCCGGGCTGTCCTTGCTGCCCCTGGCTCTGGTTTTCTTTGCCCGCGAGGCTCCCCGCCCGGCCGGGCGCAAATTTGAGTGGAGCGCTTTCAGAGCCTTCGCCAACAAAAGCATCATTGCCCTGGGTTTGTTGGGAGCTTTGTACTCCCTCATCATCAACGGAGCCAATCAGATCGTTAATCCATTCATGCAGGCGCAATTCAATATCAGCGTCTCTACGGCTGGATTCTTAACCACCGCCTGGGGCATCGGCGTGGTGCTGGGCGGCCTCACCGGCGGCCGGCTCGTCGACCGTATTGGGCAGGCCCGCGCGGTGTGGACCGCCATCATCATCGCCGGGGTGTCCATTTTGGCCCTGGCTGGAATCGTCTCGCCCTGGCTGGCCTGGCCGCTGGTCATCCTCTTTGGATTGGCCTTCGGTTACTACGAAACCGTGTACTTTGCCATATCCATGCGCGCCACAGACCCGCGCATCGCCGCATCCATGTTCTCCATCCTCATGGCCGTCGCCAACGTTGGCACGGGCATCGGCCTTGCGCTCAGCGGCGGCATGGCCGATTCGCTCGGGTATCGTGCGGCTTTCGTGATCATTGCCTTCCTCAACCTGCTGGCCTTGCCGCTCTTGCCCCTCATTTTTTCACGCAGACTTTCTGCCGTTCAACAGGAAGCGTAACATGGACCTCTCCTCACTGACGACCCTGATCTTTGACTGGGGCGATACCCTCATGCGCGTCTTTCCCGAGTATGCTGGCCCCATGGCGTCCTGGCCCCACGTCGAGGCTGTGCCCGGCGCTGCCGAAACCCTCTCAACGTTGGCCGATCGTTACCGCCTGGTGGTGGCCACCAACGCCGGCGATTCCCGCTCCCGCCAGGTGCGTCAGGCCCTGGAGCGCGTCGGCCTGGCCCATTACTTCCATTCCATCTTCACCGCCGCCGAACTGGGCAGCCGCAAACCCACCCCCGCCTTCTTTTCCGCGCTGGCAGATGTCCTGGGGGTTAAGCCCGATCAGGTGGCAATGGTGGGCGACGATTACCGCGCCGACGTGCTGGGCGCGTACCAGGCCGGATGGAATGCAGTCTGGTACAACCCCACCGGCAAACTGGCCCCCGGCGCGCTGCCGCTTTATACTTTGGAAGTGACCTCGCTCAACAACCTGCCCGCTGCGCTGGAAAAACCAACCCTGCCCGTTTACCGCACCTGCCTGGCCTGGTTGCTGGAACAACCCGTCTCCCATTCTTTGCTGGGACACATCCACGGTGTGGCAGCCACAGCCTACACCCTGGCGGTGTGGCTGCGCGCCGCCGGCCAGACCGTCGATCCACTGTTGGCCCACCGCGGTGGGCTGCTCCACGACCTGGCGAAAATCAAGAGTCTGGAAAAGCCCCCCGACCAGCGCATGCACCACGGTGAACTTGGCGCGCGCATGTTAGCTGATCGCGGTGAGCCCGACCTGGCCGAAATCACCCGCCGCCACCCGCTGTTCTGCCTCACCCAGGACGCCTTGCGGCCCACCACCTGGGAGCAAAAGCTGGTCCACTTAGCCGACAAGCTCATCGAAGGATCGCGGCTGGTCCCCTTAGAGGAGCGCATCACCGCGCTGCGCCACCGCTATGCGTTTGATGAAGCGCGCATCAATGCCAGCGTGCCCGCCCTGGAAGCGCTCCTGGCCGAAGTGTGCGCCGCGCTCAACCTGCCCGTCGAGGAAATCATCCCCAGGCTGCGCCAGGCGTTTCTACAAGGCTAGCCGTTTCGGATCCCGGCAATGAATTAGGCCTGGTTCCATCTCACAATGGCGACTGGCCCCCACCTTCGCCTGCGAGTCGCAGGGCATACCGGTTAAAAGTGGCATCGTCAAACCATTGACGGCGTGGGTGAAAAGGCCCAGTTTTTTTAGTTCGCGCCGCACACTTTAACGAGAGCCCGGTAGTACTACCGGGTAGGCAACCCGATATTACTGACTGGTCTGATTGAAGTAGTTGTAGACCGCTTCGGAGATCGTGCCCGCCAGCGCATTGGCCGGATCCCACAACAGTTGCACCGGGTGATACAGATACAACGTGAGGACATAATTTCCGCCGGGCGTATAAACGATGCCCGCGTCCGAAATGGTGTGCATCAAGCCATCCCGCGCCTCGATCACCCAGCCGTGCTTGTGGGCAATGCGGGTGCCTTCGGGCAACCCCCGCTCAAACAGCACGCCCAGCTTATTCTTCGCCAGCAGGTTCACCATCGCCTGGCACTCGGTCTGCGAGATCAACCCCGGAAAAACCGCCGCGAACGTGCCCCCGGCGCTTTCCGAACAGCGGTAAATATCTTCAAGCAGCGAGCCCATGTCGGTAGCCGTGGTCTGGTTGTAGGGGTCCGGGTCAGTGTCCACATCGGTGCGCTGGTTGGCAGGCGTTTCAAAGCGCTGCAGCAGGGGCGCGCCTACGTAGAAGTATCCCGCCAGGAAGGTGTTGTTCAGTCCCAGGGTTTGCAGATCACGAGTCACCTCCAGCGGACCAGAGACGGGGTCGATCACGGCCTCCATCAACGTGTCTGCCGGGTCATTTTCCGAAAAGTCGATCATCCGCGCCAGCATCTCGTCCACTTCCTGGGGACGGTCCTCCCCCACCCTGGCAAACGTCGACACCATAATGGGGATCTTAATCGTGCTGGCGGCTGTAAAGGCGATGTCCGCCGTGGTGATCTGGCCCTGATTATAGGCAAAATGCACTTCCTGCCCGGTTTGCAGATCGTTCAGGTACAACTCCACGGCGCCTTCAAATTCGGCCAGGGTGACAATTTGCTCGAGCAAAATGCGTAAGTGCTCCATCGATGGGCGCGGGGCTTCCACCTTACTAAAGGACAGGTTCACCTGCCGGGCACTGGGCGAGCGAAAGGCGTCGCTAATCAGGATCACCGCCCGGTCGATATCCAACTGAGTGCCGGCCTGCCCCAGCTGAAAGTTCACGCTGCCCGCCACCGGCATGGCCGAGGTGGGAAGCTGGTCATAGCGCGAGACAATCTCATCTTCCAGGTATTGGCGCAGGCGATCTTCGGAAATCGTCGAGATCAGCGGCACCGGCGAAGGTTGCGGAATGCGATTCCACAGGTAATCCCAAAAGCCCTGCCAAAACGGCTGACGCACCCGCTCCTGGTCGGCGGCAGTCAGCATGGCTTCCATGTCCAGCTCAAAGCCCACCACCCCCGGCTTGATCTGAAACACCGCGTCGCGGTAGCGAGCCTCCACCGGCACGGTCGTATAAGCTGTCAGCAAACGCTGGGCAGCTTGCGAGGTATCCAGCCCACCCACCGGTATGCCAGCAATCACCATTCCAGGGGGGAAATTCGAACGAACGCGACTATAACGCGCCAACTGGGTAATCGTCAGAACGACCGCCACAAAAATCAATCCCACCGAAACCCAGCGAAGCAGAACCAAAGAACTGCGATTTTTCACACCAATACTCCTGCGCCGATTCTACCACACCCCATCCTGTCAATTTCACGGTTCTCCAGGGGTTGCCGTGGCATGCCCGACAGC
Source organism: uncultured Anaerolinea sp. (assembly GCA_964403875.1). Taxonomy (GTDB): domain Bacteria; phylum Chloroflexota; class Anaerolineae; order Anaerolineales; family Anaerolineaceae; genus Anaerolinea. The sequence goes on along the minus strand of CAYOHX010000049.1, from coordinate 23,488 downwards.
AACACCGAATGAAGGCATTTGCAAAGTCACTTCACTTTTGCCAAAGCCTTACTATTTCGTATGGGGGGACTTTGGAAAAGCCATGAACTCCTGGAGAACCTTCCTTGCTTGAAATCCATTTTTAAAGTATAGTCACAGGGTGAATTTTCCTAATATTCTTTAAGCGGAGCAAGCACAGCGCACACTATGCAAGAGCAAACTTCGACCCCCTCCTGGTTGGATCGTCCCCTGTTCGGCAATCAATTCCGGTTCACCCTTGAAACTCTGCTGGTGGTGATCATTCTCCTGGTCACCCTGACCAGCCGGTTTGCCATGTTGGGCGAGCGGGTGATGAGCCACGATGAAGTGAATCACGTCTGGCCCTCGCACGACCTGTACATGGGCCGAGGCTACGCTCACAGCCCGGTCACCCACGGACCTTTCCAGTTTCACATCGTAGCCCTCAGTTACTTCTTGCTCGGCGATAGTGACTTCTCCGCGCGTGTACCGGCTGCCTTGTTCAGCACCGCCGCGGTAGCCTTTGTCTTGTTTGGCTTCCGCCGCTACCTGGGCCGCGTCGGCGCATTGCTGGCGGGCTTGTTTTTCGCCATTTCCCCGTATATGCTCTTCTACGGTCGCTACACCCGTAACGAAGGTTTCATTGAACTGCTGGGCGTGCTCATGCTCTACGCTGTGCTGCGCCACCTGGAAAAAGGCGACCAGCTTTCTCTGTTCTTGCTAACCACTTCTCTGGTCATGCACTTCGTGGTGAAAGAAACTTCTTTCATCTATTCCGCCCAACTCCTTCTGTTCATCGGCCTGCTGTTCGTGGCCGAACTAGCCCGCCTTAAATTCAAGAACGCCAACGGCTTCAACATCTTCTTGATTTTGGTCATCATGGCGGCGCTGCTGGCAGGAGCCGCCGTCGCCGCCCACAGCATTGGCGGAGCCGCTGAAGCCGCCGTGGTCACCCCGCTGCCCACCGAAGGCCCCGAAGCGCCGGCTCAAGCTGCCCCTTTGGGTCCCTCCTCCATCGTCATGGTTGTCCTGGCAGCCGCAGCGCTCGCCAGTCTGGTCGGCGCGCTGGTGTTCGTCATCCGCGACCTGGGCTGGGCACGCGTGCGCAGCCTGCGCTCGGCCAACCTGCTCCTGCTCACGGGCACGCTGGTCCTGCCCCAACTCACCGCCTTCCCCGTGGCCATCCTGGGCTGGGATCCTCTCGATTACAGCTCCACCACCGGCCTGCTCCACAACGGCGGGCTGTTGATCGTCATGTTGATTATTTCGGCGGTCATTGGCCTGTTGTGGAATTGGCGCTTTTGGCTTTCTCAGGCAGCCATTTTCTACGGCGTGTTCGTGTTCTTCTACACCACCATGTTCACCAATGCCAACGGGTTCTTCACCGGTATCATTGGCTCTCTGGGATACTGGCTGTCCCAGCAAGAGGTGAACCGCGGCAGTCAACCCATTTACTATTACGCCCTACTCCAGGTTCCGTTCTATGAATTCCTGGCCGCGGCAGGCACATTGCTGGCAGTATACTTCGGCATCCGCCACCACAGCTTCAGCACGTTGCCGGGGGTTTCCCCTGCCGATTCCCGGGCTGCGCGGCCCGAACAATCAAGCAGCGCGAGCAGTGATGAACCCGCTGACTTCTACGCAAACCCTCGCCCGCTGCCCGTGCTTTGCCTGCTTTTATACTGGTCTGTCACGGCGCTGGTCGCCTACAGCGTGGCTGGCGAAAAAATGCCCTGGCTCACCGTGCATATCGCCCTGCCGCTGCTGTTGGCGGCTGGTTGGGGCCTGGGCTTCCTCGTAGACACCACCCATTGGGCTCGCCTGGTAAACCGAAAAGGCATCATCGCCTTGTTGTTGTTCCCGGTGTTCCTCACCAGCCTCACAGCCTGGTTGGGTTCCTTGCTGGGGCCCAACCCGCCCTTCAGCGGCAGCAGCCTGGACCAGCTCACCGCTACCAACACCTTCATCTTTGCCCTGATCGGCGTCATCGCCAGCGCCGGGGGCATCATCTACCTGCTCAAAGAATGGTCCGCCAGCCAACTCATCCGCCTGGCCACGATCACGGTCTTTGCCTTTCTCACAGTGTTGACGGCCCGCGCTTCTTACCGGGCCTCCTTTGTCAACTATGACTATGCCACCGAATTCCTCGTCTATGCCCACGCGGGTCCTGGCCCCAAAGAGGTTTTGCGCCAGGTAGAAGAAATTGCCGCTCGCACCGTGGGCGACAAACAACTCGTTGTGGCCTACTCCGACGACGCCATCTACCCCTACAAATGGTACTTCCGCGACTATCCCAACCAGCGTTGGTTCGGCAAGAATCCCTCGCGCGACCTGAACACCGTGCCGGTGATCATCGCCGGTGAAGATGTCATGAATAAGATGGAACCCATCGTCGGCAACGACTATGTTAAGTTTGAATATATCCGCCTGTGGTGGCCCATGCAAGATTATTACCCCACCGAAGGGAACAAGATTTTCTCGAAGACCGACATGGGGAACATCCGCAACGCCTTGACCAACCCTGAAATGCGCGCCGCTTTGTGGGATATTTGGCTCAACCGGGATTACAGTGAGTACGCCCGCCTGACCGGGAAGACCACATTGACCCTCTCCACCTGGCAGCCCAGCGCGAAAATGGATGTCTACATCCGCAAAGATGTCATTGGTCAAATCTGGAACTATGGGGCCGCTCCGGCCATCATCGAAGAACCCATCGGCGACCCCTACGCGGAACAAATCCTCGATCTCTATGCCGACCAGGTCATTGGTCAGAGCGGCGCAGAGCCCGGCATGTTGATGGCCCCGCGGGGCATGGCCCTGGCCGCCGATGGCAGCCTGTACGTGGCCGATTCGCGCAACCACCGCATCCAACAGTTTGCCGCGGACGGCACATTCATCCGGCAGTGGGGCACGTTTGATGATATCGCCGACGGCAACGCGCCGGGCGGAACCTTCAACGAGCCCTGGGATGTGGCCGTGGGTTTGGATGGGTCCGTCTATGTCACCGACACCTGGAATCACCGCATCCAGCAATTCACCGCTGACGGCCAATTCATTCGCACTTGGGGTTACTTCGGGCAGGCCGAGACCGGCGACGCCTTCTGGGGTCCGCGGGCATTGGCCGTAGATGGTCAAGGCCGCATTTATGTCACCGACACCGGCAACAAGCGCGTGGTGGTCTTCAATCCCGACGGAACCTACGTGACCGAATTCGGCTCGGCTGGCTTCGATATCGGGCAGTTCGACGAGCCAGTAGGCCTGGCCATTGACGCCGTCGGTCAGGTGTATGTGGCGGATACCTGGAACCAGCGCGTCCAGGTCTTCTTCCCCGACGAATCCGGCACGGTTTTCAGCGCCCTTCGCCAGATCGAGATCAGCGGGTGGTATGGCCAATCCCTGGACAACAAGCCCTTCCTCAAGATTTCGCCCGAAACCGGCAATCTGTTCGTCACCGATCCCGAGGGGCCGCGCGTCCTGGAGTTTAACACCGAGGGCCAATTCGTGCGTGGGTGGGGCCAGTTCAGCATCGATCTGAACGGCTTCGGCATTGCTTCAGCCCTCGCAATTGACCCGCAAGGTGGCGTGTGGGTGTCAGATGCCTCCAACAACCGCCTCATGCGCTTTACCTTACCCTGAACCGATCATCGTGGAAGCGGTTTCCTTTGCCTCGATGTGAGCATCTGAGAAACTTCTATCTTCCTGAACAGAAATGCGGCGCGCTTGCGCCGCATTTTTCATATCTCCTCACTGAAAACCCCCGGAATGATTATTTCTTCTCGACTTGATACCGCATCCGCCGCATCATGGTTTCATAACCCAGCTCTTCATAGAGTTGAATGGCCGGACGGTTGAAACCATATACCGTCAATTCAATCGAGGGGATATCATGATCGGCAGCCCAATCGTGGACATAGTTCATCAGCGCGTTCCCAATCCCACGCCGCCGAAACTCCGCATTCACCACCAGAGAATCGACAAACAGCAGCTTTCGGCTGAACATGGTCGGGCGCTCGCCAACATCGATCACGCTGAACTGCACCAGCCCAACCACCCGATCCTCCACCTTCGCCACGAAAATACGGGCATCGTCGTTGCCGATAAAACTCTTCAGAAATTCCTCGGTACGGGCATTCTGAACCGGCTTGAACAAGTCCGGCAGGGCAGCGCGGTGATAATCATCCCCTTCCTGCATCAAATCAACGACCGCTGCAAAATCTTCGCCGTGGATTTCGTGGATCTCGATATACATTGCGTCAATTATTTCCTTACGCTATTCTAACCCAAAAACCCTGCAAGTTAGGCATCAAATCGCTGGACACATCGGGAATAGGCCTAGCAAGACCGCATCAGGCAAGGACGCCACAATGATTTCTCCTATCCGCGGCAAGAGATTAATCCTGGCTCGGCTGTTGCCATTCTAGCCAGGCCATCTCCAGGCTCCAACCGCCTTGGACCAGGCCCATCAACTCCGCCAGAGCCCGGCGGGCTTGCTGCCGTTCGGCTTCGTCAATGTCCAGGGCGGCAAATTCGTCTTCGTCCAGCGTCAATTGCCGCCCGTCCGGAAAAACCAGCAAATCCAGGGCCAGGTCCACGTAGCGAATGACCGTATCCTCGATTTCCGCCGGGCGGGTCACGTTGCAATACCAGCCTTTAAGCCGCCCATCGTCACGGTCGTAAATCTCAAAAATGTTGTACCAGCGCTCCGCAAAGTACACTTCTACAAAGCGATCGTTTCGTTTGAAGGGCATGCCATGAAAGTCGGAGTCACCCCGATTAAAAAACCCCTCCAACAGCACCACCCCCGGCGCTCGCTCCAGCACGCGCCCACTGTACCGCCAGCGCTCTTGCCGCTGCGCATCCAGCTTGATCACCGTCACGTCATTCATAGTCCTCCGTGCGTGGCCAGGCCAAAATTCCGTTGGTTTGCAATGAAACTTCCACTTCCTGGCCGACCTCCACCGGGCGCGCCAACCAAAAAGACAAGACGATATCGGCCCCTGTGAGCACCTCGGCATGGAATCCATCTCCACGGAAGAGCACGTCCGTCACCCGTCCGCGCACGGTTACTCCTGTGGCGCGGTCCTCCCGCTTGGGGATCAATAATGTCACCGCCTGCCCCTCGCGAGGACCGTCAGAGGGCTTGCCGGCCCAATGCGACGCGAACCGGCCCAGGGCGGTCTCCACAACCAGAGGGTGCTTCTCCACCACTTCTCCGTCCAACAAATTGGTGTACCCCAAAAAGCGCGCCGCCCAGGGCGAAGCCGGGCATTGATATACCGCCAGTGGGCTGCCAACCTGCACCAGCTCACCCCGGTGCAGCAGCGCCACCCGGTCGGCCAGGGCAAAGGCCTCTTCCTGATCATGGGTTACGTAAATGGCGGGGATTTCGGTAACATGCAGCAAGTGGCGCAGTTCATCGAGCAACTGCTCGCGCAAAGCCCGGTCCAAAGCCCCCAAGGGCTCGTCCAACATCAGCAAGCGCGGGCGGGGCGCCAGAGCCCGGGCCAGGGCCACCCGCTGCTGTTCGCCTCCAGAAAGATCGGTCACCCGCCGCTCGCTGAACGAAGCCATGTTCACCTGCTTGAGGGCGTCTTTCACCCGCGCATCCACCTCAGTCCGCTCCACCCCGTGCATCCGCAGCCCAAAAGCTACATTTTCAGCCACGCTGCGGTGTGGGAACAAAGCATAATCCTGGAACATGAGACCGAAATTGCGGCGATAGGCAGGGACCAGGGCCAGATCGGCTCCTTTCCACAACACACTGCCGCCCTCGGGGATTTCCAGCCCGGCGATGATTCTCAGCAGGGTGCTCTTGCCACTGCCAGAAGAACCCAGCAGGCACAACGTCTCGCCGGGTTCCAGGGTGAAGGACACACCGCACAGCAGCGGCCTTGATTCATAGGTTTTCTCAATCTCACGGACTTCTAGCATATCGCTCTCATTTTTTACTACTTTAGCATTAAAACTTAACAACCTGCGAATTCGATTGTTACCCCCACAAGCTCGAAATGTTAAAGTGACATTGTCAAGGTAGTTACATAGATTCTACCATTCCTTCCCTTCCTGAAAGCGCTCCAGCAGCAGCACCCCCGCCGCGCACACCAGCAGCAGCAAGGTAGCCATCGCCATCGCTTGCCCATAGTTCGTAGCGCCCGGCTGGGAAAGGAAACGGAAAATTGCCACCGGCAAGGTAGGGAATTCCGGATTGGCCAGGAAAGTCGTCGCGCCAAACTCACCCATTGAAATCGTGAAGGCGAACACCGCGCTCACCAGGGCTGCCCGCCCCAACACGGGCCAATCCACCTCCCACCACACTCGCCCCGGCGAGGCTCCCAGCACCGCCGCCGCCTGGCGCAGCGAGGGCGGGATGGAACGCAAAGCGGGCAGCAGGGTGCGCACCACAAAGGGCAGCGCCACAAGGCTATGCGCAATCGGAATGAGCAGCGGAAACGAGCGAGCGTCCAGAGGCGGGCGGTTGAAAGTCAATAAGTACCCCAAGCCCAGCGTCACCGCCGAGGTGCCCAGCGGCAGCATCAACAGCGCATCCATCACCCGCGCCCCCACCCCGCGCCGCGCCAGCGCGTAAGCCGCCAGCCCGCCAAAGGCCAATGACATCCCTGTGGTCACCAAAGCGTACAGCAGCGAATTGCGCGCCGCCATCACCGGGGGCACATAAAAAAATGACCCCCGCCGGTTGATGAACAATTCCCGGTAATAATCGACCGTTAGTCCGGTTTGCACCTCGCCCCGCTGCCCCCGTTCGGCTTCCAGCCTGGAGACCGATCGCAGCGCCAGCGCTCCCAGTGGAGCCGCCACCAGCAAGGCCAACGCAGCGCACACCCCTGCCACCAGCAGCCTTTCCCGCCAGCTTTTGGGACGGCGCAAACCCTCGCCGCGCGTGCGTGGCGCCAGCGGCACACTCCGTCGCGATTCAAGACGCAGGTATATCAGCGTGGCTGCCAACGTGCAAATCATCTGCACCGCCGACAGCAGCCCCGCCTGAGACAGGTTGAGCATGTGCAGGGCCTGGATGTAAATTTCCACCTCCAGCGTGGCGAACCCCGGCCCGCCCAGCAGTAAGATGACCCCAAAACTGGTAAAGTCAAACAAGAATACCAGTAAAGTAGCCGAGAAGATTGCTGGCCGCAGCAGGGGCAGGGTTACCTCCCACAAACTCCGCCAGGGAGAAGCGCCCAGCACCCGCGCCGCCTGCTCCACCCGCGTATCCAGCCTTTCCCAGGTGCCGCCTACCACGCGCAGAATAATCGTGGTGTTATAAAAAACATGCGCCAGCACAACTGCTCCCAGCGTATTCAGGAAGAGTATCGGCGGTTGATCCAACCCCAACAGGCTCATCAATCCCAGGTTGACCCAGCCGCGCGGCCCCATGAGAGCGTTGAACCCCGCTGCCGCCACCACGGTAGGCAGGATAAACGGCAAGGAAACCAGAGTGCGCAGCCGGCGCTTGCCCGGAAAGTCAAACCGCCCAAAGACGTAAGCTGCCGGTAAACCGATGGCCAGAGTGGCCAGGGTAGATAACGCGGCTTGATAAAAAGTGAAGCCCAAAGGGCGCACCGCCCGTCGCAGCGCTTCCCAGGTCAAGCCGCCCGCCAGCATATCCTCGCCCGTGGCCCCAAACACGCTCAGCAGCGGTAGGATGAAAAACACCAACAGGAAAAGACCCGGCAGCAGCCACAGCGCTGCCCGGCCCAGCCTAGCGTAGAACGGTCTCATCCCAGGCCTGAATCCAGCGCTCGCGGTTCGCGGCTACTTCAGCCGGGTCCAGGGAGGCGGGGCGCTCGGCGGTTTGAGCATACTGCCTGAACGCCTCTGGCAGTTGGGCCTGCCCATTCACCGGGTACACAAACATCTGCATGGGCACATCTTCCTGGAAGGTGGTCGATAGCATGAAATCTACAAATGCCTCGGCCAGCCCACGCTGCTGCGCGCCTTTCAAAATGCCCACAAATTCGATCTGCCGGAAGCAAGTCCCCGGCGCGACGATCGAAGCGGTCGGCGCGTCGTTCAGCGGCTGCTCAGCAAAGATCACCTCAGCGGCTGGACTCGAAGCGTAGGATACCACCATAGGCTGCGGCCCCCGCCCCGACGATCCACTAAAGTTGCTGTAATAAGCCGTCTCCCAATCATTGACCACCACCACGCCGTTCTCCCGCAGGGCAGCCCAGTATTCCGTGAAGCCCTCCGGCCCGTACTGCGCCACCGTGGCCAGCAAGAAGGACAACCCCGGCGACGAGGTGGCTGGATTTTCTACCGCCAACAGACCCTTATACTCCGGCTTGAGCAGGTCATCCAACGAGGCAGGCACAGCCAGCCCTTTCTCGGCAAAGTAAGCCTTATCGTAATTGATGCACACATCCCCAAAATCCACTGGCAAGGCCCGGCTTGAAGCATCCAGCTTGAAGGCCGCATCGATCTCGGCCAGCGCGGGCGACTCATACGCCTCAAACAGGTCTTCCTCCAACGCCCGCGACAGGAAGGTGTTGTCCACGCCATAGAACACGTCGGCGGTGGGCGACTCCTTGGTCAGGATGGCCCGGTTGAGGGCCGAACCGGTGTCTCCGCTGGGCAGGAAAGTCAGTTTTGCGTTGTGTTCGGTTTCGAACTGGGCCACCAATTCCTCGCTGATGGCAAAAGAATCGTGGGTCATCACCACCAGCTCTGCCGGGCCCGCGGGGGCCTTGGGCCCCGCGCACGAAGCCATCCACCATACCGCCAAAATACTCACCATCATCCTTGAAATCGTCTTCACTTTGATGTCCTCCTAATTCTTTGGGCTCATTACACTGTTTCACGTCAAATCCGGGTCACGCTGTCTTCTCCAGACTGTGAATGCACAACAGCAGACCTTTCTCCAGGCGCACTTCCGCTTCCTCGGCCAGCATCTCATTGCTGATGCCCCGGCTGTGCTCTGGCAGCAAGGTTTCACCGCGCAGCGGGTAACGCAGTCCCGTCGTACGGACGCCTTCCGCCGGACCCCACAAGGGCAGCAGCGAGACCGTCTCCCCCGCCCGACCCTCGATCCGCCCGACCGCGCGAATCAGGCTGACCTCCTCGCGCCCGTCGTGCAAACGCACGTCCAGGCCAACCAGTTCGGGCAGTGCCAGCAGAAAGATGTTCGCCAGGGTCTGGTCCAACCGCCCGCCCAACGCCGCCACCACAAGGATCTGGCCATATCCGCGCCGGGCCGTCTCCAGCAAGGCCAGCTCCAGGTCGGTTTCATCCTTCTCCGCCGGAAATTGCATCACCGTGGTCCCCCCAGCCCGCAGCGCGAGAACATGCTCCTCGGTTAGCGAATCCAGGTCGCCGATCAGCAAATCGGGGAGACGCAACCCCAGCGCGGACATGCGCCGCGCGCCGCCATCCGCCGCCACCAGGAAATCACCCGGCTGGACCAGCTTGCTGGCTGCCGCCGAATCCGGCAGCTCCCCATTCGCAAAAATAACCGCTCGTTGTCTGTGCATCAAAAAACACCCTCCGCCGGGGAGGGTGCATCAGTTCAGGTCAACTTTTCCCTCCGCCGGCATTACCCGGATCAGGTTTTGTGGGTCGAGGGCCGTCAGCCCTCCTCTCAGCCCGGTCGGTCCGGGCTCCCCATTCAATTGTGCTCCCATTGTAATGGATTGCATGCCGAAAATCAACCCATTATCGTACTCGCCGCTTCCACTCCTCTTTCAACTGCATCTGTCGCGGGCTTTCTCCCTGCCCCAGGGTCAGAAAATCGATCAGTAAGCGGTTGAACTTACTGCCCTCATCCAACATCGGGAAATGCCCGGACTGCTCAAAGAGGATGCCGTGCGTCTGCTCGGGCAGCCCCGCCACCACATCCAGGTCCACTGCCGCCACCGCGGGATCATTCAGACCGCTCACCATCAGGCAGGCATTTTGCAACTTCGCGCTCGCCTCGCGCACCTCTGGGAGGCCTAAATCCTGCAGCGAGGCGGCAATGGCTTGCGGGTCGGTCTTCGGCGCATCGCCACGCACCGGCTCGGTTTGCGGGGTTTTGTCCAACAGCCAATCCGCCAATTCCAGCGGCGCGCTCGTGCGCAGGCGCGAGTTAACGCTGGACTCGCTCAAGGGATAAGAAATAGCCATCACCCGGTCCACCACCGTCGGGTTGCGCAGCGCCGCCATCACCGAAACCACGGCTCCCAGCCCGTGTCCCACCAGCGCCACCCGCCCAATGCCCATTTGTTCCAGGAACTGGTCAATCAACCTGACCTGGAAATCCAGCGAATACCGGTCCGCGACCTTGGCCGTGTCGCCAAAGCCCCACAGATCCAACGCATAAGCGCGGTAGCCAACCGAGGCTGCCTGCATGACCGGAATCCAATAGCGCCAGGACCCAACCCAGCCATGCACGAAGATCAACGGCCTGCCTCGGCCGAGGACTTCATAATGCAAAATCTGGTTTTCGATGATGACGGCGCTCATGAGTTGCCTGGCTTCCTATTTCTTCCCGTATTTTTGCAACAGCTCGTTCACTCGTTCGCTCAGTTCCATGGGCGCAAACGGTTTGAGTAAATACTCGCTGGCCCCGGCGCTCAGCCCGGTCTGGATTTCGTTTTCCTGCCCTTTGGCTGAAAGGAACACCACCGGGATGTCCGCGATGGCGGGGTCCGCCTTCATTGCCGCGCAGGCTTCGTAGCCGGTCATGCGCGGCATGCGCACATCCATCAAGATGATATCCGGCATGACCTCCTTGGCAGCTTCCACCGCCTCTGCTCCGTTGGTGACGGCAACAATCTCGTGCCCCGCAAAGCGCAGGGTGAACGTGACCAAGTCGCGAATATCAGGTTCGTCTTCCGCAATTAAAATTTTTGCCATGTGTGGCCTCACTCTCCACTTGTGTAAACCGGCAGGGTGAAGGAGAACGTGCTCCCCTCGCCCCGAACACCGTTACTGGTAAACCAGATCCGCCCGTTGTGCATATTCACAATCGTCCGGGCTATCGACAGCCCCAAGCCGGTTCCGGCGCTCGCCAGAACCAGGGGGTCCTCGCCGCGGTAGAAACGCTCAAAGATGCGCGACTGCTCTTCCGCGCCGATGCCAATACCGTTATCAATCACATCCACCTGCAATTCCTCGCCCTCATCCGTAATGCGGATGCGCACCAGGCTGCCCGCGGGTGAATAGTTATACCCATTGCTGACCAGGTTGCCTAACACCTGGCGAATGCGCTCCATGTCGCCCATCACCACCGGCGGCTCCACCGGGCATTCCAACTTGAAGGTCATGCCCTTGTTTTCTTCCCGCGCGCGGCGCTCCAGGTCCAAGATCACGTCTTCCGCCAGCTCGCGCAAATTCAACCGCTGCATGTTCAGCGTCACCCGCCCCGACTCGATGCGCGAGATGTCCAGCAAATCGTTGACCAGCACGCCCAGGCGCTCGGTGTTCGATTTGACGATGCCGAGGAAATGCTTTTGCTGGTCGGTAATCTGTCCCGCCGCGCCCATCAACATGATCTCCACATAGCCCTTGATGGAAGTCATCGGGGTGCGCAGCTCATGGCTGACGTTGGCTACAAACTCAGATTTCAGGCGGTCCACCTGCACCTGGTGGGTGATATCCCGGAAAATGGAGACGGTGCCCAAGAATTGCGAGCGCCAGAAGACCGGCGCCAGGTGTACAGCGATCACCAGACCATTATCCAGCTCGAATTGATCGGCAAACGTTTCTCCAGCATAGTCACCGGGAGCTTGCGACCAACTGCGAATGGTGCGCATCCAGGCTGAACCCGATTTGCCAAACAGCCCGGCGAACATATCTAAAGGTTGGCCAATCAACTCGCTGCCCCGCAGCTCCAGAATGGTCTCCGCCGATTTGTTGAACAGGTTGATGCGGCTTTGGTCATCCGTCACCACCACCCCATCCGCCACGGCCTCCAGGATAGAAATCGAGCGGCTGGCCTCAATCTGCTGCTCGCGGAGCATGTTGCCAAGGTGCTCGGACTGATCGCGAATCAAATTGAACAATTCCGCATTGTTCAGCGAAATGCCAATCTGGCGGGCGGTCGCCTCCACCAGGCTGATCTGCTCGCTCTTGAAGTGGTCCTTTTCATGGTGCAGCAAAATCAACCCACCCAGTGCATCCTCGCCCATTACCAACGGAACAGCCAGCACGCTGCGATACGCCGGAGCGACATCCTCCGCGGTCACCCAACGGTCATCTTGAGTGACATCTTCCAACACCACGGCTTTGCGGTGCCGGGCAACCCACTTGGCAATGTCGCGCTCCAGGCCATAAGTGCGCCCGTTCTTTTCCGCATCCGCCGCCAGCGCTGCCCCCGCCCGATAAGGCCGCTGCGAGCCCGTCAGCACCACCGCCATACTTTCTTCAGCGTTTAACGACTCGTTGATCACGGTCAAGGCCCGGTTGAGCACCAGCCCCATGTCCAGGCTGGCCGACAACTCCCCGATGACGCGCAGCAGCGTCTGCATATTGCTGTGTTCGGTCTTCAACTCACCGGTGCGTTCTTCCACGCGCCGTTCCAGGAACTCGGTCAGGCTGCGTGTTTCCTCGAAGGAGCGCGCGTTCTGCACCGCGATCGCGGCCTGGTTGCACACCGTTTGAGCCAGCTCGATCTCTGATGGTGAGAAGCGGCGGTCTTCCGTGCTCTGGATCATCAACCACCCATGCAGCGATGAACCCGTGGCCATTGGAACCACCAGCACGGATTGGATCTTGCGTGGATCAAAATACATTTCACGCAGCGAAGCCAGCATGGGCTCGTTCGCCACATCCGCCGAGCTGAAAACACCTTGGGTCTGGTACAACCTGGAGAACAGGGGCACGTCCATGATCGCCAGCGGCAGACGGCCGCCCGTATCCGGCACTTCTTTCTCGATCACAAAATTGGACCCCGGCTCCACCATGACGCAGGCCACCACCGCCGCCTCCATCGCGTCCATGATCTGCTGCGAAATCACAGTCAAGATCTTATCGATCTCCAGGGACGAGCTCAATTCATCGGAGAGGCGGTTCAACAAAGCCAGGCGCTGCGAGCGCTCGTCCAATTCGGTGGCGCGGCGTGAACTTTCCTCGAAAAGGCGCGCATTTTCCAAGGCCACTGCCGCCTGGCTGGCAAACGTGGTAGCCGCATTGACATATTCGTGCGTGTAAAAGTCAACCTCGCGTTTTTCCATGGCGATCAAGCCGATCATCTGGCCCTTGGCAATGAGCGGCAGCCCCAACCACGAAAGGTAAGAGGGCTCGCTCAGAGCCGGGAAGCGCTTGTCATTGCGCACATCCAGCACCGAAATGGGCTCGCCAGCCTTGACCATATCGCGGAACATGGCGCTGTCTTCCATGTCCACCGTCAGGCCTTCGCGATTGGTGTCGTCTTCAAAGCCCTTGGTGGCTGCCACGGTCAGGTTGTTGCCCTGGCGCAGCCACAAGGTAGCTGTTTCAAACGGGATGACCAGTTTGAGCAAATCTAGCAGTGAAACCACCAACTCTTCGGTTTTCAAGCTGGAGGTGAGGATGCTGGAGACTCTGGTCAGGCTTTGCAGTTGGTTGGTGCGCCGTTCCGAAGCATTGAACAGGCGGGCATTGTCCAGCGCCAGGGAGGCTTGCTGGGTAAAGGAATAGGCCAGCGCCTCGTCTTCGTTACTGAAGGCATTGGTGGTGTCAAAGTTTTCCAGCATCAACACGCCCGAAACCGCGTCACCCAGACGCAAGGGCAGCACCATCGCCGAAAGCGGCAAGCGCCCGTTGGTGGCCTTGCGGTAGCTCAAGAGTTGCTCGCTGGTCAAATGGTAGTGGGTAGTAAAATCCACTTCGGCGGCCCGCACGGGTTCACCCAAACGGTAGACCCGCAGCGGCAGAATGCGGCGCGCATCCATCACATCCCCGGTTGGTGAAAGCAATCCATAGGTGATATCCAACACCGCCGCGCTGTCAACATAACCGATGGCCGACTTGGGCACCAGGCAAGCCTGCTTGTCATCCCACATGGCCACCCAGCCCGCTTGCGCGCTGGGCAGCACCCCCACCACGCTTTCCACCAACACTGCCTGGATGTTTTCGGCCTTGAGCGTGCCCAGTTTGAGGCTGAACTCCAGCAGCAAGTTCACTTCGTTCAGGCGCTGCTGCGTCTCGGTCAACAGCACCAGATTTTGCATGCCCACCATCACCTGGCGAGCCAATTGCTCGAAGATGCGCTTATCTTCCGCCGAGAAAGCCGGCAGCGCCCGGCGACCAATCAACATCACCGCTCGCTGCAGGTTCTTGTCCACGCCCATCACCATCACAATGAGGCTGCGCGCTTCCAGGCTGTTCAACAAGGGATTGTTGTGCCAGTCGGGGTGGTTTTCCAGGTTCGCCACCAGCAGCACGTCCACGTCGCGGTTCTTGGGCTCTTGCAGCATTTGGCGCAGCGGATTGCGCTGACCAAACAATGCGTCGGGGTTGGCTCCAGCGGGAATATTGCCTATCACCTCCACCAGGCGCAGCCCGATGGGAGTTTGCTCGGCAATGAACGCCATTTGCATGGCAAACCGGCTGAGCAACTCGTTGCACAACACGCGCAGGGTCTTGTCGGTGTCGGGCTGGCCGCTGGCAAGCGCGCCAATTTCCAGCGAAGCGCGCACCCGCTCGACGCGGCGGTTCAGGCTTTGCAAGGCAACCGTCTGGTCCAAATCTTTACGCAGCATCACCGGCAAGTTGTCGCGCGTGGCATCCACCGTTTGCCGCAAGCGCAGTGAATCGCGCTCCAGGTTCCCCACCTGGTTTTCCAGGCCTGAAATGCGGAAGTGGTTTTCAATCATCAACGCGGCCTGAATGCCAAAGATTTCCAGGGCCTCAAAAGTGGGCCGGTCTGGGCGGCGCCCATCGGTGGGCGAATCCACGCTAATCATGCCAATTGGACTGCCCGCCGAATCGAACAGCGGCATGAGCAGGAAATCCTTCTCGTTCCAGGCATCTCGCCCACTAATCGGGCTGCTGTAAGGGATGGTCACCGAAAACAGCTCTTCTGGCAGAACAGGCATGTGATCGGCGGGAATGAAATAGACGTTCCCAACTTTATACTCTGGGGTCATTAATGCTTGCAGCGACTCCCAGTTTTGCTCGTGCGATTGCAGCTCTACCCACTGCTCGGCAGGCACGCCCGTGGCGCACAACCGCCGCAGCAGGTTGGTTTCGGGATTGATCACGCTGATCACGTTCACCGCGAAGGGTGTCGCCTGTTGGATGGCCGAGCTGATTGCCATCAGCGATTGCTCGAGCGGCATGGAAGGGCGCAGCATCTGCGAGATTTGCATCAACTCGGTCAGCGTGTCCAACTCGCGCTTCAACAACGTGCTGCGCACGGCCTGTTCTTCGTATTGGATGACATTGCCCAGCGCCACCGCCGCCTGCACCGCCAGCGACTGGACGATTTCCTGAGCCAATCCATCGAACAACCCGGCCTCGGTCGCATGCAAGACGATCAACCCCGCCGGGCGGCTGCGGTACAGGATGGGCGTGGACAGGCTGCAAACAATGCCCTCGTGAGGAGGCCGATATCCGGCTTCGGAGCACTCTTGTACTCGTTTGTCAACCCCCGCGTCCAACATGCGCAGGTCATCTTCGCCGGCCAACCCCACCTGCCCCTCTCCAGCCACGTACTTGACTTCCAATGGATGGTCCTGGGGCAAGGTCATGTCAAACAAAATCACTTTACCGCAAGGCGCGCCGCTGATGCGCAAAGCCTCTTCATACACCACGGTCGCCAGCACCTGGGGGTCCTGGGTGTTGGTCAATCCGCGGCTAATCCGGCCAATCGCCACCATCTGATCCACCCGGCGGCGAAGTCCTTCATCCGTCTGGGTGCGCAGGTAAGCTTGCTCCACCACGCCCGCCAGGTGACCCGCGGCGGTCGCCACCATCTGCACATCGGCATTATCGAAGAAGTCGGGGCTTTGGCTGGCGAAAAGAATTTCTCCCACGCCTTCGTTGCGCACCACCAGCGGAGCCACGATCAACGATTCGATGCCCAGCTTTTGGATCAGATTCTGGTAGAACGGCACCACCGGGCGTTCTTGCTCGGCGCTGGCGCTCACCAGGCGCAGCGTGTGCTGCGAATCACTCACCGTGAAGGGGAACTGGGGATCATCAGCCAGCAGGCTGGTTTCCCGGTCCGAAAGTTCAAGGGCCACACCATGCAGCGAACCTTTGTGCAGCGAAAGCTGCGTGCGGGCCTGGTCGATCAAGAACACCGCCGCTACATCCGCGTGCATCAGGCGCACCAACTCGTTGATCGAGAACTGAAGCACCTCGTCCAGGCTGGCCACCGAGCCCGCCAGGCTGACAATCCGGCGCAGCGCTTCGGCGCGTTGGGCCCGCAGGCGGGACTGCTGTACCAGGGAAGCGTTCTCGATGATGGATGCCGATTGGTTGGCGACAATCATCAGCAGGTGCAGTTCCGATTGGCTGAAAACATCCCCTTCCAGGTGGTTCGAAACCTGTAAGTACCCCATCATCCGCCCGCCCGAATTCAGCGGCACCAAAACCGTATCACGCAGGCTGGCCGCCTGGGCCAGGTAATCCAATCCCAGCGTCTCCCACTGTGGATCGTCCGCGGCGTTTTCGGTAATGAGCACATCCTGATCCAACAGAGTCTGCTCAGCAGCGCTGTTGGGCAAAATGGGGGTCCGGTATAACTCGACAAATTGGTCGGGCAGACCGTGAAAAGGAATCTGCCCTTCCAAAACCCGTTGGCCTTCGTTGTACATCAAAAAGCCCACGATTTTTACGGGGATCAAAGGAGCAATGCTGCCCACCAGGCGAGTGAACAGGCTTTTCGGATCGCGCACCGAGCTGAAGGCTTGAGCCACCTGAGCCAACCCACTCAGTTCAGCCGCGCGCCGCTTCTCCTCGCGAAACAGCAGGGCGTTGCGCACGGCGATGGCCGCCTGTCCTGAAACCAGCCGCACCATAGCCATGTTTTGTTCGCCAAAGGAACCAGGCGTGCGCGAGCCCAATTCCAATGTACCCACGAATTCATTCCCCGCCAGCAGCGGAATGCCAATAAACGAACGAACGCCCATCGTTCGTGACGTGGGGCGTAAATCGGTTCGGGTTTCCGTGTTCGGTATCAGCAGCGGCTGGCGCTCACGGTACAGATAACCCGCGTAGCCTTCCGAAGGCAAATAGCGATCGGCGCCCTTTTCCAAACTGCGCTCCCCGCCCGCCAACCCGGTAAAGCGGTAGGGAATCATGGATTGCGTTTCGTTATCCCACAGGGTCAGTTCGAGAAAGTCGGCTGGGATGATCTTCTCGACGTTTTCCAACACCGCCCGAATGGCGTCTTCCAGGTCCAGGCTGGCGGTCATCTCCTGGTTCAATTCGGTAAAAGTCTTCAAAGCCTGCCCGCTCAGATTCGAGTCGGAATCGATCAGTTCGGCGGCCAGTTCGGGAAAGCGCAGCGAAACCAACACCGCGGGTGTATCGGGAAGCTGCAAGCGATAAGAGGTGCCCTCTGCCATGCGCCCATCCAGCACAAAGCGGGCTTGCCCTTCTTTGGCGCACAGTTCAATAAACGCCTCGGCAGGCCGAATACGCCGGATCAAACGCTCGAGATCGGGAACTTCGCCGGGCTGCAGAGCAAACGCCTCGCGGGCGCGCTGATTGATCGAACGCACCCACCCCCCCGCCTGCACAATCAACACCGCATCGGCGTTCTCGTTCAGGCCTGATTCGGCTGCCAGCACATCCGCTTCGGATTGGGGACGCATTCCAGGAATCGTTCGTAGAAGCAGCAGGACCGCGCCCAAAAACAGCAGCCCAACAACTCCGAAGACTATCCCCAATACCAGCGCTTCGTTACCAATCATGGGACCATTAAAAGAAACTCGTCAATGACCTATGCAGCGGAAGCATCCTGGCGGCGCTCATCCGCAGCCAGTTCCGTGATCTCACGGATATCGGCAAACACATGTGTAGCGGGCGAGACTTTACCTACGGCCAGAGTCATCAAAGATGTTTGTTCAACCTTCCCGGTTTCATCCGGAGCAAGGATAAAACCCTGTTGGCGATCCATAAAGTTATAATGAGCCAGCACTTCTTCTTTGAACCGCGCCTTCACGCGCTGTTTAATCGCATCGGAGCGCTCATGGGTGGTGAGGATGACAAAATTGTCGCCCCCGGCATGCCCCAGAAAATCATTGCTGGTGCCCAGTTCGTCGATAACTTCGCCCAGCAGCATGGCGGCAAAACGTAAAACATCGTTCGCCGCGATGAAACCGTACAAGTTCTTGAACGGCTCGAAAGAATTGATGCGCACATCCATGAACGACCAACCCTGCGGCTGGCGAATCAGGTGACGGAGCTGATCTTCGATCATCCGTCCGGCGGGCAGACCGGTTTGCGGGTCGGTCAGGCTCTCGCGCTCTGAGCGAGCAATGGCGTTTTGCACGCGCAGCTTGAGCTCATCGATGTCGAATGGTTTGGTAATGTAATCGTCCGCGCCCAATTCCAGACCCTGCAGGCGGTCACTGCGCTCATCCTTTTGTGTAAGGAAGATCACCGGAATGTGGCTGGTGCGGGTGGTCGTTCGGAGCTGTCGGCATACTTCGTAGCCATTGATGTCCGGCAGCATAATATCCAAAACGATCAAATGCGGCATGCTTTGGCGGGTCTTCTCCAGGGCATCTCCACCGCGCAGGGCCGTTTCGACGTCGTAACCCTGGCTGGAGAAGTAAATCCGCAGCATATTTGAAATATCGTTGTCGTCTTCCACGATCAAGAGTCGGGCTTTACCCATGTGACTGCCTCCCAGCAAAAATCGCTCCCGAAAAATCTATGAAGGGCACTCTATTATTCTATTCAGAATTCAAGGATAAGTAAACGATTTTCACTCCGCCTCACAAAACTGTTATGTATTTGTTAAGCGAATGAACACAAAAAGCAGGCTGGCGCTTCATGGCAACGCGCCAACCTGCTCCTTTCAGCTTTCCGCTCCACTCACCAGCTCTCTCCACCGCCTTCACCAGGGCGCGGGTAAAGGCGAGAGTGCAAATGGCTGTAGGACAGCTTCAAATGATCACTGTCTTCATAATAAATATCCCGGTCGATCACCCGGCGCTCTTTGGAGGAAAACAGCACCACATCCGACTCGATCATCCGCGCCGGGAAGACGATCATCCCCGCGCCAATCCGGCAGTTATGGCCAATGCAGCCGCCCAATACCGGGCGATTGGAAGTCCGCAGCGCGCCGTTACCATCTCGCGCCTTGATTTCAGACGAGAGCAGGTTGAAATCGGTCCATGTGGAGCCCGCCCCCACGAACGTGTTGCGCCCCACCACGCACATTTGCAGGCAGGTGTTCTGGGCCACCAGGCTGTTATCCATGATGCTGGTCATGAAGGTAGAGGCGCGGAAAGGCAGGAAAGTGCCGTCACCGATGACCGAAAGCATCAACTGGCATCCCTGAGAGATGTTCACGTTGTCACCAATGATGCAGTTTTCAATCACCGCGTTGGCTCCAATGGTCACATTGTCTCCAATGGTCGTAGGGCCGTGGATGACCGCGTCGGGGTCGATGACGCAGTTGCGCCCCACCTGCACCACCTCCGAGCATGTCAGCACCTGCCGCCCTTCATATAATGCCGCAGCCAGGACCTTGAGCTTGAATCCCAGGTCACGGTTCAACCGGTCTTCAAAGCGCGCGCCGCGCCCAAACAAACCGAAAACCGTGTCGGCGATGAAGATATGCACCCAAGAATCAATCGCGATCAGGCTGCGCAGCGGAACCTGGTACACCAGGTCGCCCTGGTTCGAGGCCATATACAGCGGCACGTGGTAATAACCTACCTCGCGCGCCAACAGGTCGATGACCAGCGGCTCAGCGCCCGGTTCGGGACCGTTGGGGTAGTACCACAAGTCGGCCAGGTATAAATCCCCCGCCGGCGTATAGGACAAGGAAAGCGGCAAGATGTGCTCGCGGAAAGCCGGGTCTTTGGCCGAGAATGCCGCCCTCACCGGCGCATTCCCTTTCTTCGCTTCCGTAAGAAAGGCCTGAATATAGCCGCTGTCGAAGAACAGATTATCGCGATAGACAATACAGGCTTCGCGGGTCTGGGGCAGCGGCGCGCCCGAAGGCAATTCCATTTCATGCGTGGTGTATGGAGCCAGCACATCGCGCTGGTTGAGCCACAAGGGCTTGTTCAAAATGCGCAAATCACGGGCAGGCTCATTGAAAGGGACGATGGAGCGTTTGGACTGTAAAATGATTTTTAGCATGGTGGCTTAATCCAGCGGCTTCATATCGATGGCGAACAGGCAGGAATCCCCGCCTGCTTGAGAGCATTCCACCTCGCGCACCTGGTACACCCGCCCATTGCCTGCCCAGCTCGCGAACTCTTGCAGCGTGCCGGTCACCCAATGACACAGCGGAGCGGCCCCCAACGACTCGTGCTCGATGCGCATGGTCCAATGCCTGTCGGTGCGATCCACTCGAACAACCAGGCCAGCCTTGGCGGCCAACGATTCTGCCACATACGACAAACCTTTGTAAATCCGTTTGCCAGTGGGCAGCAGCCGGAAAGAAACATCCATCAGACCAACTTCATCCCCCCAGCGCTTGAGGCCCTTGCGGAAGCCCGCCCGCCCCACGCGCTGCGCCAGGCCTTGCGTCACAACCGGCCCATAGGTGTCTTCCATTACTTTATGAAGAAGAACCAGCTCGCGGCTGAAGCCACCTTCGGCTTCATTCTCCGCCTGCGCCTGGGCGCGCAGGAACAAACCGCGGGCCTCTTCCTGCCCAAGCACTTCTTCGGCCCCCTCTAGCAACAAGGAACGGAACTCGTCTGGTAGAAAAGTGGGGTTCGGAACAGCACTCATGGCTGAGGCGCCTGGGAAGGTTGGGATGGCTGCGGAGGGGGCGGCGGCAGAGGAGCGTCTAAGAAATTTTTGAGCCTGGGCATAAACTCTTGGGGGTCGTCCATCATAATGAAATGCCCGGCCTTGGGGAAGCGTTCAATTCGCGCGTGAGGCACGCCCGCCAGCAGCGGCTGCCATTGTTTCGGATGAACGATATTATCCCGGTCGCCGTACATGCCCATGACGGGCACCTGGATTTTGTTCAAATTGGGGCGCAAATCGGTGCGATGCAGCGTCGCTATGCTGATCAGAAAGGATTTCAAGGTCAACTTGGTCAGGTCGCTGTCCATCATCGCCGGAAAACGTGGATCGCTGCAAATAAAGGGAGAGGCCACCCGCATGGCCGCCCGAAAAAGCCCAAAGGCCCGAAACAACAACCAGGCAATGGGCCGAGTTCCCGCGAACTTGAGCGGCAGCGCCAACGAGGTTCCATTAATAGGCGACCCAATCACCGTCACCTTGGAAACCCGTTCGGGATACTTCATTGCCACCGACAGGCTCACCGTGCCGCCCATGCTGTGCCCCACCAGAGGCGCCTGGAAGATGCCCAGCTTATCCATGAACTGATCGACCATGCTGATGTAATCGGAAACAGTAAAAGTCTCGATCTTGCGGCCCGATTCGCCAAACCCCCAAAAATCCATCGCATAGGCGCGGTAATATTGGCCAAGGAAGGACATGGTCTCTTGCCACAGTCCCCACGATCCAAGCCACCCGTGTAAGAGGATGACCGGCCGCCCCCGCCCGTAAACTTCGTAATGGACAATGCCTTGATCGGTCGTGATCGAGGACAACTTTTAGAATGAGCCAGTGAATTAAGACTGGCCTTCCTCCATTTCAGCGAGAATCGAATACAACAATTCCAACAAAACAGATTTGACACTATCTTTTTTCTGCGCGACGCAGGGCATAAACTTTACTTTGGGATCGAGCCGCAGCGCCACCCGCATGTCTTCCAAATCCCAGGCGTCCGGCATGTCTTGCTTGTTCGCCGCCACCACATAAGGCGTGGGAGCATAGGCCCGGAAGGTCTGCAGGATTCCGCGCGCCTCGCGAAAAGTTTCTGGGCGGGTGCTGTCAACCATCACAATAAATCCCAGCATCCCCTCCGACAGAATCTCCCACATGAAATCAAATCGTTTCTGTCCCGGCGTGCCGAACAGATACAAAACCAGGTCGTCATCCACCGTAATGCGGCCAAAATCCATCGCCACGGTGGTGGTCTCTTTGACTTTCTCGGCTTCCGAGCTAATTTTTCGTTCGGTCGCCACCACATCGATCTCGCTCACTGACCGGATGAACGCTGTCTTCCCTGCGTTGAAAGGTCCCGTGACCACCATTTTGACTGTTTGCATAAAAATTCCTTTCTCCCTATCGCAAGTTTACAGCGAGCGGATCCGGCCAATCAGCTTGTTGACCAATGATTTTTGTTCGTCCTTGTTTTGGGTGGGGAACTGCCGCCCCGGCTGCGCCACGGGGGTTCCCTCGGCGCGCACCAGCTCTACCAGCCCCGCCTGGAGCAGGCTGTAAATGACCCTGCGGATCTCCAGGTCGTTCATCTTCGCCGCGCGGGCAATCATGCGAATCGAGTTCTTCGGGCTCACATACGAAACAACCCGCCACTCCTCCACGCTCAGATTGACGCTGCGCAGGTTGGTGCCGGGCCGGTCGGTAAACTTCATGGCCATATCCAGGCTGGGGATTTCTTCTTGCAACTGCTCCCATTCTCGCAGTTGCCTCGAGCCTTCAATGATCAGGTTTTCCAAATCCACCCGCACGGTAATTTTGCCATCCGGGGGGTAAATATCCTGCTCAAAGCGGAAGAAACCTTCTACCCAGGTGAACAGACGCCGCACAATTTCGGTGAAGTGAGATTGCAGGCTGTTCAAAATATCATCTTGTGAAAGGTAGCCAGCATTGATCAACAACAGCCCCAGTTCCTTGTCACTCATCTGACTGGTGCGCTGCTTCAAAAGTTGGTACTGGCTTTGGGAGATCTTTCGAGTGGTATGGAGAATGGAAGCCAGGCTGCCATCATCTTGCCCAATCTGGGCATAAGCAAGCTTTCCCTGGCGAAACGTAATTTTTGCGGTTTCCCCTGGACCCTCGATGACCAACAGCCCGCTCTTCTGGGCCAGGTTGATCAAATTCAATAGCTGTGTAATTGTAAAATCGCGCAGATTTCCTTTTAACGCCATTCTGGCCTCATTGTTTGAACGGAGGGCTTCTTTGGAGATTATACCTGTAAGAAAAATTAGCGTCAATCGCGCAAACCTTACAACTTCCATGCAGTATTTTCCAATCTCACCGGGCAGAGGGGCGCCACTGCCGTCTTCATCGTCGTTTTCGGGTTCGTTTGACATCTGGTACAATACGCCCTATGGAAAAAAAGCCAACCAACCGCCGGGCCGGCGCGGTTTTACTGGGCGCGCTGGCGCTCATCTTGCTGGCCCTGCTGGTCTACCAAATCCCCGCCGTTCGCGCCCGCTTTGATTGGCGCGCCGAATTGGCCTCTGCTTACGTGCGCGGCGTGCTCGACCCTGTCCAGCCGCTGCCCACGCCCCGGGTGGTCGGGCAGGCCATGCAATCCGAGGTGCCCTCCGCCACCCCC
>CAYOHX010000048.1:0-34114 GCA_964403875.1 uncultured Anaerolinea sp. | reverse complement strand
GACGCGGTACAGGTGTACCGCGTCGGGTCGCTTTTCACATGCCACGCTTCATTCCTCGGATGGCTGCCGGGAAATGAAAGGTTTAGCTATTCCTTAATCGCCGCAGCATCCAAAACAACACCATCCCCACCGCGATACCAACAGCCGTCAGCAGCAGCCCCGCTCCAGCCGTGTGCGGCGATGACAACGTCGGTCCGGGGTTAGCCAGCCGCACCTGCAATTGCTGCACAAAAGCCGGGTCCGGCTGCACCGGGCGCAGCGATTGCTGCAACTGCTGTTCCAATCGATAAATCGTATCTACATTCGGCGCGTTCATTCCTCATTCTCCTCTTCTACCGGGTAAGCCACAATCCCTATCGTCCCGGGTCCCAGGTTGGCAGCCACCGGGATGGCCAGGTCGGTCAGGATCAACTCGCGCACATTCAACATTCCCCGCACCCGCTCCAGAATTGTCTTCGCCATTTCAGGATCAGCCGCATGCACCACCGCCACATCCGCCAGCTTGCCGCCCAACCGCTCGCGAGCCTGCTCCAAAATGTGATCAATAGCCCTGTGCCGGGTGCGCACTTTATCCGCCATTTCCAACAGGCCATCCTTTAGCACAATGATCGGTTTGACCTTCAACACCGAAGACAGCAGGTTTTGAATCGCGCCTACCCGCCCATTCAGATAAGCAAACTCCAGGTTGTCAATCGTGAACAACACCGTCCAACGCTTGCGAATGACCTCCATCCGTTGGATGATTCTATCCAATGACGCCCCGGCACGGTCCAGCAAGCGTGCCTCGCGGGCCATGAAACCCAATCCCGCCGATCCAGCCCCCGAATCGAACACATGGATATTGAATTCATCTCGCAGTTCCCGCGCCGCCGATTGCACCGTGGCAAACGTGCCAGAAAGTCGGCTGGTGATGTGCATCGACAGAATCGAGTCACCTTTTTCCGCAATACTGCGGTAAAACTCCATCACCTGCCCCGGAGAAGGCAAGGATGTCTTGGGAATCATCCGAGTTTCGCGCACCAGCCGGTAGAAATCTTCTAACTTGAAGCCCTGGCCTTGAATATACGTTTTGTCCCCAAAATTGACCCGCAGCGGCAAAACGTTAATTTGATACTCTTCTTCCCAGCCCGCGGGCATATCCGCTGCGCCATCTGTCACAATTCTCAACATCGTTACTCAACCCCTTTCATTCCCGCGCCTCGCGCTGCGTCAAATCGTCTCGTAGCGCCAGCAGCGTCCGGTGATACAGGCTCTTTATCGCCCCCTCGCTGCGCCGCATGATCACGGCAATTTCCGCATTGGACATTCCTTCCACAAACTTCAGAATCAACAACTGCTGTCGATCCGAAGGCTGCTTGCGGATCATCTTCAACAAATTTTCCATCTCCTCTGTTGTAACCAGAGTGTGCTCTGGATGCTCCCCTTTGTGCGAAAGTCCCGTCTGATCTTCCAACGGCACCTCGTTGCGGCGGCTGTTATCGCGGTGCCAGTTGGCCACCAGATTGTGCGCAATGCGGTACAGCCAGGCCGAAAAAGGCACTCCCCGGTTAGAGTAGTGATGAATGTGCGCCAACGCCCGGTGGAACACCCGTGAGGTCAAATCCTCGGCCTCCGCCGGGTTTCCTGTGCGGTAATAGATGTAGTTGTAAATTCGGTTGACGTAGCGCTCGTACAGCAAGGTGAAAGCATCCTCGCTGCCTTGCGAAGCGCGCACGATCACCTCGTCTTCTGGCAGCGCGGAAAGCTCCGCCGCTTCGGACTGATCTATACCTTTAACACCGTCTTGAATCGGAAGTTTCGCCAAAGGTCATGGCCTCCGTGGATAGATAACACCAAACATCGTTAAAAGTATTATACCAATCTGTGGAAATGCACGAAACCTGGCCCAAAGTGGCTATTTGAGAAACAGCGTGGTGAGACCCGCAAAGCGGTCAATCCATCGGGGGGCTCACGGTAGAGATGGCCAGACCCAAAAGAATCAGCAGAACCTTGGGGTCACCCCTTGCTCACATATTTCTTCTGCCACTCGTAGATCTTATTCAACGCCTCGATCGGACTCAGTGAATTGGGGTCGATCTCCTTCAACTCCTCCACCATCGGATTCGTCTCGGGGAACAGCGCCATCTGCTGCGCCGCCTCCGGGTTGATCTTGACCGCCTTGCCCGAAGACTGCTCCAACGCGCGCATGATCTCTCCTGCCCGTTGAATTACCGGCCTGGGCAGCCCCGCCAACTGCGCCACGTGGATTCCGTAGGAGCGATCCGCCCCGCCCGGCACAATCTTGTGCAGGAACACCACCTTGCCGTCGGCTTCGCTCACCGCCACGTTGTAATTGCGCACCCCCGGCAGCAAGTCGCTCAGTTGCGTCAGTTCGTGGTAGTGGGTAGCGAACAGGGTGTGCGCCCGCAGCGCCGGATGGTTGTGGATATATTCCACCACCGCCCAGGCAATCGACACACCGTCGTAAGTGCTCGTTCCCCGACCAATCTCGTCCAGGATCAGCAGGCTGCGTCCGGTGGCATGATGCAAGATGTTCGCCGTCTCGATCATTTCCACCATGAACGTGGACTGCCCCGCGTGTATCTCGTCCTGCGCGCCAATACGGGTGAAGATGCGGTCCACCAGCCCAATGCGCGCCGAGGCCGCCGGCACAAAACTGCCCATCTGCGCCATCAGCGCAATCAGCGCCACCTGCCGCAAAAAGGTGCTCTTGCCGCTCATATTCGGCCCGGTGATCACCCGCACAATCTCGCCCGGCTCAAAGAGCGAGTCGTTGGGCACAAAACGCTCCCCCTTCAGGCTGCCCTCCACCACCGGATGCCGCCCGTCGCGAATATCCAACACATCTTCTGCTGTCACCTCGGGGCACACGTAGCGTCCCAGAGCAGCGCTTTCTGCCAGCGAAGCCAGGCTGTCCAGCTCTGCCAGCGCGCGGGCTGTTTCCAACAGCCGCCGTCCCGCCCCGCCAATCTGCCCGCACAAGTCCCGGAACAGCCGCCCTTCAATCTCCCGGATGCGGTCCTCAGCATTCAGCACCAGCGCTTCGTATTCCTTCATTTCCGGAGTAATAAATCGCTCGGCATTCACCAGGGTCTGCTTGCGAATGTAATCCGAGGGAGCCTGGTCGGCTGCGCCGCGACTGATCTCGATATAATACCCAAACACTTTATTGTAGCCCACCTTGAGGGTCTTGATTCCGGTGCGTTCCCGTTCCACAGCCTCCAGGTTAGCAATCCACTCACGAGCATGCCGCGAGGCCTCGATGATATGATCTAACTCCGCCGAATACCCAGGACGGATCACGCCGGGGTTCGCCAGCGTGGCAGGCGGCTCATCGGCTACGGCAGCCTCCAGCAAGGCCAACTGCTCACCGCATTCATGGACCCCGGCGATAGTGCGCTCCAATGGCCCGGCCCCAAGAACAATAATCCCGCGCAGCCCCGGCAAGCAGCGCAGCGTGTCCCGCATAGCGGTCAGGTCGCGCGGCCCAGCATGCAGAGAAATCACCCGGTTCACCAGACGCTCCAGGTCAGCCAGCGGGCGCAGGCCGGCGCGCAGTTCGGCTCGCAGCAGTCCTTGTTCCACCAGGTAAGCCACTGCCGCCTGCCGTGCCCGGATCGTGTCCAGGTCCAGCAGCGGCTTGCTCACCCACTGTCGGATCAAGCGCTTTCCCATAGGCGTCACGGTGTGATCCAGTACGCTCAACAGCGACCCTTCCACCTGTCCATCGCGCAGCGTTTCGGTTAGCTCCAGGTTGCGCCGCGTGGCCGCATCCAACACCATGAACTCCGCCAGGCTGTAAGTGGACAACCCCACCAGCAGCTTGAGCGCCGCGGGCTGTGTCTCCTGCAAATATTGCAAGATTGCCCCCGCCGAGCGCACCGCCATATTCATACCGCGCAAACCAAAGCCATCCAACGAGCCCGCCTGGAAATGGCTCAAAATCGTCTCCTGACAGCGCGCCGGCTCAAAACGCCAGGCGGGCCACCGCGTCAAATGCCCCGGCAGCCCGTTGTTCAGATCCAGTCCCTCCGGGGCAAGGATCTCCACCGCGCCCAGGCGAATCAATTCGGCCCGCACCGCCGAAAGGATATCTTCACTTTGCAGCTCCGTGACGGCAAATTCACCCGTGGTGATGTCCACATAAGCCACCCCGGCGCGGTTTTCCACCACCGTCACCCCCGCCAGGTAATTATTCTGGTCGCCCCTCAGCAGGGCCGGCTCGATCAACGTCCCCGGCGTCACCACCCGCACCACCTCGCGCGGGAACAAACCTTTGATGGGTTGGTCGCCCACCTGCTCGCAAATCGCCACGTGGTAGCCCTTTTCGATCAAGCGTGCCAGATAATTTTCCGCCGCGTGATGCGGAATACCCGCCATCGGCACGCGCACCCCGCGCGCCACGGGGCGAGAGGTTAGCACAAGGTCCAGTTCGCGCGAGGCCGTCTCGGCGTCCTGGTCAAAGGTTTCGTAAAAGTCACCCAGCCGAAAGAATAAAATGGCATTCGGATATTGGCGCTTGATCTCAAGATACTGTTGTCGAATGGGGGTAACGTCGTCGCTCATAGAGTCTTATTTTACGCCAAATACCCGGCTTTTTGGTAACTCAAGTCCCGGTAGAAAAGCCACGAATTTGGGTTGTATCGTAGGGGCATGAATTGCCCCCCCTTTCCTGTTCAGGAATACCCCCATCAGGTCGCTATCCTCCAAAACCTGTTCGGAAAATTACTTGGCTATTCCGACAACTTAGTCTATAATCAAACCACTATATTCGTTTCGGAAGGAGGAACACTGTTATGGCTAGCGTAACATACAACCATGTTACCAAGAAGTTTGGAGATTTTGTGGCGCTCAATGATCTGAATATCCAGATTGAGGACAAGGAATTCCTCGTCCTGGTCGGACCTTCGGGCTGCGGCAAAACCACCGCCCTGCGTTGCCTGGCTGGCCTGGAAGAAATTACCGATGGTCAGATCCTCATTGGCGAAAACGTCGTCAACGACATCCCGCCCAAGGATCGCGACATCGCGATGGTTTTCCAGTCATACGCGTTGTATCCCCACATGTCTGTCTTCGACAACATGGCCTTTGGCCTCAAGCTGCGCAAAGTCCCCAAATTGGAGATTAAGCGCCGCGTTGAGGAAGCCGCCAAGATTTTGACCATCGAGGGTCTGCTAAAGCGGAAACCCCGTGAGCTTTCCGGCGGTCAGCGCCAGCGTGTTGCTGTTGGGCGCGCCATCGTCCGCGAGCCGAAAGTGTTCCTCTTCGATGAGCCCCTCTCCAACCTGGATGCCAAGCTGCGCGTCCAGACCCGCGCCGAGATCAGCAAACTGCACCAGCGCCTGCAAACCACCTTCATCTACGTGACGCACGATCAGACCGAAGCCATGACGATGGCCAGCCGTATCGCCGTCATGAACAAGGGTGTCTTGCAGCAGCTCGATACGCCCCAGTATCTCTATGATCACCCGGCAAACCTGTTTGTCGCCGGCTTCATCGGCTCACCCGCCATGAACTTCTTCCCCGCTCGCCTGCGCAAAGATGGCGGAGACCTCCTCGTCGATTCTGGCGATTTCGTCGTCAAAGTCCCCGAAACCAAGGTCGAAAAGTACGCCAAGTTCGTGAACAGAGATGTCATCTTCGGCATTCGCCCTGAAGACATCCACAACCCCGTGTTTGCCCCTCCCGGCATCCACGCCTCCCCCATCGAATCCAAGGTCGACGTGACCGAGCTCATGGGCAACGAAATCTTCCTCTATCTGGTCAGCGGCAAGAACAACTACGTGGCCCGCGTTGATCCGCGCACTCGCTTCCAGATCGGCGAGAATGTTCAGGTGGTCTTCAATATGGACAACATGCACCTGTTCGATCCCAACGCCGACCAGGAAAATCCCCCCGCCATCGTCTAGGCGAACCATTTCCTACAAGAAAACGCCCCGCGCAATGCGGGGTGTTTTCTTGTTGAGGGAGGGCAATCTTCACCCTTCCAATTTCTCAATACCGAGAACCTCTTCAGTTCTTGCGCCTACCCACCCATATCAACAGGACTGCCCCTAGCACCGTCAGAATACCTACCCAAATGAACGCGTCTCGCCAGAATACAATTGGAAACAGGCGAATCAGTGAGTCGGAGTACAGGAACAGCCAGGTGTCTCCGGTGAAAAACAGACGGTGAAAGGCCGTGAACAGAGCATTGAAGCTGACCGCCACCGCTAAAATAATGACACCTATCACCCCCAGAGTCCACTTGCCCCCTCGCCCCAAGGCCGCGCGGAACCACCCCAACCGCCCGGTTCGCCAGGCGGCGATTCCGCCAACCCCCAGGGCAACCCCCAGGATGATCCAGGCTGTAATCATGTTTTTCACCAGGATTTTCACATCCAGCATGTGGCTCAATTCGCGCTCGTTATATAACGGCTGTCCATCCGTCAACCGCAAATCTCCCAAGAACTCCAACCCCGCGTCATTGACCAGATAATCGATCGAAATCTTGGCCCATTTCATGCGCTCATCGAACGAAAATCCATAACTATCTGGCGGAAAGTAGGGCATCCGATATTCCATCTCCGGGTACAGCGGCGTAATCAAGGCCCGGATAGCCGTCATCAGCAAGAAAAATGGGACAGCCAGCGACACCAACACTCCGCCCACTTTTTCTAAAGAGTTCTTCATTGCAACAACTCCATATCGCCCGCGAACATAAAGGACAAAACCAGGTTATTGGTCAACCATTCGATCGACGCCTTGTCGTCGGTGAACACTGGACCCGCCGCCGGGGCAGGCTGGAGATTCGCCAGCGCAATTTCTGCCGCCCGCAAAATCAACGGGTGCGTGCTGGGATCGGCGCGTAACAGCATCAAATTACTGTCCAGGTTGCCAATATCCGTCGGTTGAGCGGTGGCGTAGAGGATTGAATTGAACGTGTCTGGCACATCCATTACATGCACACTCGGAAACACAGTTAGCAGCGTGGAAGTCAGCGCCTCGATCAAGCGCCGGTCGTTAGGAGCCCGCCCTACGTTGATCGTCACCACTCCGTCATCGGTCAAGTGGTCGCGCACCGTCTCAAAGAACTCCTGCGTGGTCAAATGCCAGGGGATATACGGCGGACGGTAGGCATCCAGGCTGATCACCTGATACTTGCGCGTGCTCTGCGCCAACCCATAACGTCCATCCTGCACATATACCGTTAAATTGGGCTGATTCATGTCAAAATATTGGCGACCTACCTGCACAATCTTCGGGTCGATCTCAAAACCATCGATCAGGATCGGCCCATAAGCCGCCGTGGCCTGTCGGGCCGTGGTTCCAGCCGCCAACCCCACAATCGCCATACTGTTCAGATCTCCCGGCTTCACCGGCGCAGGATTGAAATAGGGCGCGGCCAGCACCTGCTCCCAGGGTCCTGCGTACACCAACTCGGTCGGGTGGTACACCGAATGCACCCCTTGCCCCTCGTTCAGGCGCAGAAAGCGATAGGGCCCCTCTTCGATCACCTGGATGTAATTGTAGGACGACTCGCTCTCATAAATCAACCCAGTGGTGGTTTTATCGAAGCCCCGCGTACCCAAAATTCCCAGCCCAAGGAGCGCCACCGGCATCCAGGCCAGCACCGCCGCCGCCCGCCATCCGCAACACTTTGCCAGCAGATACAACGCCACCAACACCAACGCCCCGCCAATCACCACAAACGTGCGGTAGGTTCCTAACAACGGGATGAGCAGCAGCCCCGGCAAAAAGGTGCCGATGAATGATCCCAAGGTTGAGATCGCATATATGCGCCCCGAAAGGCGGCCCGCCTGAGTCGCGTCAGTGATCGCCAGCCGGATGGCAAAGGGCGAAGCCATGCCCAACAAGGTGATGGGCAGAATGAACAGAACCATCACCACCACAAACGAACCAATCAAAGCCCCCATCGCCAACTGGTCGAACGCCTGGGCTGCAATGCGCAGCACCGGGCGCGCTGCCAGTGGGATGAGCCCCACCAGGAATCCGCCCCAGGCCAGAATGGTTAGAAACGTGCGCGGCTTCGGCGAACGGTCAGCCCACCTCCCGCCCAGGAAGTATCCCGCGGTCAGGTAGATGAGGATCAGGCCGATGATGCTGGCATAAATTAAGTTGCTGGTACCGAAATGGTTCTCCAACAACCTGGAAGCCGCCAGTTCGGCTGCCAGGGTAACCATTCCAGAGAAGAACACTGCGCTGTAAAGGGAGCGATTGGACATTCGCCCATTATACCAGCCTGCTCAGCGTGTGCGGTCCAGCAAGACCACCCACCGCTCCGCGTCATCGCCCCGGCTAAAAATCACCACCATAGACAGCTTACGGTCGCTCAAAAAATCAGTGCGCGTGCGCGGCGCCTGGAGAACTTCCTTGATCGTGTATTCTTCCACCACCCAGTTCGACATGGCCAGGCGCACGGTGTCACCTGCTTCCAACTCCTCAACCAGTGCCGCGTAATTATCCTTCCACGGAATCGCCACAATCTTTACCAGATCGGCCCCCGGCAGCCACTCGGGTGACTGTGGTTCCCACCGCCCCTGCTTCAGTTCCCCTTCCTGCAGCGAAAACACAACGCCTGTCTTGAGCTCCAACCCCACCGGTTTCGCATTCGCGTCATAAGGCCCTGGCACAAACTCAGCCATTGTATCCGGGAAGGCCGTTCCTATCGTTTCACTCGTGCCCATGATCACGCTGACCGATGGCGTCTTGGTGAACGCGCGCAACAACGCCCCGCCCCCCATCCACATCAACACCACCAGTACAACAATTGCAGCCGCCGAGCCCAGCACAAATGGCAAAGTCGCATAGCGCGGTCGCGCTCCCTCTTCTTTTTCCAACTCATCCTGAAGTTCCTCGGGGATCTCCAGGTCAGAGAGCAATGCGGGCTGGGAGCCACCGGCGGGCTCCTCCACCTGCGGGATGTCCTGCGCGTCCGTAAGCAACGCCTCGGTTTCGATTCGCTCCTGCGTCTCTTCAATATACTTAACCAGTTCATCGGATAAAGTCATCCGCTCTTCATCATCCAGGGGAACCGCCAAAGGCCCTTCTTCTTCCTCCAGGCTTTCGTAATCGAAGTAACTCAGCCGGTTCTCTTCATCTTCCTTTGCGCTCTCTTCATCCAAATTCGCCGCATACACCTGCCACCAGGAAGGTACCGCCTCCCAAACCGAATCTACCGGCGACTCATCATCGATTGGGAATTCCACCTCGGAGGCTACCGGCAACTGGTCCTGGTCCGGTTCTTCAGCCTGTAAAACCACTTCGTCCTCGGCGAAAAACACATCTTCCGCCGCCGCCCGCTCGTTTTCCGTCACACCTTCCAAATCCGGTCCAGAGGGCAAATCCAGGCCGGCTTCGGCCAACGCCTCTCCGTCTGGCAACCCCCAGCGCACAAATCCATCTTCGCCTCCCGGAAGCGCTTTGAGTTCTTCATCCTCCGGGCGTAAATGCTCCCGGAGATCCGGCGCATAATCCCATATGGAATCGGCCCCTTCCAATTCCGGCAAATCACTGGATTGCTTAAGCGCCGTCACCCAATCTTCATTATCTCCCTGGGCTGGCTCCTCCGCGATGAGCCGATCTGGCGAGTCATCCTCTACAACCTCATCATTCTCATAAACCTGCCACCAGGAAGGTACTACCTCCCAAATGGATTGAATATCTTCTCCGCCCTCGTCTTCGTCACCCGAGCCTTGAGCCTCGGCGGGCAGCGCTCTGGGCTCGTCCGGCGTCAAATCCACCGGCCTGAAATCTTCCGCGGGGGGCAAAAGATGGACCGGCTCTTCCTCCTCCGCCGGCGGCGGAAGCTCGGGCCGCGGCTCCCGGTCGGCAATCGTGCGCAGATCAGGGGCCAAATCCCACAACGATTCGGGAATATGCTCTTCATCAAAAGCAAACGAGCCCAACTCGTCTTCTACGCGAAATGCTGGCTCTTCCGCGTCCACCATCAACGGTTCAAGCCGAGCAGACACCCCGACTTCTTCTTCTGGCAGCCGCCCAATCTCTTCCAACAAAACTTCCCACCATCCCGGAGCCAATTCCATGCTCGACTCAACCGGCTCTGCGTCTGGCGTCTCTTGTGGGTTGGTTTCAGGCAGGATGGGTTTCTCGGGAGAGGTTTCGTCGTTCATACCATGCAGCCTTAAGGCAGAATCACCGGTAAATCGGGAGCGGACAACCGGAACACCACAATCACCTGGCCGTCCGCCGGGATTGTGGTAGCCACGCCGCGATACAAAGATCGTAGTTCCACATACACGCCGCGCTCGACGATTTTGTCGTAAAAGGGCGCTTCGCCCAAACCGAACCGCACCGGGAAGGTCAGGGTCGTATTATCGTAGAATCGCGCTACCACCTCCGCATTCTCCACCGCCTCGCCATCGTCATACTGTTTGTTTTCGTTGAAGTCAACAAACACCACAACGCTCACCTTGCCGTTAACCATTTTCACCGGCGTGGGTGTCAGAGTGGCCATCTGGGTGGGCAGCGCGGTTGCGGTCGGCCTGGAGGTGGGCGTGTTCAACATCATCGGCGTCGCGGCCAGCGGCGTTGGCCGCGCCACGCTTCCTCCCGTTGGATAGGTGAGTAATCGCGGCCAAAGCTCATCGATGTAGTAAGCCCCGCCAGGGCAATCATTCAGGTAAAACGCTACCCCCTCCCAGGTCAATGGATTATCCGTCCGCGACGCTTTGCCCACTGCGTCATCCAGACATTGATATCCCGCATGGTAGGAGAGCAAGGTGAACTTCCACAGCGTGTCATACTCCGCCTGGGGAACCCGCTTCTCCATGATGTAACCTACTTGATAGCAGTTCGCCCGGATGATTTGGGCCAGCGGTTTGATGCTTCGCTCCGCTTTGGCAATATCTACGCCATACTCGCAGGTCGGGCAGGTTGCGTCAAACCAGCGCATGAGCCCACCTCGCAGCGTCGCCTGCGAAAAATCCGATTGGCTGGCGTAAAAACCATCGCACTTATATAGCAATCCATCGCACACCGCGCCATACAAGGACTGATCCCAACGCAGCCCTACATCTGTCCCCTGTTCTGTAATTTGTCCCAGGCCGTATTCAAAGTATTCTGACCGCACATTTCCCGGCCAAAATTGCGATTCCTGCTCGATTAAGCTTTTAAGAATCTTCGCCGGAATCCCCACATCCCGCGCGGCGGCCAAAATCACGGGGTCGAATCGGTTTTGCCATTCGACCACCGCCTTTCGCGACGCGTCGATTCCGCAGGCGTTGGCCGACTTGTTATTATAAAGCCCCCCATTCGGGCACATGCTGGCGTCTACCATTCCATTTTGAATCAACCGGGCCGCCAGCAAAAATAACGTGTTTTCGGTATGCAGTTCCTCGACCGTTGTTGCCGAATTCTGCGCCCAAGTAGATCCACCGGCGTTGACATTGATCCAGGCTTGATTGCATGCGTCTCCCGTCTCGAGCGGGCTGTTTTTCACCACCCTCACCAGGTAGAGACCATCAGACTGGGTCACATCCACCGAAAAAGTGAACTCCTGGCTCTCGTCCCCCAACGTCGAGCGAGCCCGCACGGTAAGCCTGCCACTCTCCAATACCACGATCCGGCAAGCGCCTCCCTCGCAGCGAAACGGCTGGTCGCGAAAAGAGCCATACACCGCATAGATCTTCGCATCCGAAAGCGGCTCCTGGGCGACGATGGTGACAAACGGGCTGGTAACCAGGGCTTCGGGCGCGCTCACCGTAATGTATAAAGATGGGATGGGAATTTTTCCGCCTGGCCAGGAAGGATCGTACCGATCCGTGTCGGGTCCGCCATCCGCAGCCGCAATCATAGCGGTGCCTGTACATAAAACACCGATGAAAGCGAAGATCATGATCAGGCTGACCCAAACTCGTCTATGCATACCCCCCCACTGGGGTAGTCCTTCCATTTTTACCTGTATGTCGTGCTTCTCAAATATTATAGTAGATAATACTCAAACTGCTACGTTGAAATTGCATTACGGAAATAGGTCTTGCGATATAATACTCAAGAGTGTTCAGTGTGTGGGAAATCCCCAGAAGAATGGTCTTTCCACCTCTGGCAAATTGGTTTACGTTCATCAGCGTGCATCCAGGTTAGGGGATAGAGCCCGCAATTCTGGTAATCTCCATAGATAGAGAGGGAAACTATGGTCAACCCTTTGGTCATTAAAGTGCTTCTCATCGACGATTCCATCATCGTCCGCAACACAATCCGTGGAATTTTGTCGGTTCGCCCCGATTTTTCTGTTGTCGGCGAAGCTGAGGACAAACTGACTGGCGTCGCCTTTGCCAAAAAGCTGCAACCCGACGTAATCATTACAGACGTCAAATTCAACGGTGAAGATGCCTTTAATACGATTAGCGAATTGCAGAGCATCGTCCCACATGTAAAAATCATCATCCTTTCCGCCTACACCGATCCCGCCACCATGCGTCAGGCTCTCCTGGCCGGCATCAATGATTTTATTGCCAAACCGCCCGAAAACGAAGAACTGATCGCCGCCGTCTATAACGCGGGGGTTGCCTCGCTCAAAATGCGCGAGCGCCAGGCGGGGCGCACCTTTGGGACAGAAATTCTCCAGCAATCCACCGAGAATCAGGGCAAGGTCGTTCTGGTATACGGACCCAAAGGGACCGTCGGCTCGTCGATCTTATCCGCCAGCATCGCCTCGGCCCTGCTGCAAGACGCCAACAAAGTGGCGCTCATGGACGCCGATCTCCAGTTTGGGGATATCTCCATCATCCTCAACATCAACTGGCAGTTCAGCGTACTGAGTCTGACCGATCAATTGTTTGGCCTGGAGCCCGAAGAATTTTCCAAGGTCATTTTCAACCATGGTCCTTCCAACTTGCATGTCATGGTTTCCCCCAACCGCGTCGAAGCCTATGACTTGATCCGTGGAGATCAATTCCTGCGCGTGCTGGAATTCATGCGCAACTTGTACAGTTACACGGTTGTCGATCTGCCCACGGTGGTCAACGATGTATCGTTGAGCGCTATGGACACAGCCGACGTCATCGTACTGATGGCCTCGCAAGACCTGGCCGTCCTAAAGAACACTTTGCTGTTCCTGAATGTATGCGACCAGCTCAAGATCGACCGCTCGAAGATCGTCTTTGCCCTCAATCAATACGACAAGAAAATTCCTCTAGAAAAAGACCGTATCGCCGTTCAACTCAAACAACCGGTGGATGTTCTCATTCCTCCCGACCCGGCCCTCATCTCCCGCTCCATCACGCGCGGCATCCCCTTCTACCTGGCCGATCGTGAAGCCTTCATATCTCACTCCGTTTCCCAGCTTGCCGGGCTCATCCGCGATCGCATCGCCAAGAAAATTAAATTCGAAGGCAAGACCATTCCGGTCTAGCCAGTTTTATTCCTTCAAGGGCAAAATCCCCAGCGAGTTCGACACTCCCGGTCCGCCATTCGGCTCTTCAGCCTCATCAATGACCTCAACCAGGGCTTCGGCGATCTCGGGGTCAAACGCTGTTCCTTTCTCGCTCAAAACCGTCTTTGCGGCTTGCATGGGGGTCATCGAAGGTCGATGGAAGTTCCCCGCGATCATGGCGGTGAATGCCTCGGCTGTCGAGATGATCCGCGCCGCCAGGGGAATGTTTTTCCCGGCAATGCGATCTGGATACCCTCGGCCATCCCAGCGTTCCTGGTGGTGATAAATCCACGGGATCACGGGCGCCAGGGCCTCGATCGGTTTGACAATCTTCGCGCCGTAATAAGGGTGCAGGCGAATGGTTTCCCATTCCTGACTGGTGAGGCGCTCCGTCTTGGTCAAAATCGCCTCGGGGATGTTCACCTTGCCCACGTCGTGCAGCAAAGCGGCAATCTCCAACTCGTTGAGGTTTTCTTCCGCCCAACCCAATTTCTTCGCAATCAGCACCGAATACCGCGCCACTAGGTCGGAATGACCCGCCATGTAGGTGTCGCGCGCATCGATGGCTCCGACCAGTGTGCGCACAAAGGGCATGAACTGCCGGATCGTTCCCCCCCCTGAATATTTTGGCGTAAGGAGAGAAGTCTTCCCTCGTTCCTCGCCAAGATATGAATTGCGCTTATTTTGAATAACCAACTCAGACCGCACCAGCATTTCGTACTTTTTGACGAACTCCGTGATTTCATCCAGCGTTTTTTCCAACTGGGGCCAGTCTCCCGCCGCCCACAACTTGGGCACTTTGTCCTCAACCATGATCAGCATTTGGGCATATTCGGACTTCGGAACCACGCTGCGCTGATACGTAGCCAACTCATCTTGCAACTCGGTGAACGTATAGAATTCTCGTTCAACCTCGGCCACCCGGAATGCTTTCAGGGGGGCGTTCTGGATCAACTTATCCAATTGAATCATCAACGAGATGATGTAATCCACATCTCTCGTCTCAGCCGATTCCAGTTCTGAAATTTCGCGCAGCTTCAAAGCCCATGTGCGCTGGGCCGAATCGAGCGAAAGCACCTTTGCGCCACGGGTGATGATCTCCTTGCGCTCAATGGAGTTAACCCACGCCAGGGTCTTGCCCAACGTCTTGCGCGTGACAACCAGACGCTGGTTCTCTTCCATCTCGCGCCGCCGTCGGTCACGTTCTTGGGCAGCCTGGTGCTCTTCCGCGTTAAAAGCCGTCACTTCATCAGGCGCAACCGAGAACCGGCTCAGCACCCGCTTTTGTTTATGCAGCAGCTCTTCCCAGGCTTCGCGCAGTTGCACCAGCTCCGGGTACCGTTTGAGATAAAGCCGCGTATTGTTCGTCTTCGCCGAAAGGAACGTCAACGACTGATAATAGTCGTCATACATAGCCCATAACTGCCGTTCATATTCAGCGTCTTTGTAAGCCACCTGCCACAAGGCCAGCCGAAAACCATTCACGCTGGCTGTAACTTTCCAGTCCCGAACAAAAGATTTCTGTAGATAGGTATGGATGGTGGTCTGGATATCAAACCAGCTCTTCACCGAGCCAGCCAGAGATGGATTATCATCTTTCGCTTCCGGCAATGTAGGAACTTCTTGCGATTCCCGCTCGATCAGTTCCTCATCGGGGTACATGTCAGACGCTGAGCGAGCGTCTTCCTCCGGCTCCTGGAAGTTCGCAAGATCTTCTCGCAGGCTGCGGTTAACGTCATCGACCAGCGGGTTGTTATGCTTTCCCGCATTATCTTTTGAAACGGGTACCTTCCTACCAACGAATCCCATAAAATTATCCCATCCTACAGGTCATTATACATCGCTGTAATGGAATTAAATCTTGCGATAGCATAACAAAATTCTCAAATTCGTTAAGTTCATGCCCTTTTTAGGAGAAGGGATGCGACAAAATGCCGCCACATGCCGGCTAGCTCAAACCTTTCTCTATGATTTTAAGTAAAGATTCCTCTTCGCCGCCAATGTTTTCTCTCCGGCGGGCCGCGGCCACAATCGGCATCCACGCCTCCACCGCTTCCATTTGCAAACCGGTCTTCTGCAAATAGGTTTGCAAGTATCGTTGCAAGAATAATCGCCGCCCCAACTCCAACAGGCGGTTCGTTACACCTTGCGGCTTGCCAATTTGAAGCATCATGCGCGTACGAGCCACATCCGCGGCCCGCGCCCCCCGGCAGGCGGTCAACCAATCCAGAACCACCGCGCCTCGCGGCGAGAGGATGATATTATCGGGGTGGAAATCCCCATGACACACGCCATCCTCCTCAGGCATCTGTTTCAAGCGCTCCACCACCCGATCGCGCTGATCCGCTGGCAAACCTTCTGGCCCATGTTCGATCGCCCAATAAAAATACCCCCGAATATCACGCAGCCAGTTGAGCGAAATCTGGTGCAGTTGACTGTGCAGGTCAGCCATCATATCCGCGAAGTAAGCCATCCGCCAGGGCTTTTTTGCCATCGCCTCCAACAGGGTAGGACCTTCCACCCGTTCAAACAACACCCCCTTCCGTCCGTTCACTTCCACCAGTTCCACCCCGCCCGGCGAAGGCATGCCGGCGGCGTGCATCTCGGCATTGATTCGCGCCTCGAAATCCGCCTCATCGGGATTCACCCAATCAAAATATAGCTTCACCACGCGGCCGTCTTTCCACGGAAAAATCTGCGCGGTTCGTCCTTGGGCAATGGGTTGTCCGAGTGCTTCCATGGCTGCTTACGAGAAGAAAATCAGGTAAACAATCAACGCCAAAACGGCCAATCCCACCAGCGCCAACAAGAAACCCTTGCCGGGGTTCTCTTCCTGGATCACCGGAGTCGGTTGACTCATGCCCCTGAGTGCCTGGGGTTTTTGAACCGCGCTTGCCAGGCCCGTTTCACCCAGTTCATCCGCCTCTTCTACCTCCGGTAATTCCACCAAATCTTCTTCCGTCATGCCTTCCGAAGCCAATTGCGTCTTGCGTTCCTCGGCCAAGAAGTTGTCCAGGTCATCCCCATACCGTTCCTTCAAGGCGTCATAAGCGGCTTTTCGGACAGCGTCGTCTTCTTCCCACAAAGCCAGATACACCAGGTAATTCACCGCGTCCATGTGGGCAATTGAACCCATTGCCCTAACAGCCTTGATCCGGCGGGCCGGATTGTTCTCGGCGCTGATGATATTCGAAAGCCCCACCACGTCCGAGGCCTCCCAGCGCACATCCCCGGAATCCGCCTCGTCGTCCGGGTCCGAAGCCTCTCCTTCCGGCTCTTCGCCCAGCGGCGCGGGCTCTTCCCCATAGGACTCGACCGCCAATCGCGATGTATCAGGACCCACCAGGGCTTTCAACGCCTCAAAAGCCGCATCTCGCACTTCCTGGTTGGGGTCATGAAAGATCGCTTCCAACAGCGCCTCGCCCCCTTCCGGTGCTTGCACTTCGGCAATCGCCAACGCGGCTTGCTTGCGCAAATCCGCCGATTTTCGTGTATTGCGTAACATGCTGGCCAGGGTTTCCCAATCACCAGCTTCGATCAGTTGATGAACCGCAAAAGTGAATTCAGTCATGGTTGAAAGCCCTCTCTCGACATTATACACCGGTATAAGAATCCTATTAGAACGGCCTCTCCGCTATTGAAACCGCGCCGTCAATAAGATATATTTTGTCTAAATAGCAAACTTGTTTATTGGTTGATATATGAATTTTGGAATCGGAGGTAAACATGGACGGAGGTATCAAATTAGGACGGGTCTGGAATGTCCCGATCAACTTGCACTTGAGCTGGTTTCTCATCGCCGGGCTCATTACCTGGTCATTGGCCACCGGCTACTTTCCCAACGCCTATCCCCAAATTGCCCCGCTTTACTTTTGGATCATGGGCGGCGTGACAGCGGTTTTGTTCGCCGCATCGGTTCTGCTGCATGAGCTTGGACACGTGGCCCTGGCCTTGCGCGAGAGAATCCCTGTGCGCGGCGTGACTTTGTTCATTTTCGGCGGCGTCGCCCAAATTACCGAAGAGCCTCGCTCTGCTGGCGCAGAATTTCGCATTGCCATCGCCGGCCCACTCACCAGTCTGATCCTGGCCGGATTCTTTGGCATTCTATACCTGCTGGATCAATCCATCCCCTTCCTGGCCGCGCCCAGTGAATATTTGATGCGCATCAACCTCATCCTGGCAGTGTTCAACATGATCCCTGGCTTCCCGCTGGATGGTGGCCGCGTGCTGCGCGCCCTGGTCTGGAAGATCACCGGCAGCCCCTATCGAGCCACACGCTTCGCATCTTCGGTGGGACAATTGGTAGCCTTCGGCTTCATCGGCATCGGCATCTTCACCGCCGTGACCGGCAATTTCTTCAACGGATTGTGGCTGGCCTTCATCGGTTGGTTCCTCCAAAATGCCGCCGCCAGCGCCTTCCAACAAGCCGCCATGCAAAAGTCACTCGAAGGAGTCACCGTAGCGCAGGTGATGCGCCGCGACCTGGACTCGGTCCCCGCGCTCGCGCCCATAGATCAAATCATCGAACAACGCATTTTACACACCGGCAAGCGCAGCTTCCTGGTGGATGAGGGCGGGCAAATGCGCGGTCTGCTCACCCTGGCCCGAATTGCCGCCTTCCCCCAGCGCCAATGGCCTTTCCTCACCGCGCGCCAGGTGATGATCCCGGTGGAGCAGCTTCGCTCGGTCGCTCCTTACACCGACCTGGTCAACGCCTTACGCGAAATGGAACTGAGCCAGCAGCCGCAATTGGCCGTGGTTCATGAAAGAGAAGTTTTGGGCACCGTCTCCAAAGACGACATCACCCGGTATCTGAGAGTACGCGCCGAACTGGGCATCTGATTTCTTTGGCTGATCCAAAAAGCGGCGCGTTTGCGCCGCTTTTTGGATACCCTCAAACCTCAATTTTCACCCTGGAACCACTCTCCGCGCTTTGCAGCGCGCCAAACACCATTGCCAGGCTGTGAATATTATCAGTGCAGACTGTTTCGGGCTCGCGCCCTTCGCGGACACACGCCACAAAATCACGGATCAGGCCCCCGTGCCCACCCACCTGACTGCCCGTATAGGGCGGGATGATCCCTGCGCGCTTCTCCGCAAAGAACCCGCCCGCCGGATGCAGCGCCCACTCGGCTTGCAGCTTCTCCCCGCCCTCCCACAACGCCGTGCCCCGCGTGCCAACCAAACGCCAGTCGCACTCCCAACTGGTCATCAATCCCTCCGCGCACCACGACCCACGGTAGGTATACACCAACCCACCGCTCATCTCAAACACCGCCACCGCCGAGGCTCCGTGGCTGTACCACGAGCCTTGCGGATTCCATTCCTTGCAATACACTGCCTCCGGCTTGGCCCCGGTCAAAAAGCGCATTTGGTCAAAGCTGTGAATGGCCATATCTACCAGTAGGACGTGCTTCATCACATCCCTGAACCCGCCAAAGTGCGGCCCCAGAAAGAAATCACTGTTCACCGTGGTCAATGGGCCAATCTCCCCACCGCGCAAATAGTCGCGCAGGGCGCGGATTTCGGTCTGGTAGCGCCGGTTCTGCATCACCGCATACAGTTTGCCGCTCTCCTGGGCCTTCGCCACCATCCGGCGTGCATTCTCCATCGAGTCCGCCATCGGCTTCTCGCCCAACACATGCATGCCCCGCCCAAGCGCCTCCAGAGTCACGTCCACATGCGCCTCGGGTATGGTGCAATCGAAGACCATATCCGGCTGGGTATGGTCCAGGATGGTCGGCAGGCTCGTGCCAATCTCCACGCCCGCCAACCCGAACTGCGCCGCCCGCTCTTCCGCGGTCTCGCGCCGCAAATCCACCAGCCCAACGATCTCCAGGCCCTCGATCTCCCCAATCGGCTTCAACCACGTCTGGCTAATTCCCCCGCAGCCCACCAGCACCGCTCGCAATGTCTGCTTCATCGTAAACCTCTCCTCATTCATGAACGGCAAGCCTGTATTAATTTCCCATTTGGGTACGCTTCCTCTATTTTAACATCTTTCCATGCCGCCCCATTCTCAATCGTGAGTATAATGAATCCATGATTCGTCCCGGCACCATCCTCATCCTCAACGGCGCTTCCAGCTCAGGCAAGACTACCTTGTTGCGCGAGCTGCAGAACCGCCTCGATCCACCCTTTCTGGAAGCCGGGATCGACAAGTTCATCTGGATGCTCCCCAGGCGCTACCTCGACCGCCCGCTGTGGGATGACGTTCTCGGATTGGCCGTCCAGCCCGGAGAGACCGGCCGCTGGCTTTTCTCCGGAATGCACCATGCCATTGCCGCCCTCTCCCGCCAGGGCATCTGTGTGATCGCCGATCACGTCCTGGTTGAGCCTGCCTGGGTAGCTCAGTGCGCCGAATTATTCCACGAATTGCCTGCTTACCTGGTAGGGGTGCGCTGCCCCCTGGATGTGCTCATTGAGCGCGAGCGCTCCCGCCAGGATCGCACCCTGGGCCAGGCCGCGGCACAATTCCCCATCGTACATGCCCACGGATTGTATGATGTCGAAGTCGACACTTCCGAATGTTCACCCGCCGAGTGCGCTGAAAAAATCATCCAGCGGCTGCACGATTCTCAGCCGCCTTCTGCGTTGAAAAACCTGCTGCCTTAGAAAACGCCATGACCATTCACTCCCCCCACCTCGCCTGTCTCCTCGGCGGCGCCATCGGCGATGCCCTCGGCGCGCCTGTCGAGTTCCTATCCCTGGCCCAAATCCGCGCCCGCTTCGGCCCCGCCGGGATCACTGGCTACGCGCAGCTCGACAACGGCATCGCTCGCTTCACCGATGACACCCAAATGACCCTCTTCACCGCCGAGGGCTTCCTCCTCGCCCAACCCAAAG
Organism: uncultured Anaerolinea sp.; assembly: GCA_964403875.1. Lineage (GTDB taxonomy): Bacteria > Chloroflexota > Anaerolineae > Anaerolineales > Anaerolineaceae > Anaerolinea. The sequence goes on along the minus strand of CAYOHX010000048.1, from coordinate 13,872 downwards.
CCGACCCCATTCCCGCCGTCCACCGGGCTTACCGCGCCTGGCTGCAAACCCAATCTGGCCGCTTCGATCCCTCTCGCAAGGTCCTCGAAGGCCGCCTCCTGGCCTTGCCCGAAATGTGGGCGCTGCGCGCCCCCGGCGCCACCTGCCTCTCGGCCCTCCGCTCAAGCCGCGTGGGCACCGTGGCCGAGCCCCTCAATGATAGTAAAGGCTGCGGCGGAATTATGCGCGCCGCTCCCGCTGGTCTACTCTACGAACCTCAAACCGCCTTTGACATGGGTTGTCGACTCGCGGCCCTCACCCACGGGCATCCCTCCGGTTATCTTTCCGCCGGGTTCTTCGCCTGCCTCGTCTCGGCCCTCCTGCGCGGCTCCGACCTGCCTGCCGCCATCCGCCTGGCCCAACTTCTCCTGCTGGGCCGCACCGGCGCCGAAGAAACCGCTGCCGCCGTCCAGGCCGCCATCCAACTGGCCGCCGATCCCGCCACGCCGCCTTCTCCCGAGGCTGTGGAACGCCTGGGCGCGGCCTGGGTGGGCGAAGAGGCCCTGGCCATCTCCCTCTACTGCGCCCTGGCTCACCCGTCAGATTTCCGAGCCGCGCTCCTCCTGGCCGTCAACCACTCCGGCGATTCCGATTCCACCGGCGCAATCACCGGCAACCTGCAAGGCGCCGCCCTAGGCATGGCCGCCATTCCTCCCGAATGGATCGCGCCCATCGAACTACGCGCCGAGATTGAACGGTTGGCTGGTGAAACTCAGCAGCGCGCAAATTAAACCTTATACATCGACCCATTCAGTTCGCAATTTCGCCCTTACTGTGATATAGTACTATTGTTACTTTTTACAATAAGGACTAAATGTTTGAGCGAACCTGCCTCCATCCAACATCTTCTTGCCCTGCGCGCCCACGGCTTCCGCATGACTCCGCAGCGCGTGGCTATTCTACGCGTGCTGGAAGAATGCGGCTGCCATCTTTCTCCTTCCGAAATCCACCAGCGCGCCGGCGAGATCATCCCTAACCTGACCGAGACCACCGTTTACCGCAACCTGGACTTCCTTGCTCAGCAAGGTCTGGTATTAATCGCCCATGTCGGCAGCGGGCGCATCGTCTACGAATCCATCACCCACCATCACCACCACCTCTATTGCCGCCACTGCGGCTTTTCAGTTGATATCAATCATGAAGAACTGGCTCCGCTTTACAAATATATCCAAGACAAAACAGGCTTCATCCTCGACACCAGCCACGTGACATTTTTTGGCGTTTGCCCCCAGTGCGCCAATAAAGAATATTCAAAGGAGAGTTAAATATGTTCGCTGCCCCTCTGCCCATGCACATCCCGGATGGCTTCCTTTCGGTCGCCGTCTCCATCGTTTTCTGGGTCATCTCTGTCATCGTCATCGGCGTCAGCCTAGCCCGCGTCAACCGTGACTTGGGTGAACGCCAGGTGCCCGTCATGGGCGTCCTTGCTGCCGCCATCTTCGCCGGCCAAATGCTCAACTTCAGCGTCACCGGCGGCACCTCCGGCCATCTCCTCGGCGCGGCCATTGCCACCATCCTCCTCGGGCCCTGGGCCGCTGTGCTGGTCATGACCTGCGTGGTTGCCATTCAAGCCCTCATCTTCCAGGACGGCGGCTTGCTGGTTCTGGGCGCCAACCTGTTCAACATGGCCATCCTGGGACCCTTCGTCGCTTACCCTGTTTACAAGCTCATTCAGCGCGTCAGCGGCGGCAAGCCCTTGGGGATCTTCGTCGGCGGCGGCGTGGCAGCCTGGGCATCCATCTTCATTGCCTCGCTGTCTTGCGCCCTTCAAATCGCCCTCTCCGGCACTTCTCCGGCCAACGTGGCAATTCCAGCCATGGCCGGCATTCATGCCCTCATCGGTCTCGGCGAAGCCCTCATCACCGTCGGCGCGCTCAGCCTGGTCTATGCCGCCCGCCGCGACCTGCTCCAGGCCGGTTCTACGCAACCTGCGCGCGCCAATACCGCGGTGTGGATCGGCGGCGGCTTACTCACCCTGGCCCTGGTGATTTTATCTCCGCTGGCCTCCTCGCACCCCGATGGTCTGGAATGGGTCGCTGAACAAGCCGGGTTCATCGAGACCGCCCGCGACCCTTCCTACAACATCATCCCCGATTACGTCTTGCCTGGCATTTCCAATGAAGCCACCGCCACCATCCTGGCCGGAGTCGTAGGGGCACTCATCGTACTGGCCGCCGCGTTAGCCCTGGCCTATACCCGCCGCAAGCGCTCCGCCTAATCTCGCTTCGAAATGCACGCCAACTTCCTGGACCCGTATCAATCTCGCCCCAGCCTGGTGCACTCCCTGGATGCGCGGGTCAAGGTCGTATTGGTGGTGGCCTTCATCTTGACTTCCGCGCTCACGCCCACCGGCGCGTGGCCCATTTATGTCATGCTGATTGCCGTGATCTTTTCCGTCGAAATTGTCAGCGAGTTGGGGCTTGCTTTTTACCTGAAGCGAGCCCTACTCGCTGTACCGTTCGTGCTGGCCGCCTTGCCGGTTTTGTTCACCATTCCCGGCCCATCGTTGCTCTCTCTGCCCTTTGGCCTGCATCTCACCCTGCCCGGCCTCGAGCGCTTCGTCTCCGTGGCCCTCAAATCCTGGATATCCATCCAGGCTGCCGTCCTGCTGGCCTCCACCACCCCCTTCCCCGATATCCTCGTCGCGCTGCGCGCCTTGCGCCTGCCCCGCCTGCTGGTGGCCATCATCGGCCTCATGTGGCGCTACCTGTTTGTTATGGTCGACGAAACCCTTCGTCTGCTGCGCGCTCGCGCATCCCGCAGCGGAACTGCCTCCGACCCAACCCTGCGTCCCGGCGGCAAGCTCCCCTGGCGCGCGCGCGTGGCCGGCGGTATGGCTGGCAGCCTCTTCCTCCGCTCTCTCGAGCGGAGCGACCGCATCTACAACGCCATGCTCGCCCGCGGCTACGATGGCGAAATCCACAGCCTGCCCGTGCCCGCGGTACCGACCGCTGCCTGGTCGGCTCTGATCCTCGGGCTTCTGCTCCTGGCGATCATTGTCGCTGTTGGCCGCCTGATCTATTAACTTAACCCTGGGGTATTATTCGCATGTCCTGTGTCGTCGAAGTTGAACATCTTTCCTTTTCCTACCCTGACGGGCATTCCGCGCTGAATGACGTGACCTTCTCGCTCGGCCATGGGGATAAAGTGGCTCTGGTGGGCCCCAACGGCGCGGGAAAATCCACGCTGCTGCTCCACCTCAACGGCATCCACTCGCGTCAAAACGGTTCCATCCGCGTCAGCGGGCTGGATGTGGAAGGCAAGCACCTGCCTCGCGTGCGGGCGCTGGTTGGGCTGGTCTTTCAATCTCCCGACGATCAGCTCTTCTCCCCCACCGTTTTCGACGACGTGGCTTTCGGCCCCATCTACCAAGGACTTTCCTCTGATGAGGTACACAAACGGGTGGAAGAAGCTCTGACAATGGTCCACATGGAAGCCTATATTCGCCGCGTATCCCATCATCTGAGCGTGGGTGAGAAAAAGCGCATTGCCATCGCCACGGTTCTGTCCATGAAACCCGATGTGCTCATCTTGGACGAGCCCACCGCCGGGCTGGACCCTCGCGCCAGGCGCAGCCTCATCGAACTGCTCCGCGAGCTGCCCCAATCCATGATCGTTGCCACCCACGACCTGCCCATGGTCCGCGAGCTGCTGCCTCGCACCCTGGTCATGGATGGCGGGCGCCTCGTCGCCGACGGCCCCACCGCCCAACTCCTCTCCGATCCCAACCTGCTCCACAATCATGGCCTGGAGATGTAGGAAAAGCCGTCAGCCGTCAAAAGTGTAATCCTTTTATTTTGAATTTCCTATTCGCGCTTATTCGCGTCCACACTTGCCCTGTATGCAAGTGCCAGGGTTCGCGGATAAAATTTCTTCTCCTCTCCTTCGTGTCATTCGTGTCATTCGTGTCATTCGTGGAGAGATTCCCTTCTCCAACCGTATACCAATTGCAAGCCCACAACTCTGCATCTATGGTATCATTCCCGCCAATTGGAGTTTTGATATATGGACGAAAAGATCACCATCATTGAAGGCCCGCCCCCCGTATTCGAATCCATCGAAGACGGCTGGGCCCTTGGCCTGAACGAGAGCCCCGCGCTCTTCGACCTGGCCCTCACCCGCGTGCGCACCTTCAACGGTCCCGCGCTCGTAGAGCGCTGCCACCGCACCTGGCGCAACGGCGAACTCATCTACCTGCACTACCGCAACCCTCTTGGCCTGGAAGAACGCGCCCCCATTCTGGCGGCTCGCAATATCGAAACCGACGAAGGCCACATGCTGCTGCTGTGGTGCCGCCGCAAGCCCGAAGATATCGACGAAGAGCTGGATTTTGACGATCTTGATGATGGAGACGGAGCATGACCCTCGACCTGAATCGCATCCGCCAGGAATTTCCTGCCCTACAACACCCCGCCATTTATCTGGACAATCCCGGTGGCACGCAGGTCGCGCGCACCAGCCTGGAGCGCATCAACCGTTATCTGATTGACACCAATGCGAACCACGGTGGGCTTTTTTCCACCAGCCGCGCCTCCGATGCGCTCATTGACGAGACACGCGCCGCCCTGGCCGATTTTCTCAATGCCGCCCGTCCCGAGGAAATCGTCCTCGGCCCCAACATGACCACCCTCACCTTCCGGCTCAGCCACGCCCTTGCCAAGCGCATTCACGCCAGCGATACCATTGTCATCACCAACCTCGACCACGACGCGAACATCTCACCCTGGCTGCACCTCTCCGCCGATACCGGCTGCCGCGTGCGGCGGGTCGATTTTGACCCCGCCACCGGCAAGCTGGATATTGAAGACTTTAAAGCCGCTATGACTGAGAAACCCGCCCTGGTTGCCTTCGGCTTTGCATCGAACGCCCTGGGCACGGTCAACCCTGCCGCCGAACTCACTGCCCTGGCCAAAGCTGCCGGAGCCCTGGTATATATCGACGCCGTCCAATATGCCCCCCACGGCCCCATGGACGTGCAAGCCCTGGGATGCGACTTCCTGGTCTGCTCCGCCTATAAATTCTTCGGCCCGCATGTAGGCATTCTCTACGGCCGTCACGAACTGCTCGAAGAACTATATGCGTATCGTGTCCGCCCCGCACCCGCCGACGCCCCTGGAAAGTTCGAGACCGGCACCAACAACTTTGAAGGCATTGCCGGAACCCTGGGCGCCTTGGAGCACTTCGAATGGTTGGGCCAGAACTTTGGCTCCGAACACCTGGAACTGTTCGCCGGACAATACGCTGGCCGCCGCCTGCTTTACAAGCAGGCCATGAGCGCTCTGCGCGCCTATGAACACGAGCTCAGCCGCGCCCTCATCGAAGTCATTCAGGAACTGCCCGGCGCGACCATCTACGGCCCCACCGATCTGCGCAATCTGGATGAGCGCGTCCCAACCGTCTCCTTCACCTTGCAGAGCCGCACCCCCACCCAAGTGGCCTCCCATTTGGGTGAACGCAATATCTACGTGTGGAATGGCAACTTCTACGCCCTGGCTGTCACAACTCGCCTGGGTCTTGAAGACCGCGGCGGCCTCATCCGTGTTGGCGCCACCCACTACAACACCCTGGACGAAATCGAGCGTTTTGGCGCGGCCATGCGCGAATTGTTCTAAAGATCTTTGGTAACTACTCACGGTAAGGGTGAAAAAGCCCCAATTTGCGTCTCACCAAACCGATTCCAAATGAATTATGAAATTTAACCCAAACGGAGGCGGCTCTTGTGAGCGCCTCCGTTTGATGCACTACCAATAAACTTGATAAATGGTTTTAAAAGGATAAACGCCAGAGTGAGGGGGACACCCTGACGTTTATCTATTATATTTTAACCGAATCATCCAAAAATTCAAGGCCCAAACTGGTTTCTAACCAAACTCTAACCTTTACTGGTTCTATCCAAATAACCCGCCTAGGCATTACCGGTCAGAAATTGATAGATTCCAAATTTGCAGTACACCTCAAACCCCAGGCGGTGATACAACCTTAATGCGTTGGGATAAGTAGTTTGTAGGGTGGCTATTCGGTACCCATGCGCTTGGGCCCAGGCAAAGCTTTTCAAAGTCATTGCCGCCCCCACACCCTGACTGCGCTCCACGGGTTCAGTAACCAGGTTATACAATCCGGCGATCTGGTCGTTGAGATACAGGGAGCTAATGGCAATAATCTTCCCGTCTTTCTTGGTTTGGAAGTGGATCCAGTTGGATTTCGGGCGGAAAGACAGCTCGCCCAAAGCCATTAAGCTCTCCATTGCTACTGCTTGCGGCGCGCCAAATCCCGCCGAGTAGAGCGGCAGCCACGCCACCAGAGCCCGCGCATCAACCACCGGTTCAAAGTCCAGCTCGGGCAGCGTTTCAAACGGTGAGGCCAACGTCTCGATGGGCGCAGCCATGCCAATCATGTCGCGATTGTGCCGGAATCCCCAGGTTTGCAGACGCATTCCCAAATTCCCCGGCTGCGAACTGGGCCCCGTCCACCAGGTCAAAGGCAAGCCGCGCTCCCGAAACGGCATCAGAGCCGCGTCAATGCGTTCATCCACCTGATCGGCGGGAAACGAAGCCTGCACAATGCCGTTATACCCCGCCAATCCAGAACCTGTCAGGAACCAGCGCGGATTGCCTTCGTGCGCCTCTCCACCCGCCAACTGCGCAAAACTCAAAGACTTTTCAACCAGGTTACTTTCACAAGCCGCGATCATTTCAACGGTCGTGAATGAACGGTGGTCCATTCGATCTATATCCTTTCAATGACTTTGGCATAGAAACCACAGGCGTCGATGATCTGACGGATCTCGCAACGTTCATTACGCATGTGCGCCAGCTTATACTCTCCTGGCCCAAATCCGATGGTAGGAATCCCCATGCTCACCGGTGTTACAGCATTGGTGCTGAAATCCCAAAAATCGAATTCGCCTGGCTCCTTGCCGAAATACTCACGATAAGCAGACATGCAAGCCTGAGTCAGACCATGAGCCTGGTCAATTTTCCAGGCAAGATGAAAGGGTTGATATGAAATATCCAAACCGGTCCAGCTTTTTCGGCGCAGCGTCCCAACTTCCCAGGTGGCGTTTTTCCCCTCCACCAGGTGGTCCATCTCTCTCCGAATGTCCTCCTCGGTTTCTCCCAGAACCATCCTTCGATCCAGGTACACTTCGCACTCCGAAGGCACGGCATTGAGGGATGCGCTCACACTGGAAATTTTAGACATCACCAGCGTTCCCCGTGACTGACCTTTTTGCATCAGGTCCAGATTGGTTTTTTCAACGCGCCGGATAATTTCCGCCATTTCATAAATTGCGTTCACCCCTTTTTCGGGAGCCGAGCCATGCGCGGAAAGGCCCTGAGTCTTGATTGCGATTTGCGCCTTGCCCTTGTGCCCCAACGCAATCACATTGTTTGAAGGTTCGCAAATCACCACATAGTCCGGCCTGAGATCGAGTTCTTTGAAGAGATGTTTCAGATTTTCACCATCGCAGTCTTCTTCAAAAACGCCACACGACAAATAAACTGTCTTGTCCCGCAACATCCCGTGTCGGTTAGCCAACGCGGCGGCAAAAATCGACGCTGCCGCTCCCGATTTCATATCCACAGACCCCCTGCCATGCAAGCAACCATCCACAATCTCGCCGCTAAAAGGCGGAACGTTCCAATGCTCTTCGTCGTTCACCGCAACCGTGTCGACGTGTGAATCAAACAAAATGGACTTCCCGCCATTGCCGATTCTGCCGAGGACATTCCCCATCGCGTCAATCGTCACTTCGTCATAGCCCAGAGCTTGCATTTTCGCCGCGATGAACAGAATCACTTCGCGCTCCTGCCCCGAAAAGCTTTTGATCTTGACCAGGTTTTGAGCGAATTCGATGAGTTCCTTTTGAAATTCCTGCGGGAGTATTTCGGTCGGGTTCATTTATTCTCTTTCATGGGTGAAATGATATACACAAATGCTTCAGCGATTATTTTATCAATAGTCAGCGAAAAAAGACTCGAATACCATCCCCATTCGGGGGCGATCAGCCTCTGGCTGACAGCTTAAAGCTGATGGCTTATGGCTTTCTTTTTGTGCCCCGGGAGGGACTCGAACTCTCAACCTAGGCGTTAGGAGTGCCTTGCTCTGTCCTATTGAGCTACCGGAGCGTACCCATATTGTACTATAATTACAAAAGTATTGAATAAGCCCAAAGTCGGTTCTCTCGGAGTTGCCGTGGTGAACCCCACCAATTCCCAATGACCCCCAAAGTCCCTTGACAGATTTTTTACATACCTCGCTCTCTATTTATGCTACACTACTTGTAACTACCTACGGGGTGAGAATATTTTTTCCGCCTCACCCAAATCACGGATCGGGCAGTTGCGTCTCACAAGAATATCAGGAGGAATCAATGAGTGGTGCAGGAAAGACAATCGCCTATATTGCCGCCGCTATCTTTATCTTCTTCGGCGTGCTCTTCATCTGGGGCGCTTTCAGCGCTCAGGGCCAGGCTGGCTGGATTATTATTGGCATCATCAGCGCCGGCATTGGCCTCGTCCTGGTCTACTTCGCCTCGCGCAAGCCCAAGGTGATTAACACCCAGGTCAACGTCAACCTCGACCTGCCCGGTGGAGTCTCGCTCGACCAGGTCAAGTGCAAATCCTGCGGCGGCGTGCTCACCCCCGACAACATCAAACTGGTGGCCGGAGCGCCGATGGTGAGCTGCCCTTACTGCAACACCACATACCAGTTAACCGAAGAACCCAAGTGGTAATCGAAACAAACTTTTTCCCAGGGAGGGGAAAATGAAAATTATACGCGTCTGGGCCATTTTGGCCGTTTTCATGCTCTTAACGGTGGGGGTTCAACCGGTATTTGCCCAAAATTATCTCTTTGAAGTTGAACGCTCTGAAGCCGTTATCACCATCGACGAGCAGGGCAAGGCAACCGTGGAATATATCTACGAGTTCGTCAACACCCCTGGCGGAGCCGCCATCGACTTTGTAGATGTCGGCATGCCCACCAAGGATTACAGCCTGAGCAATGTGACCGCCACCATTGACGGCAAACCCATCAGCGATATCGAAGCATCGCCTTACGTTTCTCCGGGCATCGCCTTGGGCCTCGGCTCCAACGCCATCCCCTCTGGGCAGCGCGGCACCGTCAAAGTTACCGTCACCAACATTGGCGACATTTTATACAAAACCAATAAAGTTGCCGACGTAGAGGAAGACTACGCCAGCTTCAACTTCTCGCCCAACTCCTTCGGCAGCCAATATATGCGCGGTACCACCAATCTGACCGTGGCGCTCATCTTGCCTCCCGGCATGACCGAGTCCGAGCCGCGTTGGTTCACGCCTCAATCCTGGCCTGGAACCGAAGAACCCAGCGCCTCCTATATCGACGACCTGGACCGCGTAGTATACGAGTGGAACGCCCCCAACGCCAATTGCTACACGCAGTATATTTTTGGCGCGGCCTTCCCCGCCCGCTTGGTTCCTGCCTCTGTGCTCCAAACCGCTCCCCTGGTCAGCAGCGGTGGCGGTAGCTTCGACCTCGACAACCTCTGCGGCCCTGCTTTCTGCCTGGCCTTTGCCGCATTCTTCGGCGTCATCATCTACGCCTCCGTGGTGGGTGAAAAGAAGCGCCGCATGCAGTACCTGCCCCCCAAAATCGCCATCGAAGGCAACGGCATCAAACGCGGCCTCACCGCCGTCGAGGCCGCCATCTTAATGGAGCAGCCCCTCGACAAGATCATGACCATGATCCTCTTCTCGGTGGTCAAGAAAGGCGCGGCCACCGTCACCAGCCGCGAGCCCCTAAAAATCGAGGCTACCAACGCACCCGGCATCGAATTGCGCCCCTACGAAACCGATTTTCTCGCCGCCATGCAGTTCCCCACCGTCAAAGAGCAGCGCAAAGCGCTCGGCGATTTGGTAACCGGTTTGGTGAAAAACCTGGCCGAAACCATGCGCGGATTCAGCCGAAAAGAGACCGTGGCTTTCTATCAAGATATCATGCGCCGCGCCTGGGAGCAGGTGAAGGCCGCTGATACACCCGAAATGAAAATGAAACGTTTCGATGAAGCCCTGGACTGGACCATGCTTGACAAAGACTTCGGCGATCAAACCCGCGAGGTCTTCTCCGGCGGCCCGGTCATCGTGCCCACCTGGTGGGGTCATTACAATCCCACCTACCGGCCCGTCACCGGCGGTAACATCGGCCCGTCCGTCTCCGCCCCCACCCAGGTCGGCAAGGCTCCTGGCTCCTCCTCCCTGCCCAGCCTTCCCGGCGCCGATTTCGCCGCTTCGGTCGTGGGCGGCGTCCAAAACTTCGCCGGCCAAGTGCTGGGAGATGTATCCACCTTCACCAGCGGGGTGACGAACAAAACCAACCCCATCCCCAAGAGCTCTTCTTCCAGCTACCGCAGCGGTGGCGGAGGCGGACGCTCCTGTGCGTGCGCTTGTGCCTGCGCGGGTTGCGCCTGCGCTTGTGCGGGTGGCGGGCGCTAAAGGACCCCGGAACTCGCATGGCTTCGTTTTCCGAATTTCAAACTCGCCTGGCACGCTGGTTCAACCCGCGCGCCAGGCTGGCCGTTCCCGCCTACGGACTGTATCATTACCTCCGCGAAAGCGCGGACGGCAAAATGCGCCTCCACCTGCGTCTCGAGCCCGATGGTCGCGGGTTGTTGATGGCCAACGCCGCTCGCGCCTACCATCTCAACCCCTCCGCCGCGCTCATGGCTTACCTGCATCTGGAAGGCCACCCCCCTCAGGAAGCCCTGCGCATCCTCTCGGGTTGGTTCGCTGCTTCGCCCAACCAGCTTCGCGCCGACTACGGCGACCTTTGTGAGCAAATTGAGCAGATTGGCGACCCGGCCGGGGGCTGCCCGCTATGTGAGATGGACCTGGAAATGGAGATGCCTTTCAGTTCCAAGCCCTCCGCGCCTTATCGCATGGATTGCGCCCTCACCTATCGCTGCAACAACGACTGCACTCACTGCTACAACGTTCGGTCGCGCGCCCCCCAAGAAATGACCACCGCTGAGTGGAAACAGACTCTGGACCACCTCTGGAAGATCGGCGTCCCGCACATCGTCTTCACCGGCGGCGAGCCCACATTGCGCCCCGACCTGCCCGAATTGATCGCCCACGCCGAACGCAACGGGCAGATCACCGGCATGAATACCAACGGTCGCCGGTTGAAAGACCCGGCATTTGTGCAGGCCCTGGTGGATGCCGGGCTTGACCACGTCCAGATCACCCTCGAATCGCACGATGAGGCCATTCACGATCACCTGGTGGCCCATCCTGGAGCCTGGCGCGAAACAGTCGCCGGGCTGCGCAACGCCCTGGCTTCGCGCCTCTTTGTCATGACCAACACCACCCTGCTGCGCGAGAACAGCCCCCACCTTGCCGAAACCATGCGTTTTCTTGGCGACCTCCGCGTGCCCACGGTCGGCTTCAATGCGCTCATCTACTCCGGGCGCGGCGTTTCTGTTGGAACCGGCCTGCACGAAAGCGACCTGCCCCCGCTATTAGATATCGTCCGCGACGCCACCGACCGCTCTGGCCAGCGGCTCATCTGGTACACCCCCACGCAATACTGCCACTTCGATCCGCTCGAAGCCGACCTGGGGCTCAAAGGCTGCACCGCCGCTCGCTATGCCATGTGCACCGAGCCAGACGGCTCCGTGCTGCCCTGCCAGTCCTATTACACGCCCCTCGGTCACATCTTGCGCGACTCGTGGGACTCGATCTGGAATCACGACCTGGCTCTCTCGCTGCGCGAACGGCGCAACCTGGACGCGGCCTGCCGCTCCTGTGAACTACTCGAAACCTGTGGTGGAGGTTGCCCATTGGCCTATCAAGCCAATCCCGATCTTCGTCCGCATCCGTTAAATACGCTACAATCGGAGGTACGATGAACGCCTTGCAAAACCTCTGGCAGCGCTTTTTCCCTGCCTACCAACCCCTTCCTTCCGGCATCTATCACTTCACCGCGCCACCCGACTCCGACTTCCCCTACCGGCTTCACCTGCGCCTGGAGAAGGATGGCAGCGGCTTGCTCATCGCGAACGGCAGCACCGTTCTGCACCTCAACCAGACCGCAGCCGAATACGCCTATCATCTCATTCGCCAATCGCCGGCCCAGGAAGTCTCGCGCAGCGTATCGCGCCGCTACGGCATCCCCGCTGCTCAGGCCCAGACGGACTATGAAGGCTTCTCGGAGCGCATTCATACCCTGTTGGACATGCCCGACCTCGACCCGGTCACCTATCTGGATTTCGAGCGCCAGGAGCTGTACACCGAGCTTTCCGCGCCTTTCCGCCTCGACTGCGCCATTACCTACCGCCAGATCGACATGGATGCCTCCCCCTTCGCTCCCGTAGAACGAGTGAAGCGCGAATTGAGCCTGGAGGAATGGCAAACCATCCTCGCCAAAGCCTGGCAAGCGGGCATTCCCCACGCTGTCTTCACCGGTGGCGAGCCCACTTTGCGCGCCGATTTGCCCGACCTGATCGCCACAGCCGAAAAGATGGGCATGGTGACCGGCCTCATCACCGACGGTCTGCGCCTCGTAGACGCCGAGTACCTCAAAGCCATCCTGCAAGCGGGCCTCGATCACCTGATGATGCTGCTTGTGCCCAACGAAGAGCCCTCCTGGGAAGCCATTCGCGCCGCCCTGGCTGAAGATATTTTCGTCGTCGTCCACCTCACCCTCACCCAGGCCGAAGCGTCCAACGGTAAAGCCATTCTCGAACGGCTGGCGGGCATGGGCGTGCAAGCAATTTCGTTGTCCGCCAACAACCCCTTGGCAGCCGCCGAACTGCCCTCCTTGCGCCAGGAAGCCGCCAACCTCGGCCTGCGCCTGGTTTGGGACCTGCCCGTGCCCTATTCAGCCCGCAACCCGGTCGCCCTGGAATTGGCCGCCGAAGATCACCCCCTACCCGAAGGCGCTGGCAGCGCCTGGCTGTATGTCGAGCCGGATGGCGATGTGCTGGCAGCGCAGGGTCACCCTCAAGTTCTAGGCAACCTCCTCACCGACTCTTGGGAAACCCTGTGGAGGAACCGCGCGAAATGACCCTTTCCCCCGCTGAGTGGCACGAACGATTCCTTCAACAGGCAAGCTGGTCTCGCCCGCTGCGCCGCTTCCTGTTCAAACGTCTGGCCCTCACCCCCCAGAAACGCATCCTGGAAGTAGGCATCGGCACCGGCGCGGTCGCCGCCGAGACGACCTCTCAGACCCAAACCTGGGGCATTGACATCCACCTTCCATCGCTGGCCCTGGCCCAACAGAAGGCCCCCGGCGCACGGCTGGCGGCTGCCAACGGATTAAGCTTGCCATTTGCCTCGGCCACTTTTGAAGCTGCTTTCTGCCATTACTTTCTTCTGTGGGTGTCTGATGCCTCCCATGCGCTGGCAGAAATGATCCGCGTCACCCGTCCAGGGGGGTGGATTTTCGCCCTCGCCGAGCCCGATTATGGCGGACGCATTGATTATCCCGAAGCCCTAGCCGATTTAGGACAGTGGCAGCGCTTTGCCCTCCAGCGGCAGGGCGCCGACCCGCTCATCGGTCGCCGCCTCTCGGGGCTGTTTCATAACGCCGGACTCGCCGAGATCGAAACCGGCCTGATGGGCGGGCAGTGGAAGGAGGCCCCCGATCCCGCCACGTTGGACATGGAATGGCAGATGCTGGAGGCCGACCTGGGCAGCGAGGTTCCGATCGCCCGAATGCAAGCCCTCCGCCGTCTAGACCAGGTCTCTTGGCAAAAGGGTGAGCGCGTCCTATTCATCCCCACCTTCTACGCAGTCGGTCGCGTTCCCTAATTCCGTTCCCCACACTGTCAAAAAACAGTCCGTTGCGGCGCGA
>CAYOHX010000047.1:0-34441 GCA_964403875.1 uncultured Anaerolinea sp. | reverse complement strand
CCCGAACCCGCCCCCAAGCCGGAAGAAAACTCGGCCTTTTCCAACTTGTTGGAGAAAACCAACGCCCTGGCCGGGCTGTGGATGGCCAGAGGCCGCGGGGTCTATCAGGCCGGGCCTGCCGCCGCCGACGTGGCTCGCGAACTGACTGCTCAATTGCAATCCTACTGGCAGAAAGGCGATCGCAGCGAGGTGGTGCGCTTTGTGCGCCTGCCCATCGATGACGGCGACTGCCAGTTGTATTTGATCACCCTGGAAGGCGACCAGGTGTTGGGCATGGTCTTCAGCGCCAAGACGCCCTTCAGCAAGGTGCGCAGCCAGGTCGGCAAACTCATTCAGGACCTGGCCCAGCGCACCGCCAAAGGCGAGAGCGTTCCACCCGTCCAGGCAGCGCCCAAAATCGACGAAGACCGCTGGTACATCGAAGAGTCAGACCAGCCCTTGAATGGAAAACCCGTTGCGGCGGCAGAGCCCGAGCCCCTGGGCGAGCTGGACCCCGAGTTGGAAGCCCAACTGCAAAATCTGGATTTGGAAGCCCTGTTGGGAGCCATCCCGCGGCCCGATCCGAACAGCGACGAGATCGACCGTTTCTGGGACCCCGACCGGCCAGCCGCCCCAGACCCAACCTGGGCCGAGCCTCCGCGCGCCCAGCCCGAGCCGCCCCAGGCGGTGGAACCCGAGCCGTCGCAGGGCCGCTTTGTCATGCCCGAAGAGGGCGAAGAAGTCCCGTTCGAGCTGGCCCCGGCCTCCGACGCTCAGGTGCTCACGCCGCCCACGTCGCTCTCCCAGCTCGACCCGGCCTCGGCGGGGGTGAGCCAGATTTACTACACCTGCGTGCTCATTCCGCGCCTGCCGCAGCATTACCTGACCCGCGAGATTGGCGAGCGGGTGGGCCAGTGGGTACAGCAGTTGTGCCTGGCCTTCAGTTGGCGGCTGGAAGGCATCGCCATCCGGCCGGAATACTTGCAGTGGATGGTGCAGGTCGCGCCGTCGGTTTCACCCGCCAATGTCGTCAAGGTGATCCGTCAACGCACCTCGCATTACCTGTTCAACACGTTTGAGCGCATTCGGGAAGAGAACCCCTCCGATGACTTTTGGGCCAGTGGGTATCTGATTATCAGCGGGGCCCAGCCGCCGGCTGCCAAGCTGCTGCGAGAGTTCATCGTCGAAACCCGCCGCCGCCAGGGCATCACCCGCCTGCCACAGGGCGGCGTCCCTTCGCTCAACGAACCGCGCAAACCATGAGAAACCCATGCCGCCTACGCTTTTCTTAATTGACGGACACGCCCTGGCATATCGCACCTTTTTCGCCCTCACGGCGGGGAGCGGCACGCGCTTCACCACCGCCGAAGGCGAACCCACCGCTGGGGTGTTTGGCTTCACCAGCGTGCTGCTGCGCCTGTTGGAGCAAGAGAAACCCGATTACATGGCCGTGGCCTTCGATGGCGGCCATTCCTTCCGGGATGAGTACTTTCCCGAGTACAAAGCCACCCGCGCCAAGATGCCCGACGATTTGCGCACGCAGATGGCGCGCATCCGCGAGATGGTCGACGCCTTCGGCATTCCCCGCCTGGAAATGGATGGCTATGAAGCCGATGACATTCTGGGCAGCATCGCCGTGCAGGCCGTGAAGGAAGGCCTGGGGGTCAAGATCATTACCGGCGATCGCGACCTGCTCCAACTGGTCAACGAGCGCGTGATGGTGAACCTGGCTGGCAGCAAACTGGCCGAGGCGCAAGACTTCCTGCCTGAACAGGTCAAGAGCTACCTGGGGGTGCGCCCCGATCAGGTGGTCGATTACAAGGCCCTGGTGGGCGACACCTCCGATAACATTCCGGGCGTGAGCGGGGTGGGCGAAAAGACCGCCGTATCGCTGCTGGAGCAATTCGACACCCTCGATCAAATCTATGCCCACCTCGACGAGCTGCCCGCGCGGGTGAAGACGCGCCTGGAAGCGGGCCGCGAGTCGGCCTACCTGAGCCAAAGGCTGGCATTGATCCGCACCGACCTGGAAATTACCCTCGATTTGGCCAAAGCTCGCAGCGGGCAGCAGAGCATCGAGCAAATTGAAGCCCTGTGCCAAAAGCTGGAATTTCGCACCCTATGGGAGCGGGTCAAGAAGGTGTTTGGCGTGGCTTCGGCCCCCGCCGCGGTCCCCGCTGCCCCTTCCAGGCCGGCTCCTGGCGGTCAGTTGTCGCTGTTTGAAAGCTCCACCGCGGGCAATGAACTGCCGGTAGAGCGCGTGGGCGCGGCCCCCGGCTACCAGGTGGAAGTCGAGGTGGTGGACAGCCCCGAGAAGCTGGCCGCCCTGGTGAAGACCCTGGAAGCCGCCGAAGCGGTGGCCTTCGACACCGAATCGACCTCCACCGACCCACTTCTGGCCGAGTTGGTAGGCATATCGCTGGCGGTCAAGCCCGGCCAGGGTTACTACATCCCCGTGGGGCATCGCTCCGGCGAGGCGCAACTGCCCATGAAGCAGGTGCTGGACGCGCTGCGCCCGGTGATGAGCGACCCCGGCAAGCCCAAGGTGGGCCAGAACCTGAAATATGACGTGCTCATGCTGCGCAAGTGCGGCTTGCTGGTGGCGGGGCTGGCCTTCGACACCATGCTTGCCGAGTGGCTCATCGACCCCAGCTCGCATAACCTGGGCCTCAAGGACATGGCCGAGGTGTACCTGGGCGAACGCATGACCCACATTGAGGAACTAATCGGCAAAGGCAAGGCTCAACGCAGCATGGCCGATGTCGGCGTGGCCGAGGTGGCTCCCTACGCCGCCGCCGATGCCGAGGTGACCTTGCGACTCAAGCCCCTGCTGGAAAAAGGTATGGCCAGGACCAACGCCGGGCATTTGTTCGATGAGCTGGAAATGCCCCTGGTGAGCGTGTTGGCCGAGATGGAATGGAACGGCATTCTGCTGGACCTGCCCTTCTTTGCGAAGATGAACGAAATGCTCAGCACGCGCCTGGCGGAGATTGAAAAAGAGATCTTCACCTTGGTGGGCAAGCCATTCAACGTGAACTCCACCCAGCAGCTTTCGGACGTGCTGTTTGGCGCGCTGCGCCTCGAACCGCCCGACCGGCGCAAAAAGACCGCTTCCGGGCACTTTTCCACTTCGGCGGACGTGCTGGAAGAGCTGCGCGGCAAACACCCCGTGGTCGATTTGATCCTGGAGAACCGCGAACTGTCCAAGCTGCGCTCCACCTATGTGGACGCGCTGCCCCAACAGATCGCGCCGTTCAGCGGGCGGGTGCACACCTCGTTCAACCAGACCGGCTCGGTTACCGGGCGGCTGGCCTCCTCGAACCCTAACTTGCAGAACATCCCTACCCGCACCGAGTTGGGACGCCAGGTGCGCAACGGTTTCATTGCCCAGGCTGGTTGGAAGCTGCTTTCCATTGATTACTCGCAGATCGAACTGCGGATTGTGGCTCACGCCGCCCAGGATGAAGCCATGCTGGCGGCCTTCCGCGCCGGGCAGGATATTCACGCCACCACGGCGGCAGCGGTCTACGGCGTCCCGTTAGCCCAGGTGGACAAGTCCATGCGTCGCCACGCCAAAGCCATCAACTTCGGTCTCATCTATGGCATGAGCGCCTTCGGTTTGAGCCGCTCCACCGAGTTGACCCTGGCCGAAGCCGAGAATTTTGTGAAAGCCTACTTCCAAAAGTTCCCCGGCGTCAAGCGCTATCTGGACGAAACACGCCTGCTGGCGGCTCGCCAGGGGTACGTAGAAACCCTTCTGGGGCGACGGCGGTACTTCCCCAACCTGGCCAGCGGCTCCAACCCGGCTTTGCGCGGGCGCGAGGAACGCGAGGCCATCAACGCCCCCATCCAGGGAACCGCCGCCGATATCGTCAAACTGGCCATGATCCGCCTGCCCGCCGCCTTGAAGGCAGCCGGCAGCCAGGCTCGGCTGCTGCTGCAAGTGCACGACGAACTGGTGCTGGAAGTGCCAGACGACGAATTGCTGGAAACGGCTGGCCTGGTGCGGAAGGTGATGGAAGAAGCCTACCAGCTTTCCATCCCCCTGGAGACCGAAGCGCGGGCGGGAGATCGGTGGGGCGAATTAACGGTGTTGACTTAGGTTCGCATCATATGTCAGGTGATCGAAATACGGGATAAGCTATGTCAGGAAACCAACAAGCATACCAAAAAGCAATGAACCAGGGCCATTCGGCGGCCTGGGACCAGGATTGGAAAGCGGCGGCCAAGTGTTACCTCACCGCGCTGGAAGAATTTCCTGAAAACCCGCAAGCGCTTTCCAGTCTGGGGCTGGCTTACTTTGAATTGCAGGATTACGAGAATTCCCTGGAGTGCTACATGCACGCGGCGGCCCTGGCCCCCGCCGACCCGGTGCCCCAGGAAAAGCTGGCCCGCATCTACGAGCGCATGGGCAAACTTAAAGAGGCGATGGATACTTCGTTGCAAGCCGCCGAGCTGTACCTCAAGGTTCGTGACGTGGACAAGGCCATTGTCAACTGGCAGCATGTGCTCAGCTTGAACCCCGATCACCTTTCCACGCGCCAGCGTCTGGCCGCGGTCTTTGAGAAGACGGGCAAACGCGCCGAGGCGGTCACCGAATATATCGCCACGGCCAGCATCTTCCAGCGCAATGGCGACCTGACGCGCGCGTTGAAGGCCGTGGAGTATGCCGCGCAAATGATGCCCGAGAGCCAGGATGCGCGCTTTGCCCTGTCTACGCTGCGTTCCAACCAGATGCTGCCCAAGCCTTCGCGTCCCAAAGGCGGCACCGCTCCGGTGCGCATGGCCAGCGTGAAATCATTGGGGCAGGAGGATAAGAGCGGCGAGAAGCAGGCCGACCCGGTGGAAGAGGCCCGCCAAAAGGCGATGGTGCTGCTGGCGGGGCTGCTTTTTGAGCAGGGCGACGAGACCAGCGACAACCAGACAGTCCGCCGAGGGTTGGGAGCGTTGACGCGGGGGCAGACCGGTACGCTGCATACACCCGGGCATGACCGCTCGCGAATCATCTTGCACGTGGGCCAGGCCATCGACTCGTTGACCCAAAATGATGAAAATCAGGCCGCCAAGGAATTGGAAAGAGCCCTGGATTTGGGGCTGCGCAATCCAACGGCTTACTTTATGCTGGGGTTGTTGACGCGCGGGCGGGATAATGACCGCGCTTTGCGCTACTTTCAAGAGGCGCAGCGCCACCCCGATTATGATCTGGCCTGCAACTTGTTGATGGGACAATTGAACCTTCAAGCGGGGGCATTGCCCGAGGCGGCTGCCGCTTACCTGCAAGCCCTCAGCCTGGCTGATTCGGCGGTTGTCGATCCCGAGCAGGCTGAAGAGCTGCGCCAGGCCTATGAGCCGTTGATCGACGCGCAGTCCAGCGAGACCGATGAGTCCGTGCTCAAGAATGTGTGCGCCAATGTCGCCGACCAGATCAACCGCCCGGGCTGGCGGCAATATCTGGCGTTGGCCCGCCAGCAAATGGGCGCCCCTCCCGTCGGCGCGCCGCCGCAGCCGGTGGCGGAGATGATCCTGGAATCGCGCGGCAGCCAGGTGGTGGAGGCGATGGCCTCCATTCGCAAACTGGCCTCAGAAGGCATGACCCGCACGGCGATGGAAGAGGCGTACTTTGCCTTGCAGTTCGCGCCCAGCTACTTACCCATGCATGTGCAAATTGGCGAAATGCTCCTCCAGGAGCAGCGCGTGGATGAAGCCGTGCGCAAGTTCATGTTGGTAGCCGACCTGCAATCGGTGCGCGGCGAGACGGGCCGGGCTGTGCGCAGCCTGAAGCGGATTCTGACGGTTGCCCCGATGGATTTACGGGTGCGGGAGCGCTTGATTTCGCTGCTCGTTTCGCAGGGCAAGGTGGACACCGCCCTGACCGAGTACATGGACCTGGCGGAAATGTATTACCGCCTGGCGGAACTGGACAAGGCCCGCCAAACTTACCTGACTGCTCTGAACCTGGCGGCCAAATCGCAGGATAACCGCACCTGGGGCGTGGACATCTTGATGAAAGTGGCCGACATTGACCTCCAGCGACTCAACCTCCGCCAGGCTGTGCGCATTTACGAGCAGATTCGCACCATCCAGCCGGATAACATGGGGGTGCGCTCTCAGATCGTGCTGCTCAACTTCCGCCTGGGACAAGAGGCCGTGGCCTTGGGCGAGGTGGATTCCTTCTTGCAGTTGGCCGAGACCTCGGGCCGCCGCGAGATGGGAATCGAGTTCTTGAACGACCTGCTGTTGGAACATGGAACCAACCTGGCTTTGCGCAAGCGTCTGGCGGACCTGTACGCTCGCAGCGGGCAGGTGCAGGAAGCCGTGACACAGCTCGACGTGGTGGCCGGGGCGTACCTGGACCAGGGGCAGGTGATGGAGGCGATTAACATGATGGAAACCATCGTTGCCCTGCGCCCCACCAACGTAGAAGAATACAAGAACGCCCTCGAGTCTCTGCGCAAAGACAGCCTGCGGAAGTGACCTCTCCGAGGGGCCTCATGTCGTACCGTGCTACAGGGACACTGTCGCCGTAGTTAGGCCGAAACTATTCCAGGCCGAGAATCTTACGGGTAGCCTGGAAAGCCAGCTCGGGCAGCGCCCCCCGCGAGAAGAAGGCCGCCTCGCCAGCGTCGTCCCCAGCTTGCAGCGTCCCGCCCGTGATCCGCGCGCGGTAGGCGATGACCATGTCCGCTCCGCCGGGATGTTCGCGCCCTGCCATAATTCCCAACAGCCCGGTGATCTCCACCTCCAGGCCGGTTTCTTCCAGACATTCGCGGCGGGCGGCTTCGGCGGGGTCTTCATCCGCATCGATGAAGCCCGCTGGCACGCTCCACAAGCCCTGTCGGGGATCATTCAAGCGTCGCACCAGCAGCACGGTATCGCCGCGCTCAATTAAAACCGCCGCCGCCACCTTGGGATCGGCGAAATAGATCCAGCCGCAATCTGGACAAAAAGGCCGCTGGCGGCCAAACAGTTCTCGTAGAGAAAGGGGCGCGCCGCAGGCCGTGCAAAAGCGCACCGGATAGGATTTCATGCGGAACGTCGCCTGGCAAAGATGAATGCCGCCAGGCCGCCGAGCACAGCCAGCGCCAGTAGGCCAACTTGCGCCACGCGCAGAGTCACCAAGCCTTTGGGCGCCGAGTTGAAATCGTCTTCTGTATAGGCGGGGGCTTCTTCCGAAGTCGTCAAAATTTCGCCTGCGGTTTCACCCGAAGGCACGCCCAGGATGGGGCCGCTGCCTTCGATGGGGGCGGGGTTTTCGAGGGCGCTGCGTTCTTCGGCGGAAGGGGCCGCTCCGGCGGGTTCCAATTCGGCCCCAGTCGCTTTGGGCGCGGCGGGAGCCGCCAGATCTTGGGGCGCGCCTGCCATGATGTCCGCTCCGCCCCCTCCCATTCCATAGGCTTGTTGGGGAACCCCCCAGGTGATGATCATGGGCGTGGCTTCGGCGCTGGCATCTTCAGCGGATTTTTCCGCCGGGGCGGCTTCCATGACCACGGCTCCGGCGGCATCTTCTTGGGCTGCCGGGGCGGCGCTGAGCATGGGCGCAAGGGCGCGGTTGGCGAGCAGGGGCGAGCCTTGCAGCACCAGCGCGGCTACCAGCGCCAGGGTGGCCAGGGCGGCCGAGAAGCGCAGACCGAACAGGTTGGCCGCAAAGGAACGGCGGGCCTGGCGGGCCATCTCGGGGGTCAAGGCAAAGCTGCGCGGGGCGCGGTAACGGGGGGCGCGGCGCAGCACCCGTCGAGTCTGATCCAACTCGTCCAGCGCCAACCGCCATTCCCCGCGGGTCTTCAGGTGCTGCTCTACGGAATTGCGATCCGCCTCCGAAAGCTGCCCGTCCAGGTAGGCCGATAAAAGTTCTTGATCTCGTAACGTTAATAGTGTGCTCACGGTTCCCTCTCCTCATTTAGACGGACAGGTTGAGGGAAAAGTTCCCAAAAACGATGCAGGCACTCGCGCAGTTTTAGGCGGGCGCGAGCCACGCGGCTTTTTACCGTGCCAAGGGGTTTCCCCAGGGCGGCAGCGGCTTCGAGGTAATCCAACCCTTCGATATCCACCATGACGACCACGGCGCGAAAGTCTTCTTCCAGCCGTTGAAGACAGGCTTGCAAGGCACGGTCCAACTCGGCGCGCTCCAATTGCTCTTCCGGCGACGCCGAGTCATCGGCCAGCCAGGCGGGTGACTCCACTTCTTCATCATCATCGGTGAGTGGTTCGAGGGGCACGGAAGGGCGGCGTTGGCGGCGGCGCAATTCGTCATAGCAGGCGTTGGTGACCATACGCATGACCCAGGCTTTGAACGACCCGCCGCGGAAATCAGTCAGGTGGCGGTAAGCGGAGATGAAAGCGGTTTGCACGGCGTCTTCGGCAGAGTCCGATTCGCCTAACATACGCATGGCAACGTTGAAGGCCAGGTCCTGGTGCGCCAACACCAGGCGGTTGAAGGCGTCCAGGTCGCCTTTTTGGGCAAACCCAACCAGCGCGGTTTCATCCATGAGCGGGCTTCTTGGAGGTCAGGGCAGCCCAGGCGGTTCGCCACAGGGCCATGCCCAAAGCGGCGCTGGGGCCCAACACGGTGACAAACACGGGAATGATGGCGGCGTTCAGCCACAATCCCCGCAGCCAGGCGGCAAAGGGGGCCGCCAGCCAGGCTGCCAGGGCGGCGCGCCACCAGACCTGTTTGAGGTTGCCGGAGACGGCGCGGTCATACAGACCTAACCAGGGTGCGATCAGGGCCCATGCCAGGCAGAAAGGCAAGAAAGTGCTCAGCCAGCGCAGGCTGAAGGGTTCTTTTCCGGCGTAGTGGGTGAGGTAACCGACGATGCTGACCGCCAGGATGGCCAGAGCGTCGCCAACGATCAAGGTGGTGCGAGCGCGGTTGGTTAGCATGGGATTATTGTACCGCAGGCGTACATTTTTGCAACTCGGGTTCGGCACAATACTATGGTTATTCCGAAGTCAGCCCACGCCCCCCATTCGAAAGAGCGAGGCTTGTGCAAAAGTGAAGTGACTTTGGAAAAGCCATAGGTACAGAACTCGAACCGGTTGAAAGGCGAGTTCAGGGCCTGGCGGCGGGCGACTCGGAGGGCTGCGCGGAGGCCAGGCGAGCTTTGCGACGGGAATCGACCCACAGCGCGACCACAGCCAGCAGGGTGGCGCCGAAAATCCCCACGGCGGCAATCTGATAGGTGTTATGGATACCGGTCACAACGGCCTGCGCGGGAGCGGTGTTCACATCGGTACCGGGGGGCAGGCTGCCCGCTGCCAGCACAAAGGCTCCGTAGATGCTGCCCATGAGCGGCAGGCCAGAGGAATTGCCCAGCGTGCGCGAAAGGCCGATTAACCCCGAGGCCACGCCCAACCGCTCGCGGGGGGCCGAGCCCATGATGGCGCTGTTGTTGGGCGCTTGGAACAGCCCGAAGCCAATCCCAAAGGGAATGAGGCGAACCACAATCCCCAGAGGGGTGACTTCGGCGTGCAGTGTGCTCATCACCAGGCAGCCGATGATTAGCACCAGCAGGCCTACCAGGCTGATCACGCGCGAGCCGTAGCGGTCGGAGAGCGTCCCGGCGATTGGCGCGACCAAACCCATCGCGATTGGATTAGACATCATCAACAGGCCCACGATTTGGGTGGAGAAGCCCAGCACGTTTTGGAGCAGGAAGGGCAGGATGAAGCCGCCGGCCAGAACCAGGAAGACCAGGAACCCCATGAGCAAGTTGATGGAGAACAGCGGGTTGGCGAAGAGCTTGAGGTCCACCATCGGTTGGGCGGCTTTGCGTTCGACCGCCAGGAAGACCAGCAAACCGATACCCGCCGCCGCGAGGAGAGCGATCACCTCGGTGGTGGAAAAGCCAATGGCCTGCCCGCGGGTCATGCCTCCGGCATAAGCGATGAGCACGGCCATCAAGATGGCGGCTCCGGCCAGGTCAAAGCGCTGGCCTGGGCGCGCCGGGCGCAGATTGGGCACGAACCGCCAGACAAAAAAAGCGGTGATCAAGCCAACCGGCAGATTGACCCAAAAAACCGATTGCCAGCCGACCAGGCCGATGAGCAGGCCGCCCAGAGGCGGACCCACGGCAATGCCTACCGAGACAACCGCGCCCATTGTCCCCAAGGCCCGGCCTCGTTCGGCGGCGGGAAAAATCTCGGTGACCATCGCCATGCCCAGGGCTTGCATCATGGTGCCGCCCAGGCCTTGCAAGGCGCGGAAAGCCACCAGCCAGCCCACCGATGGGGCCAGCCCGCACAGACACGAGCTGACGATGAATATGACCAGGCCGATTTGATAGATGCGCTTCTTGGAGGTCATGTCCCCCAGGCGGGCCACGCTGAGCATGAGCGAGGTAATGACCAAACCATACGCCAGTACCACCCATTGGATGGTGGCAAAATCGGTGTCAAAGTAATCGGCCAGGGTGGGCAGAGAGATGTTGACGATGCTGGTATCCAGGGTAGCCATGAATACTCCCAGGGCAATTCCGGCAATCGCCAACCACTTGTTGTCGGTGGCGGGTTGGGAAGCCTGGGGCTTAATGCTTCACCGCCTCGATCAGATAGCGATGCTCGGGAACCAACAGCTCGCCTTCCCGCTGGATGGTGGCATGGATCTTTTCCAGCCCTTTCAGATAAGCCTCGGGGGTGAAACCTGGAATTTGCCAGGGGACGACCTTCAGGTAATACACCACGGCGGCCACATCGCGGAAGGAGGACTGTGGGAAATCCTCGCGGGCTTGCAAAATTTCGAATCCGGCTGAGGTCAGGTCGGCTACCTGCTTTTCCAGGGTTTCGCCGGCGTATTCATAGGAAATCTTCTCTTCGAGCAGTTCGTTGAGGCGGATGTTGTTTTTGCAGCCAATTTGCTGGGTGAGGAACCTTGCGCCGGGTTTGAGAATGCGGCGGAGTTCTTTGCCAGAGAAAGAATCATGGCGGTTGATGGCCAGGTCAAAGTGGTTGGAAGGCAAAGGCAGGTCGGTGTCTTCAAAGAACTGCACCAGCTTGACACCCAACGGCTCGAGGCGGGCGCGGGCGATGGGCACGTTGGGCACATACGCCTCGGTAGCCCAGGTGTCGGTTGGGAAGGGGCGCAGAGTGGATAAGAATTCGCCGCCTCCCGTGCCCATGTCGACCATCGCATGAATGCCCTGCATTCGTTCGAGAACCATTGCGCGGTAATCCCAGGCGGGTTCTTCATCGACATAGCGGCCTTCAAGCCAGGAGAAATCCCATCCGGAAAAGTCGGCTTTCCAGGCTTCATGAATAGATTGGAGGAAGAAAGAGTCCATAGTTACACCTGTTGTTGGGGGAAAGAAAGTTGTCAGAAAAAATGAAGCTTTTCCAACCGCCTGAGCAGTTGCCTTCTATTTTACGCGACCGGGCAGGGTTGCGCAACTATGCGAGTCTCACCACGGAGACTCGCACAGAGTCCCTATTCGCCGGACGATTGGCCAAGGAGGGTATCCAGTTCGGTATGGATGGTCAGGCCGCGTGCGGCAGACCAGGTTTCGAGACCATCCCAGTAGTCGTTGGCGGCAGCCACAACGCGAGGTGGATTGGACAGCTCGCCGCGCATCACCAATCCACACAGGTGATTGTATCCGGCGGGCCGGTCGGGGAGTTGCAGGGATTCGGGGAACAGGGCAACGCTGCTCGAATAGACGCGGCGATGAGCCAACCCCAGCAAGCAGGCTCCGTAACGGGCGATATCCACGGTATAGGCGGGGATGGTGTGCGTTTTTCCGGTTTCCAGGCCGTTGCGCAGCTTGCCGATGCACTCATAAATGTCGCCGACGATCACTTCTCGGATGCAGGCGTTGATCTCGTCGTCGGTATGGGCCAAGGCCACCTGGCGGGCGTGGGCGAAGATATCCTGGGGGTCGTGCATGGGTTGGATATATATGTAAGCGCCGTGGGTGAGGGGCCAGAACTCGTCCATCTCGGCAGCCTGGGAGAGAAAAACATCCACGGAGTAGATGTCTACTTCGGCTTTCCAGGGGCCTTCTGACCATTCGAAGCAGCGCTCGATCTCGCTTCCCTCCACAATGCCGTGGATTTCGATGTCCGAGTAAGGCCCGTCGACGCCGCGCGCGGTGGAACCATACAACCCCGCGGCAAGCCACTTTTCGCCGTAGTGGGATTGGAACCGATTGACGATTTCGCGAGCGCGCGTCATGCGCTGTTCATGGGAAAAAGGTTGCGGGCCGGTGGACATGCTGACTCCTGGTTACCCAATCCATTTAAGATGACCCCGATTATAGTGTATTCGGGGTGGTTTGCGCGGTTCAGCTTAGAGAAACGCGAGCCAGATGGTGAGGCTGAGCGCGCTGATGAGCGTGGACCATAGAACGGTCTGCGAAACGAGATCGCCATCGCGTTTGTATTCGCTGGAGAGGATGTAGGCGTTGACGGCAACAGGCATACCCGCGGCAATGATCAGCACCGGTCCCGCCAGACCCAACGTGGGCAGAGAACCGGCTCGGGCGGCGGCTTCCCAGCCCAACAACATGATCCAGGCCAGCGCGGGGGCGACCAGCAGGCGCAGGACCGTCACCAGGGCCAGCGGGCGGATTTGCTTTCCGGAGCGGCTGCGAGAGAGCTGCGCGCCCAAAGTCACCAGGGCCAGGGGGACCAATCCATTGGCAAGATATTCGACCGGTTGGCGGATGGGGGAGGGCAGTTCCAGCTTGAATGCCATCATCAGCACGGCAGCCAGAGAGGCCCACAAAATGGGTGTTTTGAGCAGCCCGGTCAGGGCGTCGCGCCAGTGGGTGCGACCCGAGTCGATGATCCACAGCCCGAGGGTGATGGTGATGAAAACTTGGACGAGCACAACGATGGCCATGACGTTGGCTCCGGCAGCGCCGAAGGCCAACATGGCCAGGGGAATGCCATAATTGCCCACATTGGGCAGCAGGCTGGCCAGGGTGAGTTCGGGGCGGTGGCCGCGAAAACTGGGCAAGCTGAAAAGCGCCCAGGCCAGGGCGAGGATGAGACCGGTGTGGAGCAGGTTGAAAACGGCCACCCCGCCAAAGATCTCGGGGGCCAGGTTGGCATCCAGCGCTTTGAGTAGGACCAACGCGGGCATGAAGACGTTGAAGTTGAGCTTGACCAGAGAATCGACGTCCACCTTGTAGGCCCGTTCGGCCAGGATGCCGACGCCGATGAGCACAAAGACTGGCAAAGTGATGTTGATGAGGATGTGAAGCAGCATGAGGGGAGATTATACACCACGCCAACTCCCAATGACCCAAATTCCCAGCGAGCCGTCGAATGACCGTATAATAAAGACGCAGCGATGTAGAGGATGGCAGAAAGAGGCGACTTCCTCATATCTACCGATACCCAACCTGAAAGGAGCCAAGCATGGAATATCGATCCTTAGGACGGACGGGCGTGATGGTTTCGCCATTGTGTTTGGGCGCAATGAACTTCGGGGGACCTACCCCAGAAGATGAATCCATCCGCATCATCGAGCGGGCGTTGGATGGTGGGTTCAACTTCATCGACACCGCCAACGTCTACAATGCCGGAGAGAGCGAGCGAATTGTGGGCAAGGCCTTGAAAGACAACGGCAAGCGTGAGCAGGTGGTGCTGGCGACCAAAGTGCATGGAGCGATGGGCCCGGGACCGAACGACCAGGGCGCGTCGCGGCTGCATATCTTGAAATCGTGCGAGGATTCGCTGCGCCGCTTGCAGACAGATTATATCGATCTGTTCCAGCTTCACCGGCCTTCGGCCATCATTCCGCAAGATGAGACGCTGCGCGCCTTTGACGACCTGGTGCGGGCGGGCAAGGTGCGCTACATTGGTTGTTCAACGCACCCTGCCTGGAAGGTGATGGAGGCGCTGGCGATTAGCGAGAAGTTTGGGCTGGCGCGTTACATCAGCGAACAGCCGCCTTATAATTTGCTCGACCGGCGTATCGAAAACGAACTGGTCCCGCTGTGTCAGAAATATGGGCTGGGAATTTTGCCCTGGTCGCCGCTGGGCATGGGGGTCCTGGCCGGGCGCTACCCGTTGGATGGCTCTTACCCGGCAGATTCGCGGGCAGCGCGTTCGAACTGGCCGGCCATCAAAGACCGGGTGACGCTGCGGGCGCTGGAAGTGGGGGCCAAAGTGATCGAGTTGGCCAGGCAGCGCGGGGTGACGCCATCGCAGTTCTCGCTGACCTGGTGCAAGGATCAACCCGGCATTACCGCTCCCATTGTGGGGCCGCGCACCTTGCAGCATCTGGAAGATTACCTGCCGGTGTTCGAAATGAAGCTAGGCGATGAAGACCGGGCGGCTTGCGACGCCATTGTGCATCCGGGCAACGCGGTGGCCGATTTCTTCAACAGTAACGATTGGATGAAGGCCAGGGTCAACGAATAAGCGGATTGCGTGGGAGACCAGCAGAGACCGGCAGCGGATTTTCCCCGTTGCCGGTCTTATTTGTCGGACAAACTGTAACGCGATTGCAAGGCTCAACAATTCTATGCGTTCTATAATTATTAAGTCGAAGATATTCTCGTGAGGGGGTGAAACCGACAGCTTCATTGATCCATCTGTTTCCCAAAGTTCCAAAAAAATTTTCAAGTCACTGCTCAGTGAGCAGGGAAAGTTCCTGAATAAAATACCTCTCTCCTCATAAATTGTTACTGCTCAGCCCTTTGGTGAAAGAAGCCGAATTTGTGGTGTAGCACCAAAAATTCGGGACTTTTCTACCATAGCCTGAGTAGTTACCAAAAATTTTAGGAAGGTCGCAGCCTGATCCTAACGATTGCTTTGTCATTCACTTTCTGGGAGAAATTGCATGAAACGCTTGTCTTGGGTGTCACTCCGTATTTTAATCGCGCTGGCCGTAATCGTGGCTGGCGCAGGCTTTTTAAAGACCGTCACCCCGGTTGAGGCGGCTTCGCCCAGCCCGGAGACGTTGCGCACAGGCGATTTGGGCGATGCCTGGCGTTACGTGGAAACGATTGGCACGACCGGGTTGCCATATTACCATTCGGGCGGACAGGGGAACCATCTCAACAGCCCCAGCGGAATCGCCATCGATGGCGGCTTGTTTGTGTTGGAGCGCGCCGGGAGGCGCCTGCGCAGCTTCACGAATCTGAGTTTAACCGACCACACGGTTATTCCATCTTCCTCGGGCGTTGAAGGTATCTTTGCGTGGCCAGAAGATGTCATCCGTTATGGTGGTTACACCTGGGTGATCGATAGCCACCACCTGGTTGTGCTGGATGCAGTTGGCGAGACCATCGCCGACTGGAACCGGTTTGCTCGGCCTGACGATTTAAATTGGGTAAACGACCAGTTCAACTGCGCCAACAGCCTATCCATCGACGCGGACTCTGGGCTGTTATACGTGATCCAAAATTGCGGCGATAATCCCGTGCTCGCTTTGAGACCCGATTTATCCGCCTTACCCTATCCCACTTTGACGTTGGAGAACGCCTGGAGCGTGGGCGGGGATTGGAAACACCATATTCAGGTCGCGGATCTGGATGGCGAGGATGGTAACGAAATTTACATTTCTGGCGACTATTTTGGCCTGATGCAGTGCCTGGAACCAACGACTCTGCCTGGACCGTGGGATTGCGCCACCTTCGGCGGTGGCTCCGTGCATCGCGGGCGCGGGATCACTTATTCTCCCGCGTACGA
Source organism: uncultured Anaerolinea sp. (assembly GCA_964403875.1). GTDB lineage: Bacteria > Chloroflexota > Anaerolineae > Anaerolineales > Anaerolineaceae > Anaerolinea. Next base: position 18,829 of record CAYOHX010000047.1, on the reverse strand, counting down.
CGCAAGTCATATCTATGTTCTGGATTACGTCGACAATGGCTGGGATCAGAACGGCCTGCGCCGGTGCGATTTTGACGGCAACTGCGAAAATGTGGCGACCAACAATGACGTGCAGCCGTTGGGTGGGTTGCCCTTCGATGATCCGCAAGATGTGGCTTATGCGGGCGCGGGTGTCTTTTATATCACCGATGGTTACCGCCAGGTGATTGGCCGGTTAGAAGCGAATCCAACACCGTCGAGCTTTTCAGCGGTTTTTGGCGTTGACCGGGTTCCTTACGTCACGGAGCCGGGCTATTTGAACAGCCCCGGTAGCGTGATTGTGGACGCGCAAAACAACCTGTACGTAACCGAACGGGCAGGCCGGCGCATCGTCAGCTATGACCCGGCGGGAAATCTGCGCTGGGCGTGGGGCACGCCGGGTGTGTGGATGGGCGCGGAAACCGAGGAAATGTGCGAACCGCAGGGCACCATGTCCTTTGACCCGGCCGGCAACCTGTACGTGGCCGACCGCTGCAACGGGCGTGTGGTGATCTTGAGGTCAACCGATGGATCGTATCTGAGTTCCTTCCGTTACTTTACGGAAGGGGGGAACCTGCAGGGCTTTGACGGCCCCAGCGCGGTCGCTTTCTCCTCGGGCGGACGCTTGTTCGTCGCGGATCCAAATAATCACCGGGTGCAGGAATACCGGTATGTCCCGTATGCCGGGTGGTCGTACGTCTCGACCATCGGCGCGTCGTTTGATGGCAGCCTGGGTCCTGACCAAATCGCTGAACCGGTGGGACTGGCGGCGAACGGTGACAACCAAATTTTCATCTCGGATCAAAGCTACAACCGCATCCAAAAGTGCTCTCGCGCAGACGCTGGCGCCACCCAATGGACTTGCGAGCACTTTGTCGGCGCGACTTGGGTGGGCGACCGGGGCAACTACTTGTTGAATAACCCCCAAAGCATTGCGCTGGACGGGCAGGGGCGGCTGTTCGTAGCGGATAATAACACCAACCGCATCAAGGTTTATGACGTGGCAGACGGCTCCTACCTGGCTTCGGTGGGCACGGGGGATTATGGCCAGGGCGATTATGAGTTCCGAAACCCATACGGCGTGGCGACCGATGCTGCGGGGAACGTGTATGTGGCGGACGCTAGCAACCACCGCGTGCAAAAGTTCTTGCCCGTGGCTCCCACGATGGAATTTTTGACCCAGTTGGGCGGCAATTCGCAGGTCAGCGTGCTTTCCGGCGGCTACCTGTATACGGCCAATGGAAACCGGATCGATATCTACGACGTGGCGACCACGCCCGCCGAGCCGCAGTGGGTGGCCAGAACGCAGGCCATTCCTGGCGAGATCAAAGATATGGTTGTGGCTGGAAATTACGCCTATGTGATCTCGAACTTTGGGAACCTGGTAGTGTTCGACATCGCCACGCCGACCCACCCCGCCTATGTGCGCGAGGTGATGACTGTGGGGGAAGAAGGCATAGCCTTGGCGCTGGATGATAGCGGGACGAACTTGTACGCGCTGACCAACAATTCCTCTGGGGTATCCAGATACAGCCTGACGAACCCGGCCAACCCGGTATACACCGGTTACCATTGGATGCCGGGGTGGAATTATGATTTGGCCATCCACGGGACCACGGCTTACGTATCCGTCCACAATGATGGGGGCCAGGTGTGGTCATTTGATATCACCCATCTGGGAGAAAACCCAAGCAATATCCAAATTCTGGATACGGAGGATGCGGCTGCTTTGACTTTGGATGGCAACTTGCTCTATATTGCCGACGCCAGGGATGGAATTTACCTGTGGAATACGACCACATCCACGCTTACCTCACACTATGTATTACCGCCAGGGTCGCGCCTGCGGAAGGCTTACCCGCAAGAGGATTTGATCTTCGGGATGAGCGATGATTCTGCCCGTATCGTTGCGCTGCGAGTATCTGGTTCCGTGATCACGCCGGTAGGCGCTATGGAAGTCGGCGACTGGCGCCATAACAGCGATTGTCTGGCGGTCGGGTTAGACGCGGGAGGCGACCCCCTGTTGTATTTGCCCGCCAACCAGGGCTTGATGGTCTATTCCGCGGATGACGAAGTCGTGCCCATTAGCTACAATCGCGTGTTCACGGAACAAGGTGTGCTTGGAACCGGCTGGCAGGTCCAAACATTGGGGAATACCTTGTATGTCGTTGATCACGGCATCCTGCGGATCTATGATGTTACCGACCCCTCCGCGCCGGAGCTGATCGACTCGCTGATCCATGAGAGCTTCCCGGATTCGGCTTATTCCCCCTTTGTGGTGCGCCAGGTAGGAGCGCAGCGCATTTTGTATGTTTTAGGGTGGTGGAATAATGCGCCGAATGTGATCCCCACACTGGAAACCTTTGATATCACCGACCCGAGGAATATCGATCCGTTGGGTAGCATTGATCTGTACGGCGGTAATAGTCAGATGGCGGTGGGAGAGGTCGACGGGCGCGTGGTGGTAGCGGTCACCGAAGGCGGTTGGCGGGAGGTAATGTCGGGAGTAGATGTTTGGCATCCTGGACATTTGGCTCTTTATAACGCCACAAACCCGGGAGCTATTAGCCTGATTAGTCAAGTTAATGACGTTTTCGAAGGGCAGGTGTTGGATATTACACTGACCGATGATTTCTTGTTCACCACGGAGCGACCAGAATGTTGGTGGGAAGAGGATGAACATGAGGAATGTCGTGGCGGCGGGCTGACCGTGTTTGATATTCGGGGTATTTTTGAGGCTCCCCCGGTTCCGCCGTTTGAGAGAAGGTTTGAAGGCTGGGGCGATACGCAGTTCCTGGATGTGGAAGGGAACGTTGTGTACTTCACCCGGATCAACGAAGGATTGTGGGCGATGCCGTTTGACAGCGCCATCTATCCGACGGAATGGCCGCTGCAACAGTTGCGAAGGTTTGACGGCGACACGATCGGTGTGGAGGTCGCCAGTGTGGATGGCCGCACCCTGGCCTGGGTGGAACACCGGAGCCAGATGCGCGTGTTGGATGTGACCATCCCGGCTCAGACAACGGAGCTGGCAGTTCAGGATTTGCCATTCCACAGCGATTTGGAGATAGGGCAAAGCCTGCCCTTGATGTGGTTGTCTGGCGGATGGCAAGGCATGAGCGGTTGGTGGGCGGCCCCGACGATGGACGGACGGGTTACCACGGGGGGCATAATAACCTCCAGCGTGGATGAAGTCACCTACAACTTCAGCGCCGAAACTCTGCGCCTGTGGCACACGCCCGTTTTCCAGGGCAACCTGCCGCCCGCGCCGTCTGGCAAGCTGGGCATCGAGCGGGCTTTTGAGTCGAGGGTTTTTGACCCGCTCACCGAACAGCCCGTGACGCTCACCGGAACGTATACCTTGACGGTCGGATACGATCCGGCGGAACTGGATGCTGTGAGCGTGGACGAAGGCTCGCTAAAACTGTACTATTGGAGCGGCAGCGACTGGGTGGAAGAGCCGTCTTCGCTCGACAAAACGGCGGACACGTTGACGGCGCACCCCAACCACTTCTCACAATATTGGAGCGTGTTTGGCGCGGAGGATACCCTTCCGCCGACCGGCACAATCACCATCAACGGCGGCGCGATATATGCCACCAGCCCGGATGTAACCCTGACCCTGAGCGCCACGGATGCGACCACCAGCGTGGTTTCGATGCGCTTCTCGGAGGACGACAGCACGTGGACCGAGGCTGAGCCTTATGTCACCAGCAAGTCCTTTACACTCACTGGCATGGACGGGCTAAAAACTGTGTACGTCCAGTTCTTCGACGAGGCGGGCAACGACTCGCTCTCGGCCTCGGATAGTATCATCCTGGACAGGCAGGCCCCCACGGACAACAGCGTGACCCTCAACGAGGGCGAGTTTGTCAACAGCACGGCAGTCACACTGACGCCTGCCAGCACCGGCGCGGCCTCGATGCGCTTCTCCGAGGACAACAAATTCGACAGTGTGGCATGGGTGGATTACAGCGCTGCCGCGCAGGACTTCACCCTCTCGGCCGGCGACGGCGAGAAGACCGTCTACGCTCAGTACCGCGACGCGGCAATGAATGTGGCGACCACGGTCAGCGATACGGTGACCCTGGACACGCAGGCCCCCACGGGCAACAGCGTGACCCTCAACGAGGGCGAGTTTGTCAACAGCACGGCAGTCACACTGACGCCTGCCAGCACCGGCGCGGCCTCGATGCGCTTCTCCGAGGACAACAAATTCGACAGTGTGGCATGGGTGGATTACAGCGCTGCCGCGCAGGACTTCACCCTCTCGGCCGGCGACGGCGAGAAGACCGTCTACGCTCAGTATCGCGACGCGGCGGGGAATGTTTCGGTGGCGGTGTTCGATAGGGTCACCCTGGATACGCTTGCTCCTACCGGGATGATCTCGATTAACGCCGGCGATGAAATGACTGCCAACCTCGCGGTGACCTTGCGGATTGCCACGGTTGAAGATGTGACCGAGATGCGCTTTATGGAGACCAACGGTCCCTGGACGGGAGCCTGGAGCACGCTTGCGCCGACGACCGCGTTTAACTTGACCGGAGCCGACGGTTTGAAGACCGTGTACGCGCAGTTCCGTGACCGGGCTGGAAACCTGTCGACGGTGGAAATTGCCGACACGATTGTATTAGACACCACAGCGCCGGTGGGCACGGACAGCGTGTTGATCAACAGCGGCGCGCTTTACACCACGCAAGCGGCGGTTTGGCTGACCTTGACTCCCACGGACGTTACCAGCGGTGTGTCGGAGATGAGGATTTCGAACGCTTCCGATGGCGCTGGGGGCGTGTGGAAGCCCTTCTCGGGGGGCGCGGCCTGGACGTTGAGCGCCGGAGACGGCGTGAAGACCGTCTACGTGTGGTACCGCGATGCGTTGGGCCACGAGTCTGGACCGTTCAGTGACACGATCTCGTTGGACTCCGCTGCTCCGGCGGGTTCGGTGAGCATTGCGGATGGAGCGGCTTCTACGACCACCAGCACGGCGGCGCTGACTCTGGCTTACACGGGCACCGAGACGGGCCTGGAAATGCGCCTGAGTAATTCGGTGACGGCGCTTTCGGGCGAGGCCTGGCAGCCCTTTGCGGCTAGCGTTGCGAGTTGGGACCTGGGCGCCGGCAACGGCGTCAAAGAGGTGTTCGCCCAGTTCCGCGACAGCGCCGGGAACCTGTCGCCTGTGTACTCAGATACGATTTTGTTCGATAGTATTGCCCCCGTGGGCAGCCTATACATCAATGGCATGGGGGATCTGACCAATGATGCCGATGTGAACCTGTTCATCACCTTCACCGAAGCAGGCAGCGGCGTGGTGCAAATGCGCGCCGCGACCAGCGAAGCAGGTTTGGCGATCGCCACGTACGTTGCCTACGAGAATCCGGCGGACTTCACGTTGTCCGGTGGGGATGGGGCCAAGACAGTTTGCGTGCAGTTGAAAGACGCCGCGGGCAACCAGTCGCTGGCTCTTTGCGACACGATCACCCTGGACACCACCGCGCCCGTGGGCAGCCTGTCTATCAACGCCGGGGCCGCGGAGACGGATTCGCTGAATGTGACGCTGACGCTGACCGCCACCGATGCCACCAGCGGGATGGGCTTCATGAAGGTTTCGAACCAGGCTGACCTCAGCGCGGTTGAATGGCAGCCCTATGCGGCGACGCTGGCCTGGGCGCTGGAAGGAACCGATGGCTCCAAGACGGTTTACGTCCAGTATATGGACCGGGCGGGCAACGCAGGTGAAGTGGTCAGTGACACGATCACCTACATCTACCAGGACACGTTCTACGTGTTCCTGCCATTGCTGACCCGATAGTCAAAGCCTGAGGGGTTCCGCGAGGAGCCTCTTGGGATCAAATCACCAACCGGGCGCTTCAGCTTTGGAGCGCCCGGTTGGATTTTTATCGGTGAGATCGGTTCGGCTCAGTCCAGCTCGACGTAGATGCGCTTATTGATTTTGCCCTTGCTCTTGTAATCCACGATGCGCATTCGACCCACCTCGGCGGTGGAATGGACGTGCGTGCCGCCGTCGGCTTGCAGGTCGAGACCCACCAGTTCGATGGTGCGGATGTGGCTGATTTCGGGCGGGAGCAAGTTGATCTTGGTGCGGATGAGGTCGGGGATTTGGAAGGCCTCGTCGCGGGGCAGAATGGCCACGCGCACGGGGTGGTCAGCCGTCACCTCGCGATTCACGGCTTCTTCGATCACGCCGACCAGTTCTTTGGTCAGCGATTCGAATTCAAAATCCATGCGCCCATGAAGGGGTTCCATGTCGCCGCCGGTGACCAGAGCGCCGTAGTCGCGGTAGACCACGCCGCACAAAATGTGCATGGCGCTGTGGGTGCGCATGAGGGCGAAGCGGCGGTCCCAATCCAGGCGACCTTCCACGGTGGATCCAACCGGCGGGAGGGGCGCGCCTTCGGCCAGGGCGTGCCAGACGCCTTCGGCGCCTTTGCGCGCGCGGGTGACGGGCAGTTCGGCGTCTTTCCAGACGAGAACGCCCGAGTCGGCGGGCTGGCCGCCGCCGCCAGGGTAGAAGGCGGTGCGGTCGAGGAGCACGGCGCGGGCGGCTTCGTCGACGGCGAGGACGGTGGCGGTGAAGGTTTGCAAGTACGAGTCGGTCTGGTAGAGGAGGTCGGTCATGGGAGAGTCCTTGGTGGAGAGATGGGATCGGCGAAATGCTCTGGCTTTGCCAGGCTGGGCGCGAATGGGGATGAATATTGTAACTGCGAAATGGCGGATGGGGGAGGGCAAAAGAATTGACGATGCAGGAGGGGCGTGATACAATACGGGTCGGTTTTCGGGCGTGTAGCTCAATGGTAGAGCAGTAGCCTTTTAAGCTATTGGTTCAGGGTTCGAGCCCCTGCACGCTCACAGAGAAGAGAGCCCTAAGCCGTCAGCTTTAATGCATAAGCTGGCGGCTTCTTGTTGCTTCAGGGCTTCGCAGCGCGGGAATCCATTCCCGCGATCTTTTCATCGATGAAGACGCCGGGTAGGAAACCCGGCCTACGGGAGGGTTGCTTCAGGGCTTCGTAACGCGGGAATCCTTTCCCGCGATCTTTTCATCGATGAAGACGCCGGGTAAGAAACCCGGCCTACGGGAGGATTGCTTCAGGGCTTCGTAGCGCGGGAATCCATTCCCGCGATCTTTTTATCGATGAAGACGCCGGGTAAGAAACCCGGCCTACGGGAGAGTTGCTTCAGGGCTTCGCAGCGCGGGAATCCATTCCCGCGATCTTTTTATCGATGAAGACGCCGGGTAGGTAACCCCGGAGGGGGTGCTGTGAGCTGAGGTGGATTTGAACCCTACAAGAACGCAACGCAGGGCTGCCGCACTTTGGGCTTATGGCTGATGGCTTACGGCTTACAGCTCTCTTAATCCACCGTCAGCGTCTTGCTCAGATTCCGCGGGAAGTCCGGGTCGTAGCCGCGCATCACGCTCATGTGGTACGAAAGCAGTTGCAGGGGCAGCACGGCCAGCAGCGGGGCGATTTCGGGGCTGGAGTCGGGCAGAACGATCACATCGCTGGCGTTGGCGTGCAGGCGCGGATCATCCTGGCCGATGGCGATGGCGCGAGCCCCGCGACAGGTGACCTCGTTCAGCCCGCTAACGATGAGCGGCACGTCCTGCGGCCCGGCGGCAAACAGGATGGGGAAGCCCTGGCTGACCGCTGAGAGCGGACCGTGCTTGAATTCGGTCGAAAGCATGCCCTCGCAATGGGCGTAGGTGATCTCTTTGAGCTTGAGCGCTCCTTCCAGAGCGATGGGATACGTCCCGCCGTAACCCAGGCAGTACAGATCGTTCCAGCCGTTGATCTGAGCGGCGATGGTTTCCACTTGCCCGGCCACCTTCGCGAGGGTCTGGTCCATCAAGGCTGGGATGGCGGCCAGCTCCTGTGTGTCGCGCCCGGCCATGCGATAGGCCAGGTATAGGAAAGTGACCACCTGGTTGGTGAAAGTCTTGGTGGCGGGTACGCTGATCTCGTAGCCGCAGCACAGGGGCAGCGAGCAGACCGTGGCGCGGGTGAGCGTGGAGCCAATGACGTTGGCCAACCCGTAACAGGCCATGCCTTTGGCTTCGGCCACCTCCAGGGCGTTGAGCACGTCTTTGGTCTCGCCGCTCTGGCTGACGAACAACCCCACGTCCTGGGCGTTCACGGTGGGGGCGTATTGGGGCATGAACTGGGGAGCCAACACCGGGATGACCGGGCGGCCCGCGATCTGGGCAAAGTACACGGCCCCGGTCAGGCAGGCGTGGTAGCTGGTGCCGCAGCCAATGAAGTACAGGTTGCGGGCGGCCTTCATTTTCTCGATGACTGATGCCATGTCGGGCGAGCCATCCAGCATGTGCAGCACTTCGCGGGCCACCTGGGATTGCTCGTGGATTTCCTTGAGCATGAAGTGCGCATAGCCGCCTTTCTGCACGGCTTCCATCGTCTCGGTCACCAGTTCGGGTTCGCGCTGAATGAGGGAGCCATCCTTGACGGAGTGCAGTTCGACATGATCGTACGACAGGGTGATGATCTCGCCGTCGTTCAGGCGCATGATCTTGCGGGTGAGGGGCAGAATGGAAGGCAGGTCGGAGGAGACGCAGGTGAAGCCTTCGCCCATGCCCACCACCAGCCCCGAGCCTTTCTTGATGGCGTACAATTTGTCATCGTTGATGCGCCCGATGACGAACGAGTAATCGCCTTGCAAGTCACCGTACGCGCGGCGGATGGATTCGATGAAATTGAAGCCCTGGTTAATGTACCGTTCCACGGCGTGGACGCAGGACTCGCCGTCGTTCATGGAACGCACGGTCATGCCCTCGGCGGCGAACTGCTGGCGCAGTTCCACGTTATTGACCACGTTGCCGTTATGCGCGCCCACCAGGTCGCCGTCCGAGTCGAGGTGGGGTTGCGAGTTGATCTGGGATGGCTCGCCAAAGGTGGCCCACCGCAGTTGGGTGATGCCGCGCGAGCCGGTCATTTCGGAAAAGTGATAAGCCTCGGCTACATCACGCACGCGACCTTTGTCCTTGCGCAAATCGATCTTATTGCCGCTGATGGTCGCCGCGCCGACCGAGTCGTAGCCGCGGTAGGTGAGGCGTAGGGCTGCTTCGGTGAGGATGGGCCCCAGGGCCTGTTCTTTATCGGTGACAATGCCAAAGATTCCGCACATGTGCATCCTTTCGGGTTCCAGGGTAAATAGGGTTACTCACACCGAAGTGGGAAAGCCCCCCGTTGAGGTGATCCTCGCGGCTCCGCGGGTCTAGTCACTTCAAATTCAGGCTTCTTCCGCCGCCGGCTGAGTAGTCAGGTTGTTTTCGGGTGAAGTGTATCATAAATGGTTCTACTCACCACGCCAATTCCCAATGACCCAGATCCCGGATCGCTCCTTTTCCTCTTGTTTCTTGTTATAATATCTGTCATAACTACTCAGACGATGAAGAAAGTCACCGAATTTGAGGTGTTTGCGATCTCTCAAACTGTACATGGAATGCGGAGGCATGCCCGATGGAAATAACCCATACTCAATACAAGCACTGTGACGTGGTGAAGGTGAAGGGGCGCATCGACAGCTACACGGCGCCTCAACTCTCGGAAACATTCAACAAAATCACCGAAGAAGGGCGCTTCAAGATCGTCTTCGACATGGCAGAGCTCGAGTTCATGTCCAGCGCCGGGCTGCGTTCGCTGATCAACACGCAAAAGACCTGCAAACGCTATAATCGGGGTCAGCTCATGTTGGCAGGCATTCCCGACAATATCTATGCGGCGCTCGATTTGGCCGGTTTTGTCCCCTTGTTTGGCATCCATTCGGATGTTTTGACGGCCGTTGGAAACATCTAGCCTTCCTCCCGCTCCGAGCATTGCAACGCGCTCTTATCCGGGCCGGTATGAAAATCTGGCGCGGATCGGAGCGTTCGTTCGTGAAATGGCCCAGCAGGCCGGTCTCACGGATTTCGCCGTGTATTCAGTGGAAATGGCCGTGGACGAGGCTTGCTCGAATATCATCGAGCATTCTTACGGCGGCGAGAATCGCGGCGACATCATCTGCACCTGCACCGTGGATTCGCAGGGGCTGACGGTGGTTTTGCAGGATGAGGGCAAGCCTTTTGATCCCTCGAAGGTGAAAGCCCCCAATTTGAAAGCGGGCTTGAAGGAGCGCGATTCGCACGGTTTGGGGCTGCATTTCATCTATGAATGGATGGACCGGGTGGTATTTGAGGCCGGGGCCAAACTGGGCAACCGCCTGACGATGGTTAAATTGCGCAATCCGGCGGAGGCTCCGCCGGCGCGTTAGCAGTCGAGATGAATATGCACGGGCTGGCAGAACCCGAGTGGAAATACCTGCTCCGAATGGGCGAGGAATTGCTGCGTCTGCCCACGGCGCGCGACCAGACGCGCAAGGTGGAGGAGACGGTCACGGACCTGATGCGCGGTACGGCTCGGGTGTGGCTGGCCCACCCCGCTTACCCGCTGCCTGGCGATAACGATCCGCCGGAACTCTTGCCCGATGCTCGCGCCACCGACCTGGCGCACCGGGCCCGCTTGGACGCCAGCATGATCTGCGCCCAAAGCCTGACCGACATTGTGCCTTGCTGCCCCGAGGATGGCCCCGTCTATGTGGCCATCCCGCTGCAGGTCAACGGCAGTTTATTGGGCATTTTGCAGTACGAACACCCCCTCGATCAAGCATTGACCGTGTCGGAATTTGACCTGCTGCAAAATATTGCTTCTCATGCGGCTGTGGCGTTGGAAACCGCTCGTCAGGAATGGTTGAAGAATTGGCGCTATGAGCAATTGGCCCTGGTGCGCTCGGTGAGCGCGCAAATTGCCAATTTGCTGGACCTGGACCAGCTCTGCACCACGGTCACCCGGCTCATTCGAGAAACCTTTCGCTACTATTACGTGGCGATCTTCACCTTGCAAAGTGGCTCGCAGACGTTGCGCTTCCGCGCATCCTCCTTTGAAAACCCACCCGAGGTTCCTCGCCAGGGTGTGGCGGTGCAGTTGGGTGAGGGCATGGTGGGGGCGGCGGCGCAGAGCGGAGAGCAGATTGTTGCGCCAGACGTGTTCAAAGAGCCGCGTTACCGCTTTCTGGACGTGCTGCCCGAAACGCTCTCCGAGGTCAGCCTGCCTTTGAAGATCGAGAACACCGTTTTGGGCGTGTTGGATGTTCAATCCAATGAGTACGACGCCTTTGACGAGATCGACCTGCTGGTGTTGGGCGCGCTGGCTGATAACATCGCTGTGGCCGTGCAGAGCGCGCGCCTATATACGGATTTGCGAGTCCAGGCCAGCCAGATCTCCTCGGTGGTAGAGGTGAGCCATGCGCTCAATTCGATCATTGACCTGGACCTACTCCTGGACGAGGTCGTGTACCTGATCCACAAGCGCTTCGGGTATCCCTATGTGCATATCTTCTCGGTTCATGCCGGGCGACGACTGGTAATTTACCAGGCGGGAAGCGGAGAACGCAGTGGGGCCATGCGTTCGCAAGAAATTGCCTACAGCCTGGACGATGAACAGGGCATCATTCCCTGGGTGGCGCGGATGGGTGAGACGCGCCTGGTGAACGATGTGAATGAGGACCCGCTGTACGTGCCTTCCGAACTTCCTCCTTATAACACGGGCTCGGAATTGTGCATCCCGCTCAAGATTGGGGATGAGGTGATTGGCATTTTGGACTTTCAAAGCGCGGAGGAAGGGGCTTTTAGCGACAGCGACCGGCAGTTGTTTGAAGCGATGGCTGCCAGTATTGCCATCGCTTACCGCAACGCCTCTTTATATCGTTCGGAGAAGTGGCGCCGCCAGGTGGCGGACAGTTTCCGCGATGTAGCTTACCAGGTCTCGACCAGCGCGGATTTGGACCGCCTGTTGGACACGATTTTACTGCGCCTGGAAGATAATCTGCCTTGTGAAGCCTCGGCTATCTGGCTGGTGGACGAAAACTCGAGCAATCCGGACCGAGATGGATTGAGCGCTTTGCGCCTGGCCGCGGTTCGCGGGTTGGATGCTGAGCGGCTGAACCAGATTTATGTGGAGCAGCCGCAAGCCTTTGACCACATGCGTACAATCATGGAAGCCGACCAGCCATACATCCGCGCGCAGGCCGACGCGCCCGGCCCGCTGGGCACGGCCCTGGGCTTGCCCCAGGATTACTCGGCCATTGCGGCGCCGCTGCGAGCCGGCAACCGCCCCCTGGGCATCCTTTCGCTGGTGCACCCCACCTTTGGGCGCTATGGCAGTGAAGCGCAGAATATCACATCTACCTTTGCCAGCTATGCGGCGGTGGCCATTCAAAACGGCCAGCTTTATGCTGAGGCGCGCGCCCAGGCCTGGGTCTCCACCATGTTGGTGCAGGTGGCTGAGGCCAGCCAGACCACGCTGGCCCTGGATGATTTGCTGGGCACCATGCTGCGCATGGCGCGCCTGATGACCGGCGTGCGCAAATGCGCATTCTTGCTGCGCGAAGAAAACGCGCCGTATTTCGAGTTGAAGGCCTGGTTTGGGTTTGAACCCACCGAAGAAGGCCCGGTGATCCTGCCGGTTACCACGCCCGGATTGGCGCGCCTGGATCAGGAGAAAACCCTCTTGTTTCTCAGCGATGCCGTTCGCGAGCTGGGGCTGCCCGCCATGTCTTCGCGCGCCGACACGCACACCCTGGTGGCCTTGCCATTGATGGAGCGCAGCGAATTGATCGGCGCGTTCGTGGTCAGCCTGCAAATGGCCGCGGGAGCCTCCGGAGAGCATGCCTTCGATCCCAAGACTTTGGCTGTGCTGCAAGGCATTGCTCACCAAACCTCGCAGTCGGTGCAGAATTTGCGCCTGGCCGAAGCCCGCCAGGAAGAAGCTTACGTGACCGCGGCTCTGTTGCAGGTAGCCAACGCGGTCGTCTCGGCTGGAGAACTGCCCGATATCCTCGAAAACATCGTCAACTTGCTGCCCATTTTGGTTGGCATCGATGCTTGTATCATCTATCGTTGGGACGAAAGCAGCCGCCTGTTTCGCCCGACCAATGCCTATACGGGCAACCGTCGTGTGGAAGAGAGCCTGCTGGCGGTGCCTTATCCGCCCGGCGAGCACGAGCTGTTGGATTGCGTGGTGCGAGAAGGCTCGGTGCAGATCAGTCAGATTCCCTCGGCGGGCACGCCGGTGGAGGAGTGGCCCGATTTAGGCTGCCGCCCCTTGGATGAGTATCTCAACAGCGCTCCCCCGCCGCCCGGCGATTGGGTGCTGGGCTTTCCCCTCAATGCCCAGGGTCAGGTGTTGGGGGTGTTGGTGGTCCGCGAGCGCAACGCCTCGCCTTCATTCTGGGAACGCCGAATGGAAATTATCAACGGAATTGCTCAGCAGACCAGCCTGGCGATTCAAAACGACCTGCTGCGCAAAGAAATGGTGGCGAATGAGCGCCTGGAGCGCGAGATGCAGTTGGCTCGCCAGATTCAAGAGACCTTCCTGCCGGCGCAGATTCCAGGCGCGGCGGGTTGGGAGATCGATTTGCGCTGGCGCACGGCCCGCCAGGTAGGCGGTGATTTCTACGACGTGTTCCCGTTGGAAAACGGGCGCATTGGCCTGGTGGTAGCCGATGTTTCAGACAAGGGCCTGGCCGCTGCGCTGTATATGACTGTGGTGCGCACCCTCATCCGCGCTTCGGTGCGTAACAACCACCAACCCGCCGAGACGTTGGAGACGGTCAATGAGCTGCTCTATTCCGATGCGCCGGAGGCCATGTTCATCACCACGGTGTACGCCATTCTGGATCCGGCGGCGGGCAAGTTGATGTATGCCAACGCCGGGCACAACCTGCCGCTGCTGCTTCGGGCGCGGGAAGGGCGGGTGGAATCGCTGATCAAGGGCGGCACGGCGCTGGGGGTGTTGGAGGCGGTCAATTTACGCAACCACACGCTGGAGATCCAGGAGGGGGACCTGTTGGTGCTTTATACCGACGGCGTGACGGATGTGCTTTCACCAGAGGGGGACAGCTTTGGCGAAGATCGCCTGCGCGAGGTGTTGGCGCAAGCCAGAGGGCATACGGTAGCCGAAGCTCTGGAAGCGTTGGACGAAGCCATTAGCGCTTTCCAGCAGGACATGCCGGTGTTTGACGACCTGACCTTGTTGGCTGTGCGCCGGGCTCCGCGTTAACCCCTAATCGAAGAACAACGCCCACCACACTTCCCAGTTTTCCACGGTGCGAATCGTCTCTTCTTTGGATTGGGGGGTGGGGGTGGCCTGGCCGGGGGCGGGCCACGGAACGATGAGGCCCTCCTCGGTCGTGCCCATGTGGGCGTCGCGAGCGAACACTTCCACGGCTTCATCGGATTGGGCATAGGCCAGTTGGGTGTCCAAAACGGTGCTCGTGGCAGCCAGTTGGGTTACTTCCGCGCCGACTCGATCCCGTTGGGCGGTAAGGCGGTTGTACTCGTTGAGGCGAGAGTTCAAATTGAGCATGATGAGGGCCAACACGCCCAACACCAGCGCAATGACCACCTGGCGGACGGGCAGCTTGGGTAAGCGGTCCAGGTCAAACTTGGGCAGCTTGAGTTTGTCCAGGTCGATTTTGGGAAGTTTGATGCCGCCGGCGCGGCGCGAACGTTGTTGGCGTGGCATACCTTAATCTTACCCTTTAAAAATGCGTAAAGCAAGAGTTATCCAGGAGTTGCCGTGGTAGATGCTGGCGCGGGGTTCACCAAGGCAATTTCTACTGTATGGGTTTCAAGAAGTATGCCAGAAAAGCAAAAATCCTCGTCGAACGAGGATTTTTTTGGTGCCGAAGGAGGGATTTGAACCCTCATGAGAATACTCTCACTACGCCCTGAACGTAGCGCGTCTGCCAATTCCGCCACTTCGGCTTGCGTCCAGTATTTTATCTCAAACTGCCGATTTGTCAACCCTATTGGATTCGGGATTCATGTTGGAATAGACCTCACCCTACACCTTCACTTATCCAATTCGCAGTTCTCCATCTAACTGGACAGATTGGCCCGCGGCCAGCGCGCATTGGCGCAGAATGTTTTGATAACGTACAGCGCACCGCGCGCTGAAGGTGCTGTGAATGACGGCCTGGGTCAGCTTGCCCTGCTCCCAGGCCAGGTCCACCGTGAAGCCGCCCCGCGCGCGCAAACCCGTGACACTGCCCTGGGGCCAGGCGGCGGGCAGCGCGGGCAGCAGGTGGAGTTCGCCGGCGTGGGATTGGAGCAGCATTTCGGCGATGCCCGCCGTGGCGCCAAAGTTGCCATCGATCTGGAAGGGCGGGTGCGCGTCGAACAGGTTCGCGTACACGCCGCCCCCGTCGTGATAGGCAATCTCCGGCGCGTCGATGGGGGTGAGGGCTCTTTGTAGAAGCAAATAGGCATGGTCGCCTTCCAGCAGGCGGGCCCAAAAATTGATTTTCCAGGCCAGGCTCCAGCCGGTGCCCACGTCGCCGCGCAATTCGAGGGTGCGTTTGGCGGCGGCGAACAGCTCGGGGGTGTCCGTAGGGGTGATCTGCGTGCCGGGGTGCAGGCCGAATAACAACGATGTGTGCCGGTGCTGGCGCTCGGGGGCTTCCAGGTCCCAATCTTCGAGCCACTCTTGCAACTGCCCGGCCTTGCCCACCCGCATAGGGGCCAGGCGAGACAAAGCGGCGGTCAGCTCATCCGTGATGGGGTCGGCCAGCGCGAGGATTTCGGCGGCGCGCAGGCAAACCGTGAACAGCTCGCGCGTGATTTGCAAATCCATGGTCGGCCCGGCGCAAATGGCTACGCCGCCGGGATGGATGTTTTCGGGCGACAGGCTGGGGCAGGTGACCAGCCAGCCGGCGCGCGGCTCTTCCACCAGGGTGTCGAGGAGGAAGCGAGCCGCGCCTTTCATCACCGGGTAGGCCCGGGCCAGGAAGTCGCGGTCGCCGGAGAAGGCGTAATGCTCCCACAGATGCAGGCACAGCCACGCGCCGCCCAGGGGCCAGTAGCCCCACAGCGGGCCGTCGATGGGGGCCGTGGCTCGCCACAGGTCGGTGTTGTGGTGGCAGACCCACCCCCCCGCGCCGTAGTGCACCTGGGCGGTGCGGCTGCCCGGCTCGACCAGCTCGGCCACCATGCGCAGGAGCGGCTCGTGGCATTCACTCAGGTGGGTCACCTCGGCGGGCCAGTAGTTCATCTGGGTGTTGATGTTAACGGTGTATTTTGACTCCCAGGGCGGGGTCATGGAGTCGTTCCAGATGCCCTGCAGGTTGGCGGGCTGCGTGCCGGGGCGAGACGAGGCGATCAGCAGGTAGCGCCCGTACTGGAAGTACAGCGCTGCCAGGTCCGGGTCGGCGCCTTCCTGGAAGCGCGGCAAGCGCTCATCGGTGGGCAGATCCGCGGCGGGCGAGCGGCCCAGGTCGAGCCGCACGCGGCGGAACAGGCGCTGGTGCTCGCTGATGTGCTCCCGGCGCATCTCGGCGAAGGGGCGGGCGGCGGCTTGTTGCAGCCAGGCCCGCGCCCGCGCGTCGGGGTCGCCGCCGACATCCTTCCAGGAAACGTAACTGGTGGCGATGGAGATCAACAGCGTGGCGGAATCGGCGCCGCTGACGGTGATTTGCTCACCTCGCGCGGTGATCTGGCCGCCTTCGGGCCGGATGAGCACCCGCGCCTGGAACGTCAACTGGCCCGGAATGCCCGATGCGGCGCCGTTTTGGCCGTTGACCACCAGCGTGTGGCTGCCTTCGCTGTGGATGGTGGCGATTTGCGGGGTGGAAAAACTGGCCGTGAAATTGATCTGCCCAGGCCGGTCGGCGCTGAGGCGCACGACAATGACCTGATCGACCGGGCTGGCGAACACCTCGCGGGTGAAGGTCACATCACCGCAGCGATACGTGACACGGGCCAGGGCGCTGTCCAGGTCCAACTCGCGGCGGTAGTCGCTGATATTTTCGTGGCCGGGAAAGTCGAGAATCAGGTCACCCACGGGCTGGTAGGGCATCTGCTGGATGGGCTGGGCCATCATCCGCTCACCGATCAGTTGATCGGCTGCGCGATACTCCCCGGAAAAGATCAGCCGGCGGGCCTCGGGCAAGGCCGCCAGGGCGTTGGGGTTGTTGGGGTCGTAAGGCCCCCCGGCGGAGAGGGTGTCTTCATTGAGCTGCAGGCGCTCTTGCGATACGCCGCCAAAAATCATCGCGCCCAGCCGCCCGTTGCCCACGGGCAGGGCTTCGGTCCATTTTTGCGCGGGGCGGGTGTACCAGAGGAGAAGAGCGGGCTGTTCGGGGTTCATTCTTGGGCCGTCCTTGGGCGGTATTGCAAGGCTTCTGCCAGGTGCTGGGGCAGGATCGTCTCGTTGCCGGCCAGGTCGGCGATGGTGCGCGAGAGTTTGAGGATGCGGTGGTAGGCGCGGGCCGAAAGCTGGAGCTGGCTCATGGCGGCTTTCATCAGGCTGCGCCCGGCGTCGTCCAGGTCGCAGAACTTGCGCACCTCGGCGGGGCGCATGTCGGCGTTGCAGGCCACGCCGGAGCCTTCGAAGCGGGCGCGTTGAATTTGGCGGGCCGCCTCGACGCGCGCGCGGATGACCTCGGAGGGCTCGCCCAGGCGGCTGTCACTGAGCTTGGCGAACTCCACGCGGGGCACGTCGATGTGAATGTCGATGCGGTCGAGGAGCGGGCCGGAGATGCGCTTCTGGTACTTGGTCACCGTGGCGGGCGAGCAGGCGCAGGGCTTGACCGGGTCGCCGTAATAACCACACGGGCATGGATTCTGAGCCGCCACGAGTTGGAAGTTGGCCGGGAAGGTCAGCGAGCCCTGGGCGCGGCTGATGGTGACCACCTTGTCTTCCATCGGCTGGCGCAGCACCTCCAGCACCCGCATGCCAAACTCGGGCAGTTCATCCAGGAACAACACGCCGCGGTGGGCCAGCGAGATTTCGCCGGGGTGAGGCTGGTTGCCGCCGCCCACCAGCCCGGCGTGCGAGATGGTGTGATGGGGGGCGCGGAAGGGGCGCGATTGGATGAGGGGGATGCCAGGCGGGAGCTGATCGGCGACCGAGTAGATGCGGGTCACGTCCAGGGCCTCGTCGATGCTCATCTTGGGCAGGATGCCGGGCATGGCGCGAGCCAGGAGGGTCTTGCCCGAACCGGGCGGGCCGGACATGAGCAGGTTGTGCCCGCCGGCCGCCGCCACTTCCAGGGCGCGCTTGACGTGCTCCTGGCCTTTGATCTCGCGGAAGTCGGTCTGGGTGAGGGTGGGCAGCGACTCGGGGGTGAGGGTGGGATGGACGGGCCGCGCCGCGCCGCCGGAGAGGTGCTCGTACAGGGCCTGCGGGGAGGGCACGGGGATGACCTCAAGGCCGGGGATGAGGGCCGCTTCGGGAGCGTCGCCTTCGGGGACGAAGATGCGCTTGAAACCCTGCTCGCGGGCCAGGGCGGCCATGGGCAGCACGCCGCGGGTGTGGCGCACAGAGCCGTCCAGGGAGAGCTCCCCAGCCACCAGGGCGCCCTCCACGCTTTCGGGCAGCACCTGCTCGTGCATGACCAGCACGCCCAGGGCGATGGGCAGGTCGTAGGAGGGGCCTTCCTTGCGCACGGAGGCGGGAGCCAGGTTGACCACGATGCGCTTGCGGGGGTAGGGCAGCCCGGCGTTTTTGATGGCAGCCTGGACGCGCTGGCGGGATTCCTGCACGGCGGCGTCGGGCAGGCCGACGATGTCCATGCCGGGCAGGCCGGGGCCGGTGTCGACCTCGACTTCGACGATGACGCCATCCAGGCCGATGACGGCGCAGGAGAAGATGCGAGCAAGCATGGGATGATTGTACATGAAGATGGGGAATGGCGGGGGAGAATAGGGTATAGAATTAGAGAAGCTGTAGGGTTTCGCTGCTGG
>CAYOHX010000046.1:0-34967 GCA_964403875.1 uncultured Anaerolinea sp. | reverse complement strand
CCATCATAAAATAAAAACGAGTTTATAATTCAATTATTCCCATAACAAAGAGCAATTGCATGGACAACAAGGGCGGATTCATCCAAGAATATGCCTTCGAAAAATTTTTTCGTGGCGCTTTGCCTGCCATCGTAAATCGTCGGCAGTTCTTTCAGGGAATTATTCATGACCTGAGCATGCTCCGCTCGGATCAAAGCAGGTCCACCTCATTCCGCTTAGCCGACTTAGGCGCGATGCCAGATGATCAACTTGCTCATGTTGTTCCGGTTTTTTCCACAGATTGTGGTGTCCAAGAAAATTCCGATGGGTACATTTGGGCAATTACGCCTGATGATCACCAACCAACAAAGCTCTTTCCCAAAAGCATACCAGCGGCCATCGTTGTAAAACTCTTTGACGGCGAAAAAAGCCTGGGTATGGTCGGCGAACTGCTCGCAAGAAAAACCAACTGGCAAAACGATTACGCATTTCGCTATACCAGAGGAGTCTTCCTATCGCTGGTAATGGCAAAAATCATCATCCCAAAAGCAAAAAACACAAAAAATATAGAAAAGATCGTAGAAAGCATTCGCGCCGATCAAAAATCCTAGGCATTTCCTTTTTTTATTTCACAGGAGCGACAAGATGGAAGGCGACTTCGAAAACCAAGAGTATGTTGAAGGTAATCGGTCTGGTGATGAGGAAACCCCCGAAATCTATAGTGTTCACCGCGAGGGGAACAACTACAAATTCAAACGTCGCAACTTCTTGATCAAAGCAGCCGCTGTTTCCGCGGCTGCCATGTTGGTGGGAACGGGCATCGATGCAGTTACCCGCGCTCCGGCAGACACCGCCGCAACGGACGGTGTTCCCGACGAAACCAGGGCAGTCAGGCTCAACGTCTCTTTGTTGGGCATGTCCATTGTGCCGGTTGGCGCGTCATTTGTCCGCACCTGGCAACTGGAAAACACGGGAGAGACCTGGTGCGAAGCTGCATTCCTGCACCTTTTCGAAAAGGATTCGCCCGAAGCAGAAAAAGTCATTGCCATTCCTGCTATCGCGCCGGGTAAAACGATTGAGATTCCGGTCGAACTGACCGCGCCAGAGATCCCCGGGAGTTATCTCTTTCATTGGCGCTTGCAGCTCCAGAAAGGGATGGGTAATCTGAAAGAGTTTTCTGTCTCTGTGCTGCAATCCGTGCTGGCTGAAACCCCCCATCCATACAATAATAATATGGACACTTACTGGACTTTGAATAATCCTGATTCGGGCGCGGCCTTCTCTCGGGTACACTTCACGACAATCGAAACCGAGGATCCTTTTGATTATATTGAAGTTCAAGATGGAAGCGGTAATGTAATCCAAAAGATCATGGGCGATTATCCTTCCGGCTTGACTTCTTCCGCCGTTCCTGGATCTACGATAAGGTTACATTTTGTGTCAGATTACAGCATTACCTATTGGGGTTTCGCCGCCGACTCGATATTTACTTCGGCGCAGCCAGATAATTTTGTGTTTTTACCCCTCCTCATGAGAGCCGCGCCAACCCCAACCAGCTATGTTGTTTGTACGTGTAACACCGTGGATGTTTGCACATGTAATCTGGTATGCACTTGCGACACGATTTGCACATGTGATGGAGTCTGTTCTTGTGTCGGTTATTGCTCGTGCAACACGGTTTGCACGTGCGATACAGTCTGCACATGCCAGGACAATCATTATTGGTTCCCCAATTAATTCTTTAACGTTTTTGGGAGGTGCCTTCTGCAGGACATTTTTTGCCTGCCCTGCCAGAGCAAGTATCTGGTCTATGCGCCGCGTCATGATTGGGTTGCGCTTGTCAATCGCCCGGCTGCACGGGAAATCCGTCTCGGGCTAGAAGGCCAAACGACACCTGCTGGGGAGTTGGGTGAGCTTGTAGGTGAATTGCGCCTGGAAGGAAAATCCACCCCTGTCATCCGCCAGGGAGATGTGGAAGATCCAATGTTTCTGGGGCTGATACCAACGCGCGCCTGTAACTTGCGGTGCGGATATTGCGATTTTGACGCCCAACACACTCCTGGCCCGCTGATGACTTACGCCACAGCGCGCGATGCCATCGACGCCTATGTAAGCCTGCTTCACCGCGCTAAAAAGAACCTGCTCGAGGTCCATTTTTTTGGCGGTGAACCATTGATGGCCTGGGACATAGTCTTCTTCGCCGTGCATTACGCGCGGCAGCGGGCGGATGAAAACGGGATGAGGGTCCGTTTCGAGGTCATCACAAATGGAATGGTGTCGCCCTCCCGCGCCCGCTGGCTGGCCGACCGCTTTGACACGGTCGTCTTATCCTTGGACGGTCCGGAAGATATTCAATCGCGACAAAGAGCAGGGGCCCAAGGCGCGAATCTGGGGCTATCGATTTTGCAAAACGCCAAAATCCTGGCGAATGGTCCGTGTGAGCTGGCGTTGCGCGCCTGCGTGACTCGTGACAGCGCCGGGCGCATGGCCGAAATTGCCTCCTGGATGTTGACAGAATTTTATCCATCTGGGATATGTTTTGAAACCATGACCGCTTCACCCCGCTCCCAAAAGAGTGGACTTGAACCGCCCGATCCTTTTGAATTCGTCCAAGGTTTCCTCGCCGCTCAACAAATCCTTGAAAAAGCCGGGGTCGATTGTGTCCTTTCAACCGCGATGACAGCCGCCTGTCAGCTCAGCTTCTGTCCCGTGGGCCAGGATGCAATCATTGTGTCACCCGAGGGGCGGGTCGATGCTTGTTACTGGCTGGAAGAAGAATGGCTAAAGCGGGGACTGGATTTACGGTTGGGAGCCGTGAAAGGTCCACTTCTGGACCTGGACCCACTTGCGGTTCAACGGGCGCGTGACCTGACCGGCATGTATAAACAGCCTTGTGAAAACTGTTTCTGTAAATATCATTGCGCCGGCGCATGCCATATCCGTCGTGCTGGTTCGCCATCAGCGCGTCGGGACGCCGAGGTTTGCATTCAGACGCGATTAATCACCGCCGCCCATTTACTCGGACGGCTGAACAATCCAGACCTGGTCGCCAGTATGCTCCATGACCAACCAGCCCTGGAAAGGCTTGCTTATCAACAAGACGACCGTCTGGCTCAAACCGGATGCCTCTCATGAATCCTCTACCATCAATGATAGTCTCAAACGCAAGCGGAATATCCTGGCGCCGGGATGTGAGCGGGACCATTGTGGTGAACGAACTGGATGGCAGAGCGCATCGTATAACGGGGATCGCGGAAGTGATTTGGGATTGTTTACTGCTGTCATATCCTTATCCAAAAATTATCGACGTGGTTTCCCAATTGACATCCTCTACCCTGGCCGCGGCGGAGGAAGAAACCTTCGCGCACTTGTGCGAATGGCGCGACCTGGGTTTGCTAACGGTCAAAGAGGAATAAGATGGCAAATATTGTCGTTTCATCCCTCTGTAACCTGAGTTGCGCGTTTTGCTTCGCCCGCGACCATCTGAGCAAGCAGACCAACCCCGAAA
The DNA here is from genome assembly GCA_964403875.1 of uncultured Anaerolinea sp. Lineage (GTDB taxonomy): Bacteria > Chloroflexota > Anaerolineae > Anaerolineales > Anaerolineaceae > Anaerolinea. Next base: position 31,480 of record CAYOHX010000046.1, on the reverse strand, counting down.
ATCAACCTTTCATTTCCCTTGAGGATTTCAAGGACAGGCTAGATTTCCTTGAGCGCTCCGCGATTGAAGAAGTTCGCCTGATTGGCGGAGAACCCACTCTCCATCCCGAATTTCTTGAGCTGGTGAAAACCGCGCGAGGCCGCTTCAAGAAACTGATGCTGTTCACCCACGGGCTGCTGCCGGATTCCGCGCTGCATTCCCTGGAAAGTATCCCCCCCGATGAAATCACGATCTTAGTCAACACCAACGCCTATTGGGAAGCGGCAAAACACAAGCAGAAAGAAAAAAACGGCTGGAAAACCGGTCTTACTCGCCTGGCAGAGCGCGTGACCTTAGGATACACAATCGCATCGGTTGATTTTGACTGCGACGATCTAATTCCGCTGCTTCTAGAGACCGGGGCTAAAAAATCCATCCGCCTGGGGCTGGCTCAACCGGTTCTAGGAGGGCAAAATTCGTACCTTTTCCCGCGCCAATATCCTTTTATTGGAAAAAAGGTCGCCGAATTCGTCTCGCGGGCCGCAGCGTACGAGATCGACGTTGAATTTGATTGCGGATTTGTGCGCTGCATGTTCTCCCCTGAAGCGTTAGAAATGGTGACTCGCAGAGCCCAAACAACCATTTTTCGCTGCAACCCAGTTCTGGATATCGACTTACATGGACAAAGCAGCCACTGCTTTCCGCTTGCGGACCGTTTCACAGAGTCATTGACCCCAACTTCACTTGCCGCGGACCTGCGCGCAGCAATCCATGAACAAATTCGCCCCTATCGCCTTGCTGGAATCTACAAGGAATGTTCTTCGTGTAAGTTCAAACAAACCAGAGAATGCACCGGAGGGTGCCTGGCCCTGACCTTATCTTCTTTTCAGAATACAGATTTTCACACGACCGTCTCGCGAGAGAGAAAGATAGAGCACAATGGATTTTCAGATTATCCCCATTCATGATCCAGAAAACGCGAACAAGTACATCCTTTATCGCCCATTGTTAGGACTGGCATTGGTTGGCAATCGCGCGCTGGCAAATTTGGTTCAAGATCATCTTGCATCGGCCCAGACAGACCCATCCGATCAACAGCGCAACGCCGATATCCTGGATTATCTCGATCGGCTTGGCTTTCTTCGCCCCGATCCCATCCCGCCGTCAACCCCCGATGAACCTTATGCGCCGACAATGGGCGTTCTCCTTTTGACCAATCAATGTCAACTCGCTTGCATCTATTGCTATGCTGGCGCTGGAGATTCTCCCCAGCAGGAACTTCGGGAAGACATCGGGAAAGCCGTGATCGATGCGATCTGCAAAAATGCCCAGGAGAGCGGCGTCGCGCAATTTGGCCTCTCCTTTCATGGTGGCGGAGAACCAGTGAAAGCCTGGAAGGTCATGAAAGAATGCGTTGAATATGCTCGCGGCAAACCGATTCCGGCAAACATCAGCCTGACATCGAATGGTCTGTGGTCACAACAACAATTGGAATGGATTGTTGCCAACATGAACAGCATCAGCCTGTCCATCGATGGCGGCCCCATGACGCAAGATCGCCAACGCCCATTGCGGAGCGGGGGCGGATCGGCAGCAATCGCAATGCGCAGCCTGGCCGAATTAGATAAGCGCTCATTCTCGTATGGAATTCGGATGACGACCACCTCTCCCTGGTCTCAATTACCAGAGGACGTTCAATACTTATGCGAGCACTCCCAGTGCAAAGCGTTTCAAGTCGAACCGGCATTCAATACAGGGCGAAGCGGACACGCTCATCCCAGCGATGCGGATGCCGCCGCGTTTATTGAAGCCGTCCTGGAAGCGTACGATATTGCCGAGAAATACGGGCGCAAATTCCATTATGCGGGCGCGAGGCTGGGTTGGGTATCCGACGTATTCTGTACCGCGCCTTTTTCCGCGTTGGTTGTCAATCCTACAGGCGACCTGGTAGCTTGTTACGAAGTGACCGACCGTAATCACCCGTTGATCGATATTTCCACCTTTGGCAGGGTGGAAAATGGCGAGATTAAAATCGATCCAGAAAGCCGCCACCACCTGCACGCGCTCATGGCAGAACGTCGGGCAGCCTGCCGCGATTGTTTCTGCTATTGGTCATGCGCTGGAAATTGTTATACGCGATCCTTCGTTCCTGGGCCCGGCGGGCATCAGGTTCGCGACAATTTGTGCGAAATATCCCGCCAGTTAACGGAACGTCTTTTATTAAGAAAAATCGCGGCAGGAAATGGTGTGTGGCGTTCCCAACCTTCCCAGCCACCGCTCACTTATGTTCAGGTGGAAAGCGATCCGGATGGCAAGTCAATTTGGGCGTAAATGAATAGTTCATGGTCGTTGATTTCGTCGAATTTGCCGATCTTTGAGGCGTTTCACACCGGTTACGCTTTATTCTATACGCCCGGCGCGTTGGCCGTGGTTCCTGGCGAGTTCACAACCGAATTCAAGTTAGGGCTAGGTAAAGACGAATCCCCAATCCCTGCTTGCGACAGTCTGAGACAATTCGCCATCCAAGCCCAGACCGCCTGGGATGATCTCCACAGCGCCCCTTTTGCCCCCGTCTGTCTGACCGTTTACCTCAGCGATTCCTGCAAATTGAACTGCGCCTACTGTTACGCCCAGCCTTCCTCACGCGCACGGGCACGCCTGTCGCTATCTTCCATCCGGGAGGCGGCAACGATTGTGGCAAAAAATTGTCAGTCTGCCGGGCTCCCAATGACATTGGTGTTTCACGGCGGAGGTGAGCCCACCGACAACATGACCAACCTCTCTCGGGCACTGAAGACCGTCGAAGAAGTTGCCCAAGCATATCACCTGGAAATGATGCGGTACATTGCCACCAACGGCGTGCTTGAGCCGCAAGACGCCTCTTGGTTGGCGCACAATTTTGATCGAGTGGGAATTTCTTGTGACGGTCCCGAGGATATTCAGGGGCTTCAGCGCCCTATCCGCGGCGGGGCAAACAGCCTGCCCTTCGTCGAGCACACGGCTGAAATCCTGCACAAGCATTCCACGCCGTTCGATGTCCGCGTAACGGTAACGCCCGCCACCTACAATCGTCAGGAAGAGATAGCCGCCTTCGTGTGTCAAAAACTGGCGCCGCAATCCATTCATGTCGAGCCAGTATATTTTGGCGGGCGTTCACTGAGAAAGAATTGCTTCAACCCTGAAGACGAACTGGAATTCGCGAACTGCTTTATGCAAGCCAGAGACCTGGCCTCCCAATACCGTGTTCGGTGGAGCACATCCCTATCCCGACCAGGAGATATTCATGGGCCTTACTGCAACACCAGGCGAGCCGTCCTAACGCTGTTGCCAGATGGCTCCATCACGGATTGCTTCAAGGCCAACTCCGCCTCCATCGCTATGGATCGGACGATTGGAAAGATAGGCCCGAACAGTGGTGAGATGTACATTGACGCAGCCAAGGTTGAACATATCAATCGTATGGCAGGCGAACTTTCCCAGGAATGCCAAATCTGTTTCAATCGCTATCACTGCACACGCGGCTGTCCTGATGCTTGCCCTGCCCGAACGATTGACTCAATCGACTCATCTTTTCGATGCCGCTTGTCAAAACGCTTGTCCGACCGGCTCATCAGAGAGCAGGCAAACCGCGCCATCCAAAACAAAACCCTGGACAGCACCTTCATTACCAAAATAGAGGAAGCCTAAAATGAACCCTATGATATTCGTATGGAAGGCATGGTGACGCGATGGAAGCATGGGTGATTCCGTATATCGATCAGCCATCATCATTCTGGCAGCAAATTCATGAATTATATGGCGAACGAATCCACTCGGTATATTTTCCGATGCCGGGCAAAGTGGTGGCTTCCGGGCGAGGCCCCCTGGCCGATCGCTACATCGAGGATTTTTTGCGCCTTTCCCCGTTGAAGAAGACCGTCCTCATCAATCCGGTCATTCTAAATCGGCCAGTCGAAGATTATGCCCCAACCGTCCTGGACGCATTGCGGCGATTGAGAGATGAGTTTGGCGTTCAACACGCTACCATCTCCAATTTATCTCTGGCCCGGCAGGTTAAAAAATCCCTCCCCGATTTGAAGCTGTCCGCATCCACCCTGATGGGAATTTCGACCCCAGCGCAAATCCTCATGGCGGGCGAATGCATCGATACGCTGATCCCAGACACACGCATCTTGCGCGACCTCTCGGCCTTAGAAAAGCTCCGCGCTTCGTTCCCAGGCGAGATTCGCTTGATTGTTAACGAAGGCTGCTTACCGGGTTGTTTGTTCCGTACCCAACACTTCTACGAAATGGCTTACAGTGATTTCTTTCCTCAATCCTTGTGCCGCCCAGTTTTGGTGGACAAGCCCTGGATTCGCCTCACCACCGGCTGGATCTTGCCCCAGCATCTTCACCTCTACGCCGGGCTATTCGACAACTTGAAACTGGCAGGGAGGGTTACGCTGCAAGATCCAGGCAAGTATCTTCGGGTCCTGAGCGCTTATATCCAGAGAGAAAAGCTGCTGCCCAATGAAATTGGGGCAGGTCCCGCGTCGGTGTTGGACCCGATCGAAATCAGCGATTCTTTTTTTGAACGCATGCTGACTTGTGATAAAGATTGCGCCCGCTGCGCCGACTGTCAAGACTATTATGCCGGGGCGTCCGTGTTTCGAACCGCACAAACGCAATGATGGACTTGCCCGAATCCCTCCGCGCGATATATGCCGAATGCCGCTCCAATGGGCGCCGGGTTTCCAACTTGCCCGAAGTGATGGCAAGCTGGTTCGGCTATATCGAAAAAGCGAAAGAAAAGGTTCCCCCATTGACCGTGGCGGAAAATGGGCACGCAGTCCATCTAGGGCCGCTCTCGCCTGGGTGCGTGGCATGTCATGAAGGAACCTGGGATTGCATTTTCCTGACCGGACGATGCAACCTTCATTGTTCCTTCTGTTACTCCCCGCTGAACGCCCGCGCCGAAGGGGCTTTTTCAGCATTTGGCGCTTCGCGAGAGGATATCAAGACTCATTACACAAAAGCCAGGATAGCGGGAATCAGCTTTTCAGGAGGCGAACCGTTCCTGGTTCAAGACCAATTGGAAAGCTGGATCGGTTGGGCTCGCTCTCTCGAACCCCAAAAATATCTTTGGGTATACACGAATGGAGCGCTGGTGCAACCGCCCGGGCTCGACCGTCTGGCTGGCCTGGGTTTGGACGAAATCCGTTTTAACATCGCTGCCACGGGCTATAACCATCCCCACGTGTTGAAAATGATCGAGTATGCCGCCTCCCGATTTCCGGCAGTGACGATTGAGATTCCGGCCATTCCAGCTCAAGCTTCACTGCTTCTCGAAAACCTTCCCCTTTGGGCCAGAATGGGAGTGAAGTATCTCAATCTCCACGAATTGCTTTATGAGCCAGGCACCCCATCGGAAGCAATGGCCGGGAAACGGGATGAAATTTGCCTCCCAGATGGACACCTCACCGCGATCGATCCACACAGCCGCGAGCTCATCCTGGCCGTGATGGAGCGGGCCGATCAAAATGGGATCCCGTTAGCCATCAACAACTGTTCTCTGGTAAACAAGCTGCACCAGATCCGTGGTCGCCGCGTAAGCTTGCTGCCCCTGACCCAGACGCCCTACGAAAAACCATCGGGGGATTTGCTAGAAAGTTATGTGATCATCCGTGAAACCGGTGAAATTTCATTCTGCCATCCCGATCAAATTGAGCTGGCATTGCCCCAACGCCCTGATGCACGTCTGGTTAGAATTGCCCGCACCGCTCCGCTCTCGATCCATGACCCTGGAAAATGGATGCTTTGGGAAGAACAGGATAGAGCCTAAATGACCGCACAAAAAATACCGATTGGGTTAGATGAATGCCGGGAGTTCTTGTCAGAAATCGACCTTGAGGCCATTTATCAGGAGTGGCAGGCGCTTCGTCCGCCATATCTTATTCAGGATCGCAAGCCACCCCAACCCGTTTGGGGACGGCGCGGTTTCACTGCGAACGGCAAGCAAGCCTGGATGGATGTTCAAGCAACAATCGATGAAACCGACCCGAACAAGGCTTTCTGCATCTACATTCACATTCCATTTTGCGCCACAAAATGTGGTTTTTGTGATTGCTACTCATACCGCCTGGCCAACCACCGTCTCAAGCAGGTAACGACATACCTGGATTGCCTGGAAAACGAAATGTCTCAATGGGGAAGCATCAAAAACCTCACCCGAAGACCCGTTTCCACCGTTCATCTAGGGGGAGGGACGCCTACTTTTTTAAAGGAGAATGAATTTCTCCGGCTGATCCGCTGCTGCCGAGAAACACTGGCAAAAGGGGAGCAGATTGAATGGGCTCTCGAGACGACCACCTCTGAGCTGTGTGATGATGTCCCGGATATGCTCGATGATCAGGGCTTCAAGCGAATTCATATCGGCGTGCAAACATTGGAAGACCCAGTCCGGTCACGAATTCTCCGCCGTGAAAATGCCTCGATTGTGCTTGATAAGATCGCAAGCGGAATTGCGCGAGGTTGGGTGGTCAGCGTGGATTTAATCCACGGGCTGCCTGGGCAAACACTGGCAGGCTTGCTGCAAAGTATTCGCGCGCTCTCCGAAGTCGGCGTAGATGGGATCTCCTTGTACGTCCTTCAGGTTTCACAGCGGAACCGCGCTTTTATCGAGCAAATCGGGGGATTTGATCCAAGTCAGAACCAAAGTTACTTCATGTTCCAAACTGCTTCAAAGTTTTTACAGCAGTTGGGTTACCGAAAAACGCTGTTCAACCATTTTGCCCGCGAAAAAGACACGAATCTCTACTTCAACTTTCCGGAGCGAAACGAGGATTGCCTGGCAATAGGCACCGTCGCCGACGGCGTATTTGGAGATTATCATTATCGTCACCCAGAATATGCTGAATATCTGCGCAACGTGACCGATACTTTTCCAGGATTGCAAGGTGGAACCCGCCGCACTCCCCAGGAAAATAAATTATTCCCTGTAGAGGTCGCCTTACTATCCTCAACCCTGCCCTATCACCTGTTCGAAGAAACACTCGGCGCTGCGCGGTGCCAGAAACTGTTTGAAAACTGGCTGTCCCTTTCTCTGGTGATTCCGGATGACACGGAACCATGTCTTTACCATTTGAGCTCAAGTGGTTCCTGGTTCGTCGGAAAAATGATCCAACAGGCACACACCTTAGCAGTTTCCACTCCCACTTTGGGCGAGTCCTCAAAGGATAGGTAGCGAAAATACGCGCTAACCCTGACGCGTCTCAATCAGATGGTCGAAATACGCGCTCACCAGGGTCTTATAAAAGCGCAGTTGTTCTTCCAGGTCAAAACCTTGCTCAACCGACATCAGCTCACCCCGAGCAGCCATCTTCTCAAGGAAACTCATCGTGGTATTGATGAGCATGATCATCTGCTTGCGCAGCGGAAAAACCTCTTCAGGGTCTTCGAAGAAATGCTCTCCCCATCCAATATTGCTCATCTCCGATTTATACCAGTCTGCCAGGTCTGGGCTGGGGTAGCGATCACCGTACATGTGGTCGAACATCCCGATATAGCGGTAGGCATCTTTCACTTGATCGAAATTTTCGATCATCGCCAGGACATATCGTTTTAAGTTCTCCAGCGTTAATGCCTGCCCGTCGCTGCGGGTAGTAGAAAAAATTCTTCGCAGCATCCGTATGGCTATCTCAAAAGCGATCGGGTGCCGGTCAGGAAAATAACGATATAGTGTAACTTTGGTAATACCAGCATGGTGGGCAATATCCACCATGCTGGTATTTTCCAGGCCCTTTTGCAGGAACAAGGTCTCGGCAGCATTCAGGATGCTATCTTTGCGCCAGTCCATCTGGTGCTTGCCATCCTGGCGGTTCTTGTCCATATTGGAATGGAGAGAGGATCCCATAAGCTATGCCTTTCTTAAGACATCCTGGCGAGAAAGGGCTTGTAAAGTTGTGTTAGCCTTTGACCTGTACCACTGCCGACGCGGGGTCGTGCGCATAAGCTCCCACCTCGAGCACCACATTGCTCGCCTCGGGAAGGATACGTTTTCCGGCCTTCTTGTCCCACAGCGCCAGTGGGGTAAAGGATACCTTCACCTCGACCGGAACGGTTTCGCCTGCCGGAACATGGACCGTGACGAAACCCGTCAGCCACAGCTCGCCCGCATGCGGCCCAGAGGCGCGCCGCCCGTACACCTGTACCACATGGCGTCCATCACGCTTGCCGGTGTTGGTGACGGTCGCCTTCACTCGCGCGCCGCCATCGGCAACTTCGTCCACCATGACATTGTCGATCGTGAAGGTGGTGTAGGATAGGCCAAATCCGTGCGGGTAGGCCGGAGCCACCCCCAGCTTGTCCAGCAGGCGCTGACCATGGAAGCGGTCGTAGGTGATTGCCGTGGCGTGCCGATCGAAGAACGGCAGGTGTTCTGTGGAAGTCGGAATCGAGAAAGGTAGGCGGCCCGACGGGCTCATCGCGCCGGTCAGCACATCGGCCAGGGCGTGGCCGCCTTCCATGCCCGCGTACCACATCATCAAAATCGCGGGCGCCTTCTGGCGCCAGGCCTCGGTTAATACCGCGCCCGCCGCCACAATCGAAACCACCGTGCGCGGGTTGGCCGCGACTACTGCCTGGATGATCTCCTCATCGATGGGGCGCAGCGTCAGGGAAGCCCGGTCGCCGCCATATTCGTCCCCCGAGGTCATAATCACGTTGCCTTCGTTCTCGCTGTTGTTCGTGCTGGCCATGGCGGCTTCCATTTCCGGCGGCATCGGTGGGAAGAGCGCCAGCAGTTCTGGCCGGGTCATCGTATCGCTTCCCACATATTCGCCTTCGTCCCGCTCGGTGAACCCAGCCACCACAATGGCCACCTGCGCCTTCCGCGCCGCTTCCGCCGCGGCTTTCGGGTCATCTTCGCCAACCACCGTGATCTGCGCGCCGGGGAAGGCTGCCTGGATGCCCTCGAGCGGAGTGACAAAGCTGGGCGGGCGCACATCCGATGAGCCCTTATCGCCCATATTGCCTTTCAATGCCAGGCGGCCAATGACCGCGATGGATTGGATCTTTCCTGGTTCCAAAGGCAGCACCGGGCTGCCTGCCACCTCATCATTCTTCAGCAGCACCATACCGCGCGCGGCAACTTCTCGAGACAGCTTCCGTGATTCTGCGCTGGCCATGTTGTCGACATCGAAAACACCTTCCGCGCGCGTAGCATACGAACGCAGTTGGGCCGCGATCAGGCGCACACCGGCCCGTTCCACCATCTCCCATGACGTCTCGCCTTCCGCGAGTTGGCGGCGCAGGTGCATCCCGCGCTGTTGGATTAACGGCTCTTCCAGGTCCAACCCGGCATTCAGTGATTTGGCCCCATCGCGCAGGCCCCAGATGAAGTCGCTGACCGTGATTCCCTTCCAGTCCCACTGCTTGCGCAGCACGTCGGTGAGAATGTACTCGTTTTGACCGGCCCACTCGCCGTTGACCGAGTTGTAAGCAGACATAATCGCGGCCACACCCTCATCCACGCAGCGCTTGAAGTGCGGCAGGTAGACATCATGCAAATCCGCTTCATCGATGGTCACATCAACCTGGAAGCGGGCGTTTTCCATGGAGTTCAACGCATAGTGCTTGGCGCACGCCATCACATACTTCTGAGTCCCGCGGGTAAGTGCCGCCCCGAATTCGCCCAGGTGGTAAGGATCGTCGCCGTAGGTTTCCTGAATCCTCCCCCAGGCCGGATGTCGCGGCAGGTTGATGCATACCCCGCCAAAGAAGTTGCCTTCCATAGCGCGGATCTCCTGCCCAATCACCTCGCCGACCCGCTCTTCCAGCTCCAAATCCCAGGTAGCGCCGCGCGCCATCGAAACCGGGAACGCCGTGCCGTGGCCCGACACACACCCTCGCGGCCCGTCCACGAAGCGGGTACCGGGGATTCCCAGACGGTCCACCGCGCCATGGACATACGGGCGCGTATTGTAACCAACCACCCGCATCTCGGCCATACCCTGCCAAAAGGGCATATCACCGTCCAGCAGCCCCAGGCGTTCATCTTCAGTTAGGTGGTCATAGAGCTTCTTTGCCTGGCTTTCTGGCGTTGCCCCAGACCGCACCGCTTCAACGGCCTGGTCGAAGGGGGTCGCGCTGGCGCCCGTCTGTTGATTTTTTGTCTTGTTGGTCTCCATCGAAGTCATCCTCCACAAATGAAAAATTGGGTACAGGTGATTTTGCCCGCTCGTTCGTGCGGCATGTAACGATTAGTTACATATATGTTACTGATCGTTACATAAAAGTCAAGTCACTTTCGTCCCAAATAATAAGAACAGAAGGCGAGGCGCATTGGCAATTTCAGGCATTTTCCAAAATCGATGAGATAATTTCCAACAGAACGATCATCCATCCAAAAAAGAAGGGTCATTGGGAATTGGCGTGGTGAGACCCGCATTTTGGGGTGTCCCCAAAATGCGGCAGCTACCACGGCAACTCCCAGAGAACCAAAAAGAATCCATGCGACTCGTTTCAGTTCACGGATGTAAACAACAGAGTGCCGTCATGAAAAACCATCTTTACCTGAGCCTTATTCTCATCCTAATCCTTGCCGCCTGCACAGCAACGGTCACCCCCACCCCTCCGGTTCAAGAACCCACGCAATGGGTCAGCCCGACGGCGACCACGCAGCCTGCAGCAACATCTCAGCCCACCGTCACCAGCACGCCCACAACGGCCCCAACCGCCACCCCCACCCTGCCCCCAGAAGATGCCTTCATGAAAGGCCTGGTCTACTTTCCCGCCGGCTGGGGGGGTGATCAACGCCCCGAGGTGGAATGGATTTTGAAAAATGTCGTCCTACCCACCGGCGCGAACTGGATCCGGCTGCACGTGTCCTGCAACCAGGACACCGTCCGCGACACCACCGTCTACTGCAAACCCGGCCAAGACCTATCCGGCGAAGACTACACCCACCTGGTGCAAACCGCACACAGCCTGGGGCTGCGGGTTATGAGCGAGCACCTGCTCTGGACCAGCGACCCCGAAGGGCACTGGGCCGGGGACATCGGCGACTATTACACCGAAGAACAATGGGCCGAATGGTTCGCCAGCTACGGCAAAATGATCCTGGAATACGCCGCCTATGCGGAGCAAGCTGGGACGGACTACATGATCATCGTCTCCGAATTGGACAGCACCACCCGGCGCGAGAAGGAATGGCGAGAGCTCATCGCCCAGGTCCGTGAGATTTATCACGGTCCCATCAGCATGGCGTTTGATGATATGACCGCCCTTCAGGAAGTCCAATTCTGGGACGCCCTGGATGCCATCAGCGTGCACCCCTATTTCCTCGAGCTGCCCGGCGTCACCGATCCAACCGTCGAGCAATTGACCCAGGAATTCACCCCCTACGCCAACCGCCTGGAGGCGTTGTCCCAAAAATGGGACCGCCCCGTGATCGTCACCGAAATTGGCTTCTGGAGCGTTCACGCCATGACCCAGAAGTACGGCAACCTGGACTCGTCCAACCAAATTGACCTGCGGGAGCAAACGGATCTTTTCCAGGCCGTGTTCAATGCTTTCTATGGCAAAGATTGGCTGGCCGGAATTTTCTGGTACTCCTTCGAGGGCACCTCCAACTTCGCCGAGCCCTGGAACATCCACAACGCCTACATTGGCAAACCCGCGGAAGATATCATTCGCTCCTACTACGGCGCAGCCCCCCGCCCCACCGCCACGCCGGTTACCTTCCCAGAGGGGGACCTGCCGTTGACTGAGATCATCTATGACGACCAGCTCAATCCCCCCTGGAGCAACTACCCTCCCAACGGCGACCCGGCCACCATTGACCTGGCCCAATCCGACATCGCGGTGGAAGGCAATGCCATCGCCATGGATCTGTACTACTTCTGGACGCTGGATTTCAGCAACGACAACGTCGACTGGAGCAAGTACCAGTGGCTCGAGTTCGACCTGTACGTTGACCCGCTCAACACGCCCAAAGTCTATACCATCGGTGTGTCCTTACGCGATACCGGCTACCAGCCCTCCCTCTTCAAGGTGGAGCTGCTGCAGAGCCAATTCATCGAGGGCGGAAAAATCGAACCTGGCACATGGCAGCACGTTCGCATCCCGCTGGATGTGTTTGGGCCGCTGCTCAGCCGGTATGTCACCCTCAGCATCGACCGGCCCGCTGCCAGCACGGCGGAACAAGCTGTCCGGATTTATGTGGACAATGTCATGCTGCGCGGACAATAGCAATCGCCATCGTGTGCCAGATACGGCGCAGGCGGAAATTTTGCCCGGCGACCAAATCTGCGGGGCCGGTCATCTTCGCCTGCGCAGGTTAATTATCCCGTTCGGGCCTGGATCAGGCCGGCAGTGGGTTCTTGGCCTTGCGCAAGCGCAGCAGCAGCGTGAACATGAGGATATTACCGACCAGGCTGGCTAAGACCAGCCAAGTCATCATCGGCGCTCCGAAACGTTCCACGACCTGACCCGTGGCCGAAGGCAGAATCATTCCGCCCATGCTGTCGCCGAGGAGGATGATGCTGCTGATGGTGGCGGTCAACTTAACCGACTGACCAGCCAGGTTGTAACCGGTTGGCCAAACTGGCGCCATGAAGAAGCCCAGAGCCACTGTACAGCCCCACAACAGGGTGAAAGAGTTAGGATTGAGAATCATCAGGGCAACAATCACAACGCAGGCGCCCAACGCCAGGGTCAGTATTTGCGTAGATTTAAAGCGCGCGGCTACTGGGATCGAAATCAAGCGCCCGATGGTGAAGGCAAGCCAGAACCCGGAGGTGAGGTAAGCCGCCTGGGTGGCATCCGCCAGTTCGAGCGTTATGGTGTAGGTAAAGATCCAGTTGCCAAAGGTCACTTCAGCTCCGACGTAAAAGAACAGGAAGAGCATTCCAGTAACAATCATCGGCAGGGAGCGGATGATGGTCTGCCGGCTGGAAGAGTCGTCTACAGCCTGTTTGTGTGGGGGGGCTGGATTACGGGATTGCAGACTCATGTAGAGGGCAATCGGGACAGCGATGGCAGCCAAAATCCAGTATACCTGCCGATAGGTCCCGCCGGCGTTAAGCACCTGCGCATAAATGGTCGGAGAGATAAAGGCCCCCAGGCCAAAAAAGAAGTGCAGCCCATTGATAAAAGGCCCCGACTTCTCACCGTGCGTCCACATGAGCAGGGTATTGGATCCGGTGTTAATCATGCCGTTGGGCAGGCCGCCGATGAAGACGATGACCAGCAAGATCGGCAAGCTGCCCGCCAAGGGCACAAGGGCCAACATGGCGGCGGCCAATAGTTGACACCCCCCCAGGATGAAATTGGCGTGACGTGAACGGTCGAAGAATCGTCCGCCGATGAGGGTACCAAGGATACCGCTGATGGCGCTGACAAACAGCATCATGCCTATCTGGCCGATGGTGCTGTTCGTCTGGTCGGCCAGCGAAGGCAAGGCCGGACCGGTGATGCCCATGCCGAAGCCCAGGCAAATAAAGAGCAAATAATAGCCGATCGTGTTGCGGATTTTGGTGGATTGGTTCATGATGACGCTCTCTTTGATGGGATCTTACTTTGGGAATGAGCATTAGTCTGGCGGCTGAAAGCTGCTTGAATTGTGTTATGAGCATAAGTATACACGGAATAACTCAGCGGGCATGCGCCAGACGCGTTTAGATCGGGATTCGGTTTGGGTGACAACCAGCGCTAGCGTTCTTTCAGACGTTCCAGGATTTTCTCGACATCGTAGACACACCCGCCCCATGTGCCTCCGCTTACATTTTGGAGCGCTGCCCACAAGCGGGTATCATCAGGCAACTCTGGATTTGGTTGCAACCCTGGATGGGGAGAACGGGCGGCCAGGATGTGGGCTCCTTCATCGGCGTCAAAACGCCCGTCTGCCTCGCCGATGAGATCGATCTGGCCGGTCAGGTTGACGCGGTCGACTTCGATGCGCAGGATGTCGCCATCGCGCACGCGGCCAATCGGGCCGCCGGCCAGAGCCTCGGGCCCAATGTGACCGATGCATGCGCCGGTACTCACGCCGCTGAAACGGGCATCGGTCAGCAAGGCGATGGTTTTCCCATGCGGCAGGTAGCGCAGCGCCGACGTCAACTGGTAGGTCTCTTCCATCCCAGTTCCGAGCGGTCCGCAGCCGATCAGGAGGATGACATCGCCGGGTTGGACCGGTCGATCCGTGAGGCCCTTGACTGCGGCAATCGCTGCCTGTTCACTGGTGAACACGCGTGCCGGACCAACCTTGCGATAGACACCATCCGAGTCCACTACACTCGGATCAATGGCCGTGCTCTTAATCACCGCTCCTTGCGGCGCGAGATTGCCAGAAATAAAAGTAATGGTGCTGGTGAGACCGCGTTCTCGCGCTTTTGCTGGATTTAAAATCACATCGTCCGGGTTGATGCCGTCCAGCGCCTGGAGCCGTTCGCGCAGAATTTGCCGCCGCCGGCTGCCTTCCCACAGTTCGAGCGCCTGACCCAATGTTTGCCCATTGACGGTGCGCGCCTCCAGATGCAGCAGTCCCAGGTCGCGCAGGTGCAGCATGACTTCGGGCACTCCCCCCGCCAGAAAGACCTGAACGGTACTATACCCGGTCGGTCCGTTGGGAATAACATCCACCAGACGGGGAGTTTGGCGGTTGATGCGCGTCCAATCTTCCACGGTTGGACGCGGCAGGTTGGCGGCGTGGGCAATGGCGGGGATGTGGAGCAATAAATTGGTGCTGCCCCCGAAGGCAGCGTGGGTCGTCATGGCGTTGTGCAGGGCCTGTGGGGTCAGGATGTCCCTCAGCGTGATGTTCTGAGCCGCCATCTCGACCAGCGCGCGCGCCGATCGTTTGGCAAGATCCAGCCAGATGGGCTGGCCGGAAGGCGCCAGGGCAGAGTGGGTTACGGCGAGCCCCAGTGCCTCCGCCACAACCTGACTGGTTGCCGCTGTTCCGAGGAATTGGCAGCCCCCACCCGGAGAGGCGCAAGCGCGGCAGCCCAGCTCGGAGGCCTCGGCAAGCGAAAGCAGCCCATGAGAGAATCGCGCGCCGATGGTTTGGACCTTGCCGGCGTCTTCCCCATCATCGGGCATCAACGTTACACCGCCTGGAACGAGAATGCAAGGCAGCGACTTCTGCGCCGCCAGAGCCATCATCATGGCGGGCAGGCCTTTGTCGCAGGTGGCGATGCCCATCACGCCGCGCCGGGTTGGCAGAGAGCGGATCAACCGGCGCAAGACGATGGCTGCGTCATTGCGGTAAGCCAGGCTGTCCATCATCCCGCTTGTGCCTTGCGTCCGTCCGTCGCATGGATCGCTGACGAAGCCGGCGAAGGGAATGGCCTCGATCCGCTTGAACTCTTCAGCGGCAGCCTGGGCCAGCAGACCGACTTCCCAATGGCCGGTGTGATATCCCAGGGCAACCGGAGCGCCATCCGCGGCGCGAATTCCACCCTGTGTGCTGAGAATCAGGTATTCGTCTCTGCCGAATTGGCTCGGATCCCAACCCATAGCGGCGTCCATGGTCCAGCCGAAGACATTCCCGCTGGCTGTCTCTTGCAGCCAATCCGCCTGCAGCGGCAGGGATCCGGCTGGGCCGGGGGCGTGAGTCCGAACATCATACAACGGATCGTCGGGGTTGTGAGAAGGGGAAGGATTCATAGGATTTGCTCGCGTGTAGAAAAAACTCCGTCATGAAAGCCATAATCGGGAGGGCTTGGAGGAACAGCCGCGGACCCATGGGGCTGAAAAAATTGTACAATGAAACTGCGAAACAAGGGGCCTTGATAAATACAATAAAAATGAGCGAGTCTTTCATTTATAAGGACTACGTATTAGCGGGGATTGGATTCGAACCAATGACCCTCAGGTTATGAGTGGCAAATTAGCATTCGCAAACTTTAGCCTTCGGGTTCCTCTTTTTTGGGCAGCCTCAAGGTTTACAGTTTGCCGTGGCTGGAAGTGATTTGGTTGTGGGCGAAACCCTCAGAGATCAAAAAATCCCATCAAACATCAGGCTCAAATAATATCAGGCTAATGCTTTGTTAGCAATAAACAAGAATGAGCCAAGAACTTCTAAGAAATGATTGCTCTCCCTTCTGATCGCGGGGAAGTGATTTTCACCGTATGACATTTGATTATTTACATTCATTATTGAATGCAGTATCATCATTATACAAATCAAGATTATAATAAAGTAGATTTGTATATCCGGAGGACGCCATGTTCATCAACCGCCAATCGGAATTGGATCAGTTCAACCAGCTCTACCGCTCCAAACGGGCGGAGCTCCTCATTCTCTACGGCCGGCGGCGCGTGGGTAAGACCGAGCTGCTGCGCGTCTTCTGCCAGGATAAACCCTACATCTACTTCATTGCTACCCTTAGCTCAGACAGCGACCAGTTAGCGGCTTTCTCGCAGCAAATCTGGAACTTCTTACACCCCGAAGGCAGCCAGGCCCCACTCTTTGCCTCCTGGGAGGATGCCTTCCGTGCGTTGGCTAACCTGCCCTGGCGGCCGGTGGTGGTGCTGGACGAGTTCACCTACCTGATCAGCGGTAATAAGGCCATCCCCTCCATCCTCCAAAAAGTGTGGGACGAACAACTCAAGGACGCCAACCTCATGCTAGTCCTGTGCGGATCCTATATCGGCATGATGGAATCTGAAGTACTGGGATACCGCGCCCCGCTTTACGGCCGGCGCACAGCCAGCAGGCTGCTCACCGCGTTGGATTTTCCCTCCTCGTCATTGTTCTTTCCAAACTACACGCCCGACCAGTGCTTTTTGGCTTGGGCGGTTCTGGGCGGAATGCCCTATTACCTGTTGGCATTCGACCCGAATCTGGATGTCTATGAAAACATCCGCCACCGAATTCTCGACCCGCAAACAGCCCCGCTATACCACGAGCCGCGCCTGCTGCTGATGGAAGAACTACACGAGCCGCGCAACTACTTTTCCATTCTGCGCGCTATTGCGCAAGGCCGCACCCGGCTGAACGAAATTGCCCAGGCATCTGGGGTGGGGCCGCCAGGCACGGTGGCTCGTTACCTGGACCTCCTCCAACAAATGCGCCTAATCACCCGGCGCGTTCCGGCCACCGAAAGCCAGCCGGAAAAAAGCAAGAAGGGCCTATACCAGATTGACGATCACTTCTTGCGCTTCTGGTTCCGCTATGTGCATCCCAACCAGGCGTCCATCGACTTGGGCCTGGCCGAAGTGGTCTACGAACAGCGCATCCGCCCCGACCTGGAGCGTTTTGCCGGACCGGCTTTTGAGGAAGCCGCCCGCGAGCATCTGGTCCGGCTGGCGGTGAAAGGTCAACTACCGTTTCTTCCTGAGCGAATCGGGGGCTGGTGGGACAGGGAAACCGAGATCGACGTGCTGGCGGTCAGCGATTCACAGAGAATGCTGCTGGCGGGCGAATGCAAGTGGTCGGTCAACCCGGTGGGAACCAACATCCTGGAGGATCTAAAGAAGAAAGTCACCGTCCTGAACAAGGGCAAAGAATGGGAGGATGTACGCTACTGCCTCTTCTCCCGCTCAGGCTTCACCCACGCGATGGTGGAGCAAGCCGCCCAAGAGGATGTGCTGCTGGTAACGGTGGAGGATTTGCTGCCAGCCGGAAAATGAGCCGGAATCGCCGTTATAAAAAGTAACTTTGTGACCATTTGTGCCACAAAGTTACTTTTTATAACCGTGCATTGATCAGATTCTGCAGTGTTGATTCAATATCGTTCCGGGCATGTCGAAGCCAGATTCTCAAACCTCAGAACCGCCAATTATCCACCGGGCTTGCCTTCCGGTGCGCGCGCTCCACGTCCATCTCGGCCACCTGAGCGTAAATGCGCACCACCTCCAATGTGGAATGGCCCAGCAGCGCCTGCAGGGTGAACACATCCCCACCCGAGCGCAAAAAGGTGATCGCCATCGTGTGCCTGAAACGGTGGGGATGGGCATTCTGCACGCCGGCCTTCTCCGCCAGGCGCAATATCAGGTGCCGCAGGCTGTCCGCGTTAAACGCCCGGTCGCCGCGGTTGACGAACAAAGGCGCGCCCAGGTCGTTGCGATCTTCCCGATCCACCAGGTAACGCCACAGCACCCGCCGAGCGCTTTTTCCAATAAACACGGTCCGTCCTCTCCCGCCCTTAGCCCCGCCGGCGTCACCGTGCTTCACCGTCACCCGACCGGTTTTCATGTCCACATCCCCAACCGTAAGCTGCGAAAACTCAGAAGCGCGCAGCCCCGTGTCCAGCAGAAATAGGATCATGGCCTCGTCCCGTTTCGCGCTTGGCCGGCGCGTGGTGAAACTATGTCGGTTTTGCGGGCGCGTCTCGCGCGCATAGGTGCAGGACTTGAGCATGGCCTCGATCTCTTCTCGCGTAAACGGATCCACCGGTGCAGATTTGAATCGGGGGCCGGGGATGTCCGTCATCGGATTGGGAATCTTAAACTCACCCGTTGCCCAACCGAAGAAGGCTTTGAGCACCACCCAGTAATTCCGGATGGTCTTCATCGAGAGCCTCACCAGCGCAGGGTCGACGTGGCGGTTCTTTCCCCGCGGCTGTGGGGTGTAGTCTGTGCGCAGGTAGGCCAGGTACTCGCGAATATCGTTGGAAGTCACATTCTTGATTGGTCGATCGGAGTAATGCTCCAGCCACCTGCCCAGCGTCCACTCGTAGGAGTTGGCTGTTTTGGGGCTGAGCCCCTCGGCAAGTTTGTACTTCAAAAAGCCGTCGATACATTGAGAGAGCAACAGGTTTGAGTGACTACGGTTCACACCAAAGGCGCACAGAAGTGTCGAAAAATCCTCCTAAAACGAATTTTTCGCAACCGATATCCTTCAAGCCATCAAAAAACCGTAGCCCCAAGGACTACGGTTCTGTCTAGTAGCGGGGATTGGATTCGAACCAATGACCTTCAGGTTATGAGCCAATTTTCTAAGCCGCTGACTAACGACCGTCAGGTTGCCGTTTTTAGGGTACCTGCAGGTCTTCAGTTGTAACAAACCCGACGATATAAAATGAATGTATCAACGACCAGATATTAGCATGAAAGCGGATTTAATGCAACTAAATTTTTATACGAGATTTATAGGTCGATTGTCAAAAATCTTACGCAAATCGCCGGGCAACAGCCAGAAAAAGCCGCTCATCTATGAAAACTTGTAGATTTCGTTTGGAAGCGTTTTGGACTGTTTTTACAAATCAGGGGCGTAATGGGTGCTGTGATGGGAACCGACGACCTCTTTTTAGCCTGCTTATCGCAAAACCACTCCTAAATGGGTTCGCAAGCATTTTCCGGGGTAATGATTTTCGTGAATTAAGGTTAGGGCAGAAACCTTGATCCACCTATCATGAACGCGGCACCTCGTTATACCCGATCAAAGTAAGCTCAGATAATTTATTTAGAGGGATACGGCGTTCTGCCCCAACGGCGTTCCCCCATGAGCTTTCTTTTACAATCACATAATCTTGTCCCACTTCTGTAATAACAGCAGCATGTCCATGTGTGGCATCTGCTCCTTGTTGGCCTTTGTTCCAAGCAACCACTGTACCAGGAACCACCTGGTCGCGTAAATCAGAGGTTGACGCAGGAACTTGATAACGCAAGTCAGAATATTTGTCACTGGTTATCAGGTCAGCAGCACTCCCTGAGCGCTCTATCCCGCCAGGTGTGGGGGGCTGCCCACGAAAATCCGAAACATAAGCCATGCACCAACCTTTTTTCGCTACAGGGTCCGCGTCAGCAGGTGGAACTGGATAGGTTGTGTTTGGTTCTTTCAAAGCATTACTAAGAGCTGTATCCCTCTCTACAGTAAGAGCCTCAATTTGGCCTTCTGTTGTTGAGATTTTTCCATCCAATTCAGCGATTTTAGCTTCTGTGCTCGCGATACGGTTAAGAACGCTTTGACGGATTTCCTCATATTTATCAGGCAGACCCATCAATTCGCCAAATTTATCTTTGATGAAATCCAATGGGTTGTCGTGATTTTTATAATCATTAATAACTTCATCCAGTTCTTTTAAGAATTCAAGATCACTCAGCCTGCTTGATTCATATAATTCCTTGGATTTCTTGAAATGATCCAGATCTCCTTCTAAATTGGCGAATCTTTCAGCGTATAGGCGGTTAATTAACTCAGATATTCGGCGGGCATAGGATCCTTTACCTAGTTTTCCCCAAGCATCAGCGATAATCTCGCGAATGCTTACACCAAGCACCTGCCCACTAGTGCTATTGTTCAATGCCTTATCCGCTTGTTCAAATTTTTCTGCAATTCTCTCCAAGCTTTCGGCAAAGTAAATCGTTTTTTGCTCAATGTTTTGAAGGTATTGTCGTTTTTGCGTGTAACGAGTACGAATAACTCCCGAACTGAAGCCTGCAAACCGATCAGGAGGCAGTTCAGTGAATATTCGCTCAATACTTTCCAAAGATGCTTGGATGGATTTTGCCTGTTCGCGAAGCCGGCTTGCAGTGCTGCGGATCTGAGGCGGTTTGATTAGAATGTTGGCCATTTCTTTTCCCCTTTCTGTTGTATTTCACAAATTATACAAAGCCTCTCTGAAAAGCAGCGTTTTCGCAATGCAATTGTAAGGTTTTAGTTATTTTTGCTGCGCTATAATGCAATTGGAAAGTTGTCAGGGAGGTAGGTGAACTTTCCACCCAACAATATTTGTTCTTAATAGAGATTGATGCTTCATGGAAGATTTCCTTATAAAAGCCAATGCAGCATTGCTAGAAGGAGACCGAGACGGAACGCTCCGAATTCTAGAGGGGCGTCCAGCAACGGTGGATATCCTTTGGCTTCGGGCTCAATGTGTAACGAGTGAAAAAGAAAGAAGCAGCCTTCTGGACAGGATTGTTGAAAGCGAACATCCTGTATATGCGCGTTTGGCAGAAGAAATTTTGGATCGCGACTATAAATTCTCAGAACAATTATCTCAACCACCAGAGTATCAATTTTGGAAAAAGCCGACTTGGCAAGAGCGCATTCAACAGCTTAAGCAACAACGTGGTTGGATACTTGGGATTTTTGGGACGATTGTGATGAGCGCCTTGGTCATCACTGGAATGATCATGTCTGACAAACACGACCAACAAATCGCACTTCAGGCAACCCAAACGATGCAGGCTACCTTGTCAATGCCTACTCCAACACTTCGCCCAACCCCAACGGTTACTCCAATCGCTGCCATTGGGCCGGTTTCTTATCCAGGCGGCGAATTGTCAATTATCCGGTTCGAGCCAGATACCAACCGCAAGGTCGTGCAAGGTGGATCATACCGAGAGGAAGAAGAAGCAAAACCAGCTTCTGGAGCAGAGTTCTGGGCATTTGAGTATCGTTTCATTTGCCGGAAAGCCGTGTGTGACAATCCACCAGAGGTGGAAAAATTGACTCTGAAATTAAAAGGGGGAGGTGAACGAGAAGCAGGACAATTTGTATTAGCGGATTATCCGGTTGCTGAGCGTGTGGCAGACGGGGTCAGTACAACAGGTTGGCTGGTTTTTGAAATTCCCGAAAAAGCAGACCCAGAAACCTTCATCCTGATGATTGACCGAGAACAATCTGTAGAACTGCAATGGAAACGTTAGAAAGGAGATGTTGTTATGAGTGACGGTATTCTTGTGAAACCCGCCCAGTTAAGGGAGTGCTCGGGTAATTTGAAAGGCAGCGCTGGAACGATTCAGGGCTGTGTCGAAGCAGTGGATACTGCTCTCCAATCGTTGACCGGACGATTTGAAGGTCTGAGCGCGGAAGAGATTCGATCTCGCTATGCCCAGGCGCGAGAGCGAATTGAGAGCTTCCGTCCGTTGATCGAGAAATTCGCCAAGGAATTGGAAGCAACTGCTGAACGGTTCGAAAAGGCTGACAAGGCCATCACGGGTTAGGAAAATAGGAGGTTTAAATGGACGGTTATACGATTCGATTAACGCCTGCCGAACTGCGCAGCCGCGCACAGGAGATTGAGGATAACGCCAACAAAGTGCGTGGAGAGGTCCAGAAAATTATGGACGAAGTAAACCGCCTTCGCCCAACCTTCTTGGGCGAGTCAGCCAGCAAATTTATGGGTGAATTCAATTCGGCCCGCTCCGATATGGAGCAGTGGGATGATGTTGTCAAGCAGTTCGCAGATCTTCTGCGCGTCGCTGCTAACAATTTGGAAGGCGCCGACCGCGCGTAGCGCTAATCAGTAAGTTAGGTAGAGCCGGTTTTCTTAGCCGGCTCTACCATAAGAAAGCGGGGATGCAAAATGGGATCCGGACAGATTTTAATTCGTCCAAACGAGTTGAGAGCCACAGCAGAGCGTCTACGGGTTAGCGCCTCAAGAATTGAATTGGCCGTGCGGCGCGTTGATGAACGAATGAATCTGCCTGGGTATGTTCTTTCTGGTTATCAGGCGGGGGAAATTCGCAGAAGATATCTTGCAAAACGAGACAGGCTGAACGCCTACCATGTGCGTGTGCAACATTTCGCAAACCAGCTCGAAAAAATTGCTGATCGGATGGAAGAAGCAGATCGAAGGCTTATTCATTTGAACGGTGGAAGGGAGGGTGATTTTTCTCCAGATATTTTGAGTATTCTGACAAATATATTCAAGGGTACAGGCCATTTGAGCAAAGAATTTCTCGGAATTATTAGTGATTTTGTGGGCGGTCGCGGAAAATTTAAGGCAGATCTAAGAGAACTTGGATTAGGAGATCTCTACAAATACCTATCGAAAGGCATTCCTTATCGTGGTTCGATGGATAAGTTCCTTAAGAGCGACTTATTTCAAAAAGGCTTTGTTGTTGTTGGTACTCTATTAGATGTAATTGAGGATGTTCAAAATGGAACGCCGATCCCTGAAGCATTAGGTGTGAACATCATCAATGGAGTCGAAACTTATGCAATTTCCGCAGCCCATCCTTATGCTGCGTTAGCTCTGCTAATTAATGCAGGAATACAGATTCGGGGTGACATATCGACAGCTGAACAGGAGTTGTTGGTTGATGTCATAGCACCTGATCAACAGATGCATGATTTACTAATGTCGGGTGTGAATAGGTACAGTACGTCAATCGATAAGATGGACCTGGAAAATGTAACAAAGGAAATTGGGCGTACAGTATATAACGTGTTTGTAGCTGATTACGTTGATGTAGGTCAGAATACCGCGACAGGGCTTTGGAATTGGGCAACTCAAGACGGAAGTACGTCAGGGCTCATCGATACTATTGAAAACATCAATAGCTACAATAATGAAAAACTTCCTCTGTCAGAGCAGCTCGAACGTTTATGCCCTATATATCATCTTATAAACGACCCTCGAACGGGTGAGGGTCTTCAGAAAACTTGGGAAGCGACCACGAATGTCTTCGATGGGATATTGGATTCTAAAGTTGCCGAATCGTCAAATGTTGCGACGTACACAATTGTAGGGGGAGTAAACTTGGTAAATAGGATTCCTGGGATCAGCGAAGAAACCAAGGCTTTGATAAATAGTGCAGCTTACCAGAGTATACAGCAATCTAATCAAGTTATCGATTCTTTTATCAACCTGTGGGGTGGACAAGATGGATACTAATGCATCGATCTTTTTGAAGTTCAGTCAGGAAGAACTATTCTATCTGATGAGTTTGATGCAAACGGGAACTCTTCCTGGTATGGGGGAAGATCCGTTAAGACGATATTCGGAAGCGGAGCGTCCAGTAATATTACGAGCTGGATTTAACTCACTTCAAGCAAGGGGTATGCTCCAATATGATATACCATCAAAGAAGGTATCCCTAGACACTTTACCCCTGGCTATCATTTCAACTTGTTCTAATCCCCAGGCCACATTGTATATAAGCCGAATACCTGTGGATGCGCCACCAACAATCGTCTATTACCATCAGAAAGAGCAATTTGTTGTTGGCCACCGAATGGAAACCGGTCAAATTCATGGAATGACAGCCTTTTTTGATGCCGACACAGCGCACATGGCAATTGCTTCTGAGATCTTTACCACTCCCCAACCGCCAGCCAATTCTAAAAGTATTGAAATCGGCGAAGAAAGTTTTAATACTATTCTCCGCCTGGTAGCAGATGATAACCATACAGAAGCACTTGAAGCCTCAAAAAAAGCCGGATTAGGTGCAGAGGTAAGCGCTAAGCTGGTGGAATGCCTACAAACAATGTCAGCTAACTCGATGTTGGCTACGGTTCGTTTTGCAGAAAACACGCGGCAAGTGGATCAAGGCCAAATGATCGCCTGGATCGAAAGTCCTCAAGGTGATTTTCGCATTGAAACGAGAGAGAATGAAGGTGACAAACAGCGAATTGTCAGTTTGACGCCCTTCAACCGCCAAGTTATTCAAGATGCTATTACCAATTGGTTGCAATCTCCAATATAGGCCCATAAGTAGAGGAAAAGATGACCAGCATACTTATAAAACCGAATCAGATCAGATCTGTAGCACATCAACTGGAGCATAGCGCGCGAGCAATTCAATCGAATATCCACACTGTCGATCAAATTGTCTCAAATCTTCCAAGTGAATTTGAGGGGCAGAGAGCTGCTGAAATACTTCGACGCTACCAGGCCATAAAGACGAAACTCTTTTCTTCGTGGAAATTGATTCACGGTTTTTCTGAAAAATTAAACTCGATTGCTGAGCGATTTGAAGAAGCCGACAAGAAATTGACAGAGCCTAGGATGACGCTTTTGGAAAATATCCTTTCGCGTATTTTTCATCCGGGGTGGATGAATGACCTTAAATCGCTCTATTTTTGGCCCAGTTTTTGGAGACGCCCCTGGTGGGACCGGTGGCGGCCTTATCCTTTTCCTTTCTGGCCTCCTGTTTTCTTTCCACAAATTCCATGGCAAATTCCGCGACCATTACCCCTTCCTGGACACTGGCCTGAGTTCCCCAAATTTCCTAAGTTGCCAGACATAATTTTGCCAGATTGGGTATCGAAAGATCCCTCCCCATGGATTCCTGTTGACGACACTCCTTCTTCAGGCGGTTCTGGTAATATGCCTCCCGCTGAACCACCCACGGACCCGGTAGAAACAGGTTCGAATACTTCTAACGCGGGAAACCCGCAGCAAAACCTGGACGCCATCGCTACCCTTAATGTAGAGTCGAATTCGCGTTACACCCCTTATAAAAAAGGGCAGGGAGACACCTATTGTAATATTTTTGCAATGGATTACGCCCACAAGATGGAGGCTCCTCTACCAGAATACTTGGACTGGAATAGCGATGGCAAAATTGACCGTTACCTGAATGCGAACCGCATGGTGCAATGGTTGAGGGGGGACTTTCAAGAAGGGGGCGGATCAGTTACTCAGGGGCCGGAATTGGGCTGGCATAGTGTCAGTGCTGATGAAGCGGCAGCATATGCAAAAGAAGGTAAGGTTGTGCTGGCTGGATGGCAAAATCCAAAAGGGATCGAGTCAAGTGGGCAT
Source organism: uncultured Anaerolinea sp. (assembly GCA_964403875.1). Classification (GTDB taxonomy): domain Bacteria; phylum Chloroflexota; class Anaerolineae; order Anaerolineales; family Anaerolineaceae; genus Anaerolinea. The sequence continues at coordinate 6,083 of CAYOHX010000046.1, read as the reverse complement.
ATGGCCGTAGTCAGACCAGAATCTGAACCCGGCTCAATTGTGATTGCTCAAGCTGGGAAGACAAACTTCTCGAATGGCCCGATCAGTAATGGGTTTGGTGACAGGTCTGTCGAATATTTTGTGTACGACCCCGCAAAGTAGGCCAAAAATGGAGACTACCTGGACGTTTAAGATTAATTTTTCAGAAGCGATCGCATTGGCCTCGCTTTTGAAAATGAATATGTGGTTAGGTTTACCTGCTTTAAATGGGAATCCCGAAGAAGAAGTCACTCAACTGGCTCAACTCGGTTATCAAAACCTGCAAGAAAAAAACGTCTTAGCGGTTCATGAGAATCATCCTGTTTTATTGTTTGAGCCGGTCAAACGAGTGATGGATGCCATCCGATTTCCGAACAGGGTTATTGTGCTAACGACCCCTCGCGAAACAAGAACGGTTTTTATGACCAATGATGTTTTGTTAGAACAAGAAATTGATCAGGAAGGCAACATACACCTCACATTGGTCAAGGATAGGGATGTGCTTGAGGGACGTTGCGTTGAGTTTCTTGATCTCCCGAATCAGACGGATGTCCCCGAAATGACTTTTCAAATTCCGTTTTCACTTGTGGAGAATGCACATACAACTTCAATGGAAGTGGCAGAGCATGGTCTGGAAAATTCTCAAATACCAGAAGGATTATCAAAAGCCATTATGGATTGGCTGAAGGGCGAGAATGCGTTCCACTGCATTACTGAATTAAACAGCATTAACCCTGCTGAGATTGATGAACAGAATTGTTGGTTGGTGGTTGAGGAAACTGCCTGGTTGATGGAAATGGATGATTCTTCTAAATCACCCGGCTATGTGCGGTTTTCCTCTAACAACCACAACAGACTAATCGGGCGATTTTTTGAAATGACCAATCATCAAGCAGTCTAATATGCCAGAGAGAATACAAACCCCCAATCCCTACAACCGCCCACCTCGCGCCCAAATAACTTTCCGGCCAATTGAGCTTGAAATTCCTGCGCCGCCGTCCAAACCAGAAGAAGGAGTGCGCAATTTCCTCCTCAGCCTATTGCCTGTTTCAAGCATGCTGGTCATGGCTGTAATGTACGGGCTGATCTACGGTATGCGGAGTAATGGGATGGGGGGAGCAGGTTGGATATTTGCCTTGCCGATGATGCTGATGGGATTGGTCACGGTGGTTAGTTCGTTAGTCATGCAGGGAGAGCAAAGACATCACCAAAAGATGAATGCGATTCGCCAAATGCGTGATTATCATCGAACTCTAGACAAAAAAGAGGCGCGGCTCCTTGCGGCAAGACAACTGGAATCAAATGCATTGAATTCCCACTATCCCGAACTTAGCGAGACAATTCGCAAAGTTCAGACTCTCGAGCTAAGCCTCTGGGAGCGCAGAAAAGAAGATGGAGATTTCCTGTGCATGCGGATCGGGCGTGGAGATATTCGCTCGGCGATGATGATCAAACCACCCGATCCTGACACGGTGCCTAATGATTTGCGTAGGCCGTACAATATTTTCACAACATATCGTCAACTTCCCAATGCCCCGGTCATCTTATCCCTGGCGTCTGTGGGATCCTTAGGAATTGTTGGCAAACGACGCGACTCTTTACAACTGGCAAATGCATTGCTGGCTCAGATTGTAACCTATCATTCGCCGGATGAAGTTGCAATTTATGTGTTCGGCTCAAAAAATTCATATAAAGAGTTGCAATGGTTGCGTTGGCTCCCGCATTGCTCCAGCGAGCATGTTGGAGGTCATCCAACCCGCATGGCGTTTGGGAACGAAGCGAAGCAACGACTGATGAACGAATTGGCTCGGAGCCTTGATCCCTCACCGGAAGAAGGGGAAACTACTGCCGAACCTGGTCTTCATCGGGTAGTGCTGGTAGACCGCGATGCAAATCTGCAAGAGGACCCAATCCTGGCCTCAATTATTCAGAACGGCATAGAGCTACACGCCTCCGTGATTGTCCTGAGCGACATTCTAGAAAATCTGCCCAGTGATTGCCGTTCGGTTGTTCAAATAAACTCGGCCAAAAAATTTGCGTATTGGAAGACCGGAGCCGATTCGGATCGCATTGAGGGTTGGGCAGAGACGATGGATTACCAAACTGCCGATAATCTCTCTCATAAATTGATCCCTGTTGCCGCGCGAAGCATAGGAGCTTTTGCCAGAATTCCCAGCCGAGTCAATTTGCTGCAAACCTACGATGTTCAGCAGATTGAGGGTTTTAGAATCAGGGAGCGGTGGGGACAAGTGCCTGATAAAGACGGTTTATTGCCATTCCCTGTATTGGTTGGGAATGAGACTCGTATGAATCCACTTGCTTTACACCTGGCGGAAAATAGAGATGGGCCGCACGGGTTGGTAGCCGGCACAACAGGGTCGGGTAAAAGCGAACTACTACAAACACTTGTAACGGCGATGGCGGTTGAACACCATCCCTATTATTTGAATTTCTTATTGATCGATTTTAAGGGTGGAAGTGCATTTCAGGAATTTGCGGATTTGCCTCACACAGTCGGTATGGTATCAAACCTTGATAAAGCTTCCGCATTACGTGCTCTGGAAGCAATTAAAGCAGAGAATATTCGGCGTCAGGCATTTTTGAATGCAAAAGGTTTCAAAGATATTCTTCGGTATCACGAGAGAATTGCTGTATTAAAAGAGATTCCGCCCGATTGGGAGCCTTTGCCACATCTTTTCATCATTGTTGATGAATTTGCGCAGTTGGCAAAGGAAATGCCAACCTTTATGCCAGAACTCATGGCCTTATTACGAGTAGGACGAGCACTCGGATTGCACTTAATTTTAGCCACCCAGCGCCCTGCCGGTGTGGTCACAGACGAGATGCGATCTAATCTTAACTTCAGAATTTGCCTGCGGGTGCAAAACACAGACGATAGCAAAGATATCTTGCGCCGGCCAGACGCTGGATTGTTGCCAAAAGATATTCCAGGTCGAGCCTTTTTCCAGGTTGGCGATGGTGGGGCAGCTCATCAATTCCAGACTGCTCGTGTGGCTGTAGATTACCTTGCTTTAGCAAAAGAACAGGATTCTAAAGATCCAATTCTTTACTTACTGGAAGACGAAGAAGAAATTCCACTGCAAGTTTGGGAAGAAAGATCTGATCAAGCAGCAGATGAAACGAAAGATACGCAGAGCTATATCTCAAATATTCTCATTGCCGAGATGAAGCAGTTATATGAACAGATGCAGAAAAAAGACAAACTGCGCTCAATGGATATGATTCTGCTTCCACCGCTCAATGAAAATCTGGCATTTTCCGCAATTCTCCCATACATTTCTAATGGCTGGAATGGAAGTACGTGGTCAATAAGTGAAGATCGGGCCCAACTTCGTGCTGTAGTAGGGCTGTTGGATGACCTTGCAAACCGCGATCAACCACCATTTTGGATAGAATTCCAAACTCGTGGGAATTTGCTAGTTCTTGGTTCACCCGCTACCGGGAAAACGACCTTCTTACGTACGCTCATTTGCAGCCTGGCTTATCAATACTCGCCGGCAGAAGTGAATATCTTTGTACTCAGTTTTGCCGGAAAAGCATTGGGGGTTTTAAGAGGTTTCCCCCAAGTAGGCGATATTGTTGTCGGCGGGGAAACAGAAAAATTACAACGTCTCTTAAGACACTTGAACAATGAGCTTGAAGTTCGCAAAAACTTAATGGGGATCAAAGGCGTAGACTCTCTGGCAGAGTTCAACAAGCTAGTGGATGCAGACGACCGCTTGCCATCGATCATTGTGATGATCGATAACTTTGGTGAACTGCGAGACCCCGATTACATGTCTGAGCTTGATGAGATTGTGAAGTTAATTGAGAATGGACGAAGCGCCGGTATTTACCTGGTGTGCACATTCTTGCAATTTGGAGATGTCCCTCATAAAGTACTGAATTTGGTAGATCAAAGAATCGCATTAAACCTGACGGATAAGGGGGATTACTCTTCATTTGTGGGACGGCCAAATTCTTTGGAGTTTGATGCGCTTCCTGCCGGGCGTGGCTTCCGCAACGGCAATCCGCCTATGCAGTTCCAAATCGCAACCACGACGGTTGAGAACTCGAATGTCGATGAAAATCAACCTAAACCTATCCTGATACCTGATCTTATGGATCAAATGCAAAAGGAATGGAGATCTCGGCGAGCCGCACCTGAAATATTGACATTGCCTCAACGCATTAATCTGTCTACCCTTTTCCCTCAATCAAATGTTTTCCACAGCACTCTCTCAGTTCCGTTAATTTTAGGACGAGACGGAGATACATTGGGCACATTCTACCTGGATTGGGACAAGAATCCTCCGCATTTATTGGTTGGCGGGCCTTCCCAATCAGGCCGAACAAGCGTTTTACAGTCCATTGTTCTTAGTATTGCAAACACTTATTCGCCAGACGAAGCTGCGATTGTGTTGGTGGATGGGACTCAGACAAGTCTCCGCAGGTTGAAAGGGCTACCACATGTAATAGCCTGGGTGACCGAGGAAGAGGCTTTAGATTTTCATTTGCGTTATTTAATTGAAGAGCTAAAGAAACGTCGAGAGATTCAGCGACAGCTTGGGGATGAGGCGCCAGGGGAGTTATCGCAAAGGATTAACCAAAGAATTTTCTTTGTCATCGATGATTACGATCTAACAAAAGAAGTCTTACCAATCAAGGATAACCTCATAGCAGCTTTATCCAAACACATCCGCCGGGATTATGACCTCAATTTCCATTTTATTCTCTCTTGCAATGCGCAAAGTCTTGCTCGCGATTTGGATCCGCTGGTGAAACAGATCAAGCTGCTTCGTGGTGGAATATCTTTGGTCAACCATGAAGCAATGGAAAATCTTGGCGTCAAAGTGACAACGGCCATGCGCAAGCAAGAATTCACAGAAGGCCGGGGGTACTTCATAAACCGGAACCGGGTTCAATTAGTTCAGTTTGCCTACCCCGATGATGAAAGCCTGAAAGTCAGCCTGGAGCGCTGGGTGGATACACCTAAGGCGGCCTGGATGGACGATTTAGTTTTACCTGATCAGGAAAATCCGGGAACTGATTGGCTGGGAGAAAGCACTTCCAAATCGAGTGAGACGAGTAATCTGGGATGGTTTGATAACCTTGATGAGTTGGAGGAGCAGTACATCCGTCTACGTCGTCAGGAGATGGATAACGGAAAGGATCAGAAAGCATGAAGACAATTGACATCAAAGTGCAGATAGTGGAGGATAACTTTGTCGCATTTCGAGCTAGCACAGAAAGAAAACTGGCTTCGATGCTGCCCGAAATCTTGAATCAAGTTAAAGGTGGTAATACGGTATCTTTGCCCGGAGAGTATCAGTTATTAATTGCGCGTCAGGCTACCTTTCCTGATGGAGAGTCTTTGGCCGATTTGCAGGTCAAACCAGGGGAATATTTGATACTCTTCCGGCCTTCAATGTCTAAAGTCAAACTAATGTTGCACTTGCCCAAGCATCTCAATGCTACCCCCTTTGTTATTGAGAAGAATGAAGCGCTGATCGGCAGGAGTAATGAGTTTAATCCGGATGTAGACGTTGAGAAGTATTTGAAAGACCCTACTGTTGTATCAAGAAAAGTGGCCTGGCTGCGAGAGAATGACGGAAAGTGGCATCTCGAAATGGATCCAGATTGCCATTCGGGTCTATTTGTCGATGAAATTCGCGTTATGCCAAATTCCCGCGTTGAGTTGCAAGACCATGTGGTGATTACTTTTGGATCGAGTCTTGACAAGCCAGATTTGAGGCTTGCTGTTAGTTTAGTAACTAAATAAGTGGAGAATCTTATGAAACTTGGTGCTTTTTTGATGCGTTTAGTGGTGATCTTTGGAATGGTCCTGACTTTAGGGGCGAATGTTCTCGCCCCTAACTGTCAAGTCAGTGCACAATCTGGAGATGATACAACAAAATTTTGTATGCTCGGGCCTAGATCGGTAGATACTTTTCCCGAAATGCAGATCTCGTTCCGAGCCTACGATACCCAGACTTATCAGGTGCCCCAGAATATCTTGGCGAGCGACATTGTTATTATCGATAACGGCAAACCAGTAACACCTC
>CAYOHX010000045.1:0-35389 GCA_964403875.1 uncultured Anaerolinea sp. | reverse complement strand
TTTGTTTGTGTATAGATTTAAGCGAATTTTGAATTTGTCTATTCTATCAAAGAATAGCGCCTATTCGCTGAGCAATTTCTCGGTTTGTTGGGAAGCGGCGCGGTGAAACCCGAAAGCACTTGCTATTTGAGAGACCAGAACTTCACATTTTGCGGCAACTGCGTGTTGAATTCGCTGAGGCTGTCTCTCAGATACGGCAACGCCGCGTCGTTGGGCGCGTAGAATGAAACAATCGGGCTTCCGCATACCACATTATTTTGAATTTCCCACTCCCCCACCTTAATCCACTGGGCTGGCAGTCCGCCGTATTCTTTGAACCATGTGTCATAAACCATCACCATCTGAACGTCGTTTTCCCGAACCAGCCGGGCAATTTCGACCGTATTGTAGCGCCCTTGCAGTTTAAGCCGGGCAGGCTCCAGTGAGCCCAGACCGAATAGATCCAGGACATGGGCATCGGTGTAGTAGCTGAGCGCGCCGATGTCGTTGGCGGCAATGGCCTGCCCGGAATAATAGCCTGTGACGAACTTCGCCATTTGGATTTGTTGGTCGTGGATGTTGGTGGTGGCAGTGGCCGCATTTTGCAGCGAGTGGCTGGCGCGAGCCCAGAACACCAGCGCCAGGGTGAATCCAAGCAGCGCTCCGGCAAAAGGCAGGGGAACGTCAAAGTGGATATTCAACTTTTCGGCAGGGAGCAAACTTGCCAGCGCGACCCCAATGGTTGACAACCCCAGCGAAAGCAGGTAAGCCTCATAGCGGTAGAACCAGCCCAGGTCGGCGAAAACAAGGTGCGCCAGGCTGGTGATGGCGAAGAGCGCGTTCATCGCCTGGGCGGCCTGGGTTTGGGAGTGTTTGCTCAGAAGGATCCAGAGGATGAGGGAAAGAAGCAGGAGAGAAATCAACGGCGTGTTCGTCGCGGCCCGTTCAACCAGCTTGTCGAAGACCATTGAGAATCGCTCGTCCGGCGGGCTGTAAAGGGCAGTGGATTTCAACATTAGCGAGTTGGGCAAGACCATCCACCCCTGGGCAGCCGAGATCCAGCCATAAACGACGATAGGCATCAACCCCGCCAGACCGATGGCAAGGGCGGGGGCAAGTTTCTTTTTGATAAGCAACAATATCGCCCCTGCGCTAACGAGGAAGAGACCTTCGTAACGCGTGGCCGATAGAAGCGCAGGAAGAATAGACAAAGGCAGCCACCGGGGGGAGGAACGTGGATGCGAACCAGCTATGGCCTGAGCGACAGTAAAGCTGAACCCGACAGAGAGCACAGCGTGAAAGAGGTGCTCCATACCTGCCAGGGTTTGGGCAGGCAGCGGCGTAATATATAACACCGCCACCAGAACCAGAAACACCAACCAGGAACACCGGGTAAAACGGAATAGGATGAAGAATACAAGCGCCAACAGCGTTAGCGCTGCGATCAAGTTCAGGGCGAGCGGGGCAAGATCGTGGACACCGAACAAGCGGTAGGTAATGGCCAGCAGCAAGGTCCACAATGGAGCGGATGTAGATGAGGTGAATCCTTCAGCGGTCACGCCCCATACGCCGTGCAGGGCAAAATTCTTGGCAATCGCCATGTGGATGTAAGGGTCATCGAGGGCGTAGACAAAGCGGCCACCATTGCGCCAGAGCGAGTCGGCGATCAGCCCGGCGACCAGATAGATATAAAGGGCGATTGCGCCCAGGAGCGGCCAAAATCTTTTGACCATAGGTAGTCTCACGACTACGATAATTGTAGCACCATCGTCAGCGAGTCGCCGGCTTGCGCGTGGAGCACAAAGCCCATTCGCCGGTAAAGCGCCGCTGCGGGATTGTCCGCGCTTACACTCAAGGAAACTGCCGCATACCGCCCTCTCGCCGCCGACAACAAGCTTTTCAACAAGGCCGTGCCGATGCCCTTTCCGCGGCTTTCGGGCCGGAGAGCAATGCTTAGCTCAGGAATACCTTCAGCGACAAAGCCATAGCCGGGTTCATTGGATCGGAACAACCGCAACCATGCCGCCCCGAGGAGAGTGCTGCGCGATGAATCTTCGGCTAGCATACCCAGGTCTCCTGGTTTCGGCCAATCCTGCACGTAATGGGCTAATTCGGGCTGGTAAATGATTGCTCGCGGCGGCAAAGGCTCGCCGGGTGGTGTGTAGATGGCCTGATAGAGCATCTCCCACAGGAAATCCTGGTCAGAAGCGGTGATGCGTCGAAAGGTAACCGACACAGGAGGCCGCATCTCAGTTGGCAATTTTGGCGTTTAGCTTGCGGATTGTGTTCATACCACGAATTGTAACAGGCCTGCCCAAAGTCTTTTCGAAAACCGCGCCGGAGAGGGTCGATTCGCTTTGGCGTGCCCGGCTTAGCCAATAGAATTCTCGTCCGTGCGCCAACAACTCATCTTTCTCGGTCCGCAGCGAAATCAGCTTTTGGGTCGAAACCGGATCGAGCGCGGCGGAAAGAAAGGCCACGTTAAAGGACGCAGCCGAATCCACGTCTGATTGAGAAAATGGACGAAAATTCGCAAGTTCATCCAACTCCGCGGCGGTACGGATAAAAGTAGCCACGGTATAGCCAAGTGCTTCTTGTAGGAAACCCTCAATGCGTTGTTCGAGAGCCCGGCCAGGCGTCAATGGCGATTCAAAGATGACATTTCCGCTGGCTATAAATGTCTCGACAGAAGAAAAGCCCAAAGACTCAAAAATTCGGCGCAGTTCATCCATTTTAACAGTGTGCCCGCCAACATTAATCGCGCGTAGGAAAGCGATGAGTTTCGGCATGCGCCTGGAGTTGGAAAGCGCCTACGACTCGGCGATCTCGTACGAATAGGTGATTTCTGCCGTGGGGCGAATAGTGGCTGCCACAGAACAGTATTTTTCTTCAGATAATTGAATGGCCTGTTCCACGGCTTTTTCGGTTAAATTCTTGCCGGTAAGCTTGTAGGTAAGGTGGATTTTCCGAAAAGTCCAAGGCGGATCAGAGTCTTGCTCGCTGGTCACGCCGATTTCCAATCCGGTCAACTCTTGACGCTTCTTGGCCAAAATCTCTACCACATCCACAGCAGTGCAGGAAGCTAGCGCCACCAGTAGCATCTCGGAGGGCTTCATGCCAATTCCTTCATCCGGTGTGGAAAGGACTACGGAATGTTTTGTCGAATCAACGCCGATAAATTGTTTGCCGGTCAGCCAGCGGACAGTTGCATTTGCCATAAGATCTATCCTTTGTTGATCATGTGAATGAACTCGCGCAAAACTTGTTCTTGTTCTCGACGGTCTGGGGGCGTATCCTCGCCAGGCAGCAGGCAGGTCAGGGCATACTCTTCCAACAGCAATTCGCGAAAACCGAGCAGCGCCGATTGGATGGCGGTTACCTGCTGGATGATGTCACGGCACTCACGGTCACCTTCCAACATACTTTCCACGCCGCGCACCTGACCTTCGATTCGGCGCAAGCGTTGGAGGAGTTTGGACTTCGCTTCGTCGTTAGCTAATTTCATACAATTCCTTCGTTACCGGCCACGGCCGGATAGGGCGTTACGCTCAGCGGAAGCGGCTTCCGCCGGATGAGCAACTGGATGCCGTGGACGAGGCAGCCGTGGAGCTTGTTCCCATGATGCGCGAGGCGAATGTGGAGATTTGCTTGTGCGTCTCTCGGCTGTGACAATGCGGGCACTCGGGGGCCAGATCTAACTCGGAAAAACGCATCATCTTTTCGAAATTCTGGTCACATTCACTGCAATGATACTCATAAAGGGGCATAGGAGAAATTCCTCACGAAACAGAATATACTATACTGGAGTATAGCATAATTCGTGCGATCGGTCAATACAGTAGTGCGAGGAGTCTGGCTTTAAATCCAGCGCAAGGGCCGTAAAGCCTCTCCTTCGATTCCCATCACCAAGCCCCAACCAAAAGGTTCATTAACCCCCAGGCGCGCTGTTAAATCGTGGATGCCTGGCTCGATGCTGGTGGCCACGCTGTACATATTGGGCGCCACATAGCCACGATCATGCCATCTGGGCTCATTGTGCCAGTTGTTGCTGTCTTCAAACACAGGCATTCCGTCCAGGAAGAGAGTGAGATGGTCGCTAAACCCGAAGCTCAAGCGCAGTTCCTGGCGGCGTTCGGCCAGGAAGCGACAACGCAGCACAGCCGGCTCTTCACGCGAGACCAGGCAGCGATTGAGATTGAGAAAGCCTTGTGGCTCGCAAATCACCGGACCGTAACCATCCAAATGCCATTCGCGGATCAGGGACTGGGATATCACCGGTGGAGTGATGGGCTGTTCGGGCAGGCGCGCCTGGGGAAAAAAGCGCACGTCCGTGAACCAGGCAGGCAGATAGGACCACAAACCCAATCCTCCAACCACGGGCGCATGGGCCAGGCGGTCTATGCGCAGAGGAGGCTGGTTACCCAGGCTGACCAACGCGCGCCCTCCGTGATAGACAACCCGCAAACGGAACCACTCGCCGGTGGGGACTTCAGCGGCATGTTGAAAGCCCGGTCCGTGATACATTTGCCAGGTGTTCGACCCATTAAAAACCGGGTCGTATTGTAGGGCATCCCAACTCAGGCTGGTATGGGGCTGGGCATAGGCCATCTCAAAGTTCTGGGCGTTTTGAGCGCGGAATACCAGCCCGCAGTACGCTGGACCCTCAGCGGCGATCCAGGCCTCAATGCCCCCATCCAATGACGAAAACTCCGGCAGAAGGGCTAATCCGTTTAATCGCACAGCAGGGTGATCCTTAAAGATTCCCCGTTCCATCTCGCCGTATTGCAGTTCCAGGCTGTCAATCATGGTCGCCAAATTTTGTTCCATGAGATCCTCGCATAATTTATTGACTCACCGAAGTGGGAGGAAGTTCCCGTGCAAACCGTGTGTCTTTTTCACTCGTAACGTGAGTGGGTACAAGAAAATTATAGAACAAAAGTTCTTTGTTATCAAGAGGAGATTCCCAGTTCTTACGAAACTCGTTTTTCGCACCTATTCCCCTTATGTTACGTATAAGTATATAGAAAGGATACGAAAATGGAAGCAAAATCAAATTCCAAGCAGGCCCCCATCCGGGTCGACACGGGCTCCGGCCTCTTCTGGTTCATGGGCTGGTTGTTCACCATCGCCTTCACACAGTTGAATTTCTGGCAAAGCGTTCTGGGACTGGTTATCTGGCCCTACTATTTGGGAATAGCGCTGCGGTAGAGCGGATTTGGCGTTTATTGCGTTCTATAGCAGTACGAAAACCACCGCTCATTTCAACCTGTAAGCATTGAATACGGCACGGGGTATCATGGCGCATGGGATGAATTGCGCAATCCCCGTGCCACTACAAAGAGATCGTGCTTGATAAAGCAAGGGATACAGGTCTTGTACACTACGGCGCGATTTCGTTGAACACCTGCTTCATTTTTTGGGTGTAGTCTTTGAATGCTTCTCGGCCCTTCTCTGTCAGGCGCAGTTGGGTGTTGGGGCGCTTGCCTTTGAAGGCTTTTTCCATTTCAAGATATCCGGCCTCTTCTAGCTTGGTCAAATGAGCTGAGAGATTTCCCCAGGTCAGCCCCACCTGGTTCATCAAAAAGACGAAGTCCGAGCTTTCCACCACATAGAGGTTGGCCAAAATCATCAGGCGGGCAGGCTCGTGCACCAACCGGTCAATATCCACCAGGGAAGAGAGGTCCGAAGAAGTGGGCTTATCCATGTCGCGCCTCGGCGGGTGGGAGGGGATGAGTTAACAGGAAACGCACGAACAACGCGACTCCGGGCAGGATAATCAGCGCGGCACAAACCATCAAATAGACCGGCTGGTTAAGAAAAATCATCAAGAAAACCCCTATCGCCATAAGCAAGGAAATGTAATATCCACGAAGGAAATCTGAGAAGTAGGCAATGAGGGCCACGCTGGGGCCGACAAACATGGCGCCAATGGATGCCACCAACAAATCCATCGCCCTGTGTTCTCCTTCCAGGAAAGTCAACCGCGACTGTAATTCCGGGTTACCCCATACAACGACGGAAAAAATGACCACCACCGCCTGCAAAGCCACAATGATACCGAGGATGACAGCAAGGGTACGGCTGCGCCGGCGGCGTTCAGTCCCAAAGGTTGCCTGTCCCATCCGAGGCAGGGTGATGTACTTTTTGCCCAGCCAGAAGATGAGGCTGCTTGCAATCATCCCGGCGACAAATACAACCATTCCAAAGATCGGTGTTTCTTCAGAATCGGTGAGCGTTTGCAGGTATGCCATGCAGGCGACGATTCCCCCCATATTAATATCCAACAATCCGTCCTGATAGTTGGCCCGAAAAGCTTTTTTCTCAATTTCTTTGAGGTTCAATTGGGTAAACATATACTTTCCTTTGCTCTGCATTTATCTTTGTAATACAGAGTTATTTGTATTATACAGAAACACAATGCATTTGTCAACTGGCATTTCCATAAACGATCAGAAGGAAATGTCAGACAATCGACGTGCCGAATGTTTATCCGGTTTTGGACGGTTGTCACTATTGTTCACGCTTCCCTTTCGTGCATAATAGATTTGTGGAGTCTCTAAAGCATACCGGCAAAAGAGGCCGCTCGGGGGTGTGGGACGCATGTATATGCGACTTGCACCCCTCATTTGTCTCTACAGGCCGGAAATGCTGCGAGACGAAAAAAGTGTGTAATAATACCACTTATAAGACCCTGGTTATCTGTTTATCACAGGAGGCCTGAATGCCCGTAAAGGGACGCGTGGTTGTTAGCGAGCTGTATTGCAAAGGGTGCAATTTGTGCGTGGCGGCCTGCCCGCAAGACGCACTCCATTTGTCCGGCGAGCGATTGACCGCCAAAGGATACCACCCTGCCGAGTTGGCGAACGACGCCTGCACCGGCTGTGGAATTTGCGCCATCGTTTGCCCCGAAGCCGCCATCACCGTCTACCGCCAGGTGCTGCGCACTCGCGCCGCCGGCGGCGAAGCCTAGGAGGCTCTCAATGGCACGTGAATTGATCAAAGGCAATGAAGCCATTGCCGAAGCTGCCGTTCGGGCAGGTCTGCATGCTTACTTCGGTTACCCCATCACCCCCCAGACCGAACTCCTGGAATGGATGTCGCGGCGCATGCCTGAGTTGGGTCGAGCTTTCGTACAAGCTGAAAGCGAGCTGGGGGCCATTAATATGGTCTACGGCGCAGCCTGCACCGGTGCGCGCACGATGACCTCCTCCTCCGGGCCAGGCATCAGCCTGATGATGGAGGGCATTTCCTACATCGTCGCGACCGAGGTGCCGGCTGTGCTGGTGGACGTGATGCGTGGCGGTCCTGGCCTGGGTAATATCTCCCCCGCTCAATCCGATTACAACCAGATCGTGCACGGCGGCGGGCACGGTGACTATAACATGATCGTTTTAGCCCCCGCCAGCGTTCAGGAAGCAATTGACTTGACGGTGGAATGCTTCGACCTGGCCGAGAAATACCGCACCATCGCCGTACTGCTGCTGGATGGCAGCCTGGGCCAGATGATGGAACCGGCTGAGCTTCCGCCGATGATGCCAGTGCGCGAGACCTTCCCCGCCTGGGCAGCGACGGGCGCAGTTGGTCGCAAGCCCAACATTCTCAGTTCCATCCACCTCAACCCGCCGGATCAAGAGGTAACTAACCTGCGTATGCTCCAGCGCTGGCAGGCTGTGGAAGCCAACGAAGTGCGTGTAAAAGAGTATTTCATGGAAGATGCTCGCTTTGCCGTGGTCGGTTACGGCTCGGCGGGGCGGGTGGCGCTTTCGGCAGTGCGCGCCGCGCGCGCCGAGGGTATTCCGGTGGGGCTGCTGCGGCCCATTTCGCTCAACCCCTTCCCCACCAAGATGATTTCCAAGCTGGCTGATCGGGTGGAGGCGTTCCTGGTGACGGAAATGAGCACCGGTCAAATGCTGGAGGATGTGCGCCTGGCCGTGGCTAACCGCCGTCCGGTTGAATTTTACGGGCGTATGGGCGGAGTAGTGCCCTTCCCCGACGAGATCCTCGAAGAGATTCGCCGCCTGGCCAAGGGTCCGCTGACCCTGGAAGGCCACCCTCGCAACCGCTGGCTGGCGCGCATGACCGGCGCGAATTAAAGGAGAATACGGAATGGCTACGATTGAACCAATCCTGGAGGAAGTCGTCTATGCGCGTCCCGAGGGGCTGACCGAAAGCGCCACCCATTACTGCCCTGGCTGCACCCACGGTGTGGCGCACCGATTGATTGCTGAAGTGATTGACGAGATGGGGCTGCGCGAAAAGATGGTCGGGGTGGCCTCGGTGGGCTGCTCGGTCTTTGCTTACAATTACTTTAACTTCGACTGGGTGCAAGCTCCGCACGGGCGCGCCCCAGCCATGGCAACCGGGGTCAAGCGTGTGCTGCCCGACAAAGTGGTGATGACCTATCAGGGCGATGGCGACATGGCCTCCATTGGCATGGGCGAAATTATCCATGCCGCCGCGCGCGGCGAAAACATTTCGGTCTTCTTCCTGAACAATGCCAACTACGGCATGACCGGCGGGCAGATGGCCCCCACCACCCTGCCGGGACAAAAGACCACCTCCAGCCCAGCCGGGCGCGACGTGGAACAGGCCGGTTACCCTGTGCGCGCTTCGGAGCTGCTCTCTACATTAGACGGAGCCAGCTTCATCGTTCGGCGCAGCCTGCACGACCCCAAGAACATTCGCCTGGCGAAGAAAGCCATTCGGATGGCTTTCGAGACTCAGATGCGTGGGTTGGGTTTCTCCATGGTCGAAATCCTATCTATTTGCCCCACCAACTGGGGTATCGACCCCAACCAGGCCCTGACCTGGTTGGCGGAGAAGATGGTGCCCTATTACCCGCTCGGAGATTATAAGATCTCCGAGGCCGTCAAGCAGATTCGCATATAGGAGGCCATATCCATGCAAACCGAAATCCTCGTAGCTGGTTTTGGTGGCCAGGGCGTGTTGTTTGCCGGGCAGTTGCTTTCCTATGCCGCGATGGACGAAGGCAAGGAAGTCACCTGGATTCCATCGTATGGGCCCGAGATGCGGGGCGGAACGGCCAACTGCACGGTCATCATTTCGAATGAAGAGATCGGATCACCCCTGGTGAAATTTCCCCAGGCGTTGATTGCTATGAACCTTCCCTCACTGGATAAATACGCGCCCACGGTTCGAGCGGGCGGCGTGCTGGTGGTCAATGCTTCCATGGCTCCCCAGGCTGTGGATCGTCGCGATATTACCGTGGTCAATGTGCCCGCCAGCGAAATTGCCGAGAGTTTGGGCGACAAGCGCATGACCAATATGGTGCTGCTGGGAGCCTTGCTGGCCAATCTGCCAGTGTTGCCTGTGGAATCCATCGAAAAGGCCCTGAAAGCCCACCTGCCAGCCCGTCACCATCGTCTGCTGCCGCTTAATTCGCAAGCCTTGCAGCGCGGCGCGGAGTATGTGGGGCAGCCGGTGGGATAAAGAAGATTATTTGGTGGTCACTATCTCAAACCCTAAGGGTCTTAAAGACCCTTAGGGTTTTGAATACATTAAATTGACATTAATCAAAGATTAAAGTAAGCTCATCATAGATAATAAGTGGTGCTCGTGATCCGCAAGAATCTATCAAAACTATCAAAAGGAGGGGCATGAAACTTCCCATCATCGTTGCGGTGGCCGCATTGGTTGTCGTATTGGGCACATTCCTATACGTCAGCAATTTCACGGTTTATTTGGGCGACGACCCGACCACCTGTAACAACTGCCATGTGATGGATGCGGTCTATGAAGGCTGGTTCCACGGCGGGCACCGCGCCTGGACGACCTGCAACGACTGCCACACGCCGCACGAATTCATCCCCAAATATCTGGTCAAGGCACAGTCGGGTTTTAATCATGTTTCGGCCTTCACCATTGGCCACTTGCCCGAGCCGCTGCGGGCCAAACCGCATACCAAAGATATCATTCAAGAAAACTGCCTGCGCTGTCACGGCGAGACCGTTGCAAACGTGGCGGACGGTCAGATGGATTCGGAACGCTACTGTTTCGAATGTCACCGCGACGTCGCTCATGGGCAGCGCGGCATTTCCATATTGCCCTATCAAGACAAAACTAAATAGAGAGGTCACCCAATGTTGAAAAAATACTCTCCGACCGTATTGATTTTAACCGGCATCGTCATCGTGCTGGCGGCGCTGTTGGTGGCCGTGCTGGTGTTTATTAGCAACCAGCCTGCCCCTGACCGCGGCGTGAAGCCCATGATCGAAATCGCTGCTCTGGAGCCAGACAGTTCCAAATGGGGTTTGAACTTCCCCAATCAGTACACCACCTTCCTGGAGACCAAGGAAAATGCCACCAAGACCACCTATGGCGGTTCAATTGCCGTGGATAAGCTGGCCGAGGATCCCATGCTGGTGGCCCTATTTGCGGGGTATCCTTTCTCCAAGGGGTACACGGATGACCGAGGACACATGTGGGCGCTGGAAGACGTGCGCGAATCCAAGCGTATCAGTGACGCGACTCCGGGCACATGTTACTCCTGCAAGTCGGCTACCAACCCCAAACTCTGGAATGAGATGGGCATGGCTGAATATGACAAGACGCCCTTCAGCGAGTTGGGCCAGCATATCGATCAGACCATCGGCTGCGCCAACTGCCACGAAGCCGGTACAATGCGACTGGTGGTGACCAATCCCGCTTTGATCGAAGCATTGGAAGCCCAGGGCAAGGATTGGACCACCTTCACCCGCCAAGAAATGCGCACATTGGTATGCGCAAACTGTCATGTAGAGTATTACTTCGCCGGCGAAGGCAAGTATCTAACCTTCCCGTGGGCAGGCGGAACATCGATCGAAGACATCGAAGCTTATTACACCGAGGCCGGCTTCACCGACTGGACTCACCCCGATTCCGGCGCGCCGATGATCAAGATGCAGCACCCGGAATACGAAACCTACACTGCCGGCAGCACACATTACAATGCGGGTGTTTCCTGTGCCGACTGTCACATGCCTTACACGCGTGACGGGGCAGCCAAGTTCTCGAATCACAATGTCCAAAGCCCGCTCGTCAACCCGGCTGCATCGTGCGGCACTTGTCACACCGACGTGGATTACGTGGTTGGTCGGGTGAACATCATTCAGCAGAGCGTTCATCAGACCATGATGGCAACCGAGGCCGCCTTGGTGGACGCCATTAACGCCATGAAAGCCGCGGCTGCCAACGCGAATGTGGACGCGGCTAAACTGGAGGAGGCGCGCGCCCTACACCGTGCAGCCCAACTCCGCTGGGATTTTATCGCCGCGGAGAACAGCATGGGCTTCCATAACCCCGAAGAAGCGCTGCGCATTTTGGCCGCCGCCACCGACCTGGCTCGCCAGGCACAGTTGGCTGCCGAACAAGCTTCACGATAGAGTTCTTCATTAAAATAGCATCCTCCAATCCCTAAGGGCCGATGAGACCCTTAGGGATTTCTTCTTAATGATATAATCTTACCAACCTTACCCCTGGCAGGTCTTCATGAGCGATACCGTCACCCGCGGCCACGGCCTACTAGAGCCTTTTCTAGCCCGAAAACGAGCCCAACAGGCTAACCGCCTGATCCCCGCGGAGTGTCGACAGGGGCGTATTTTAGACATCGGTTGCGGATCTTATCCTTACTTCCTTTCGCACACGTCCTTTACCGAAAAATTTGCGGTTGATCAGCTTGCCCCCCAGACAACCGTTGAGGATGTTCGTTGGCATGTACTGGACCTCAACCATGCCCCCTCGCTGCCTTTTAATAACAATTTCTTCTCCGTCGTCACGCTGCTGGCTGTGATCGAACACCTCGATCCGGCTGCCTTACAGGTATTATTCAAAGAAATTTATCGAGTCTTGATTCCTTCTGGTCGAGTTATATTAACCACGCCGGCTGCCTGGAGTGATAAGCTTTTAAAATGGATGGCTGGCGTGAAGCTGGTAAGCGCGGAAGAAATTCATGAACATGTTTTCGCGTATACTTTACCATTGATAGGCTGGTATTTTGGAACGGCTGGTTTTGATATGTCCCGGTTGAGTTTTGGCTATTTTGAAATGGGCTTAAATTTGTGGGCTGTAGCGGAAAAATAGTGCTGTCGGATGTGCTAACCGGATGAATTAAGGAAGGAGATACCTTATGTCCACCCCACGAACGATACGCGCCCCACGCGGGACGCTGTTGACCTGCAAGTCCTGGCTGACCGAAGCGGTGTATCGGATGATCCAGAACAATCTGGACCCCGAAGTGGCCGAGCGGCCCGAGGATCTGGTTGTGTATGGGGGGCGGGGACAGGCCGCTCGCAGTTGGGAAGCCTTTGACGCCATTCTGGACTGCTTGCGTCATCTCGAAGATGACGAGACCTTGCTGGTACAGTCAGGCAAGCCGGTGGCGGTGTTCAAGAGCCATCCCGATGCGCCGCGTGTCTTAATTGCCAACTCCAACCTTGTGCCTCATTGGGCCACGCAGGAGCATTTCGACGATCTGGCGCGCAAGGGTCTGATCATGTACGGGCAAATGACAGCCGGTTCGTGGATCTACATTGGCACACAGGGTATTTTGCAGGGCACCTATGAGACGTTGGCGGCCCTGGCCCAGCAACGTGGCTGGAGTTCGCTCAAAGGCAAGTTCGTGCTCACCGCTGGGCTGGGCGGAATGGGCGGAGCGCAACCCCTGGCCATCACCATGAACGAGGGGGTGGGGCGGGTGGTGGAGGTGGACCCGGCCCGTGCGCACCGCCGCCGCGAGATCGGCTATGTGGATGTGGTGGTAGACACTCTGGAAGAGGCCATGACACTGGTGGAAGAAGCCAAAGACCAGGGTCTACCGCGCTCCATTGGCCTCATTGGCAACGCTGCCGAAATCTATCCCGAGTTGGCCATGCGAGGCATTATTCCCGATGTGGTCACGGACCAGACCCCAGCGCACGATGTGCTCATGTACGTTCCGGCGGGGTTGAGCGTGGAGCAGGCTGACCATCTGCGCAAGACGGACGCGCAAGAGTATGAGAAGCGTTCGATGAAATCTATGGCCAGGCATATCGAGGCCATGCTGGACTTTCAACGCAAGGGCGCGGAAGTTTTTGATTATGGCAATAACTTGCGCCAGCGGGCCTATGATTACGGCGTGAAAGACGCCTTCGGTTTTCCTGGTTTTGTTCCGGCTTATATCCGCCCACTGTTCTGCGAAGGCAAGGGTCCTTTCCGTTGGGTGGCGCTTTCGGGTGATCCCGAAGATATTTATCGAACGGACGAGGCGGTGATGGATCTGTTCCCCAATGATGAGCACTTGCAGCGGTGGTTGAAAATGGCCCGCGAGAAGGTGCCCTTCCAGGGGTTGCCCTCGCGCATTTGCTGGCTGGGCTATGGCGAGCGAGTCAAGGCTGGGCTGCGCTTCAACGAGATGGTGGCGCGTGGCGATGTCAAGGCTCCCATCGTCATTGGGCGCGACCATTTGGACGCAGGCTCGGTGGCTTCTCCAAACCGCGAGACCGAAGGCATGCGCGACGGCACGGACGCTGTTAGCGATTGGCCAATCCTTAATGCCCTCATTAATACTGCTGGCGGGGCCACGTGGGTGTCATTCCATCATGGCGGCGGTGTGGGTATTGGTTTCAGCCAACATGCTGGGATGGTCATTGTGGCCGATGGCAGTGAAGCAGCCGCCAAACGGCTGCAGCGCGTGCTGACTTCCGACCCCGGTATGGGCGTGGTTCGGCATGTGGACGCCGGGTATCCCGAAGCGATCAACGCCGCGATCCAGCGCGGTGTCAATATTCCAATGCTAAAGAAATAAATGCGTAATTTGCGTATCTTCTTCTTTCTTGCCAGCATTGTAGCCGGGCTGGCTATAGGGATGGTTTACGGGTGGTTGATCAACCCTGCCCCTTACCGTGACCTGGATGCCAGCACGCTCCGCGAAGATTACAAAGCGGATTATGTGTTGATGGTGGCCGAGGCCTATCGCCAGGACGGCAATCTCCCGTTGGCTCAGCGACGGCTAGGCATGATCAGTGATGACAGCCCATCCCAGGTGCTGATGCGAACCCTGGTGACAGCGCGCGACCTGGGTTATTCGGCCAGCGACCTGGAGGTGCTTTCGCTTCTGTCGCGCGCCATGCAAGGGGCGGCCCCTCTGTCCACGGAGATGCCATGAACGAGCAGCGTGGCCATTGGTATCTACTTACCGGGTTGCTGGTCGGCGTCTTGCTGGGCGCATTGGTTTCGGTCGTCTGGTTTCCGGTGCGCTATCGCGACGCAGAGCCTTCAGCGCTGACAGAGTCAGCTCGCAATGAGTATCGCCGCCTGATTGCGATTTCCTATCAGGGCGATGGCAACCTGGAAAGGGCTAAACTGCGGTTGGCCCTGTTAAACGATGATGACCCGGCTCGTATTCTGGCGGCTCAAGCGCAGCGTGTGCTGGCCGAAAACGGCTCGGCTGCCGAGGTGCGCAGCCTGGCGCTGCTGGCTTCAGCGCTCACCGGCGGCCCCACCCTGGAACCGCGCGGTTCGGGCCCGCTGCCCACTTCCACCCCCACTCAGGCCGTCACAGAACCTACCGCGGGCGTTACGCAGGAAATTGGTCAGGCTGTGTCTACTGCCACGCCAGTCATTCCACCGACGGCCACGGTCACGCCGCGCCCCACCTTCACGCCGCGCCCATCCTCCACCCCGCTGCGGGTCGAGACAGATCCGTTCCGCGAGACAGGCCGGCAGGAGGTTTGCGACAGCAGCTTGCCGCCGGGTATCCTGGCGGTGCAGGTACTGGACATCAACGGCGAACCGCTGGCAGGCGCGCGGGTCACGGTGACCTGGGCGGGTGGGGAGAGCGTGTTTTTCACAGGTTTTGCGCCCGAAATGGGCCTGGGATATGCGGATTTTGACATGGAGCCAGGCGTGGAATACAGCGTGAGAGTCGGCGAGGCCGGCGAGAAAGCGGAAGGGCTTTCGATGCCGGCCTGCGGAGGTGGTTGGTTGGTAGAGTTTAAAGAGGGGGGTTAGGGCCAGGAAACCTGGAGCACCCCGAGAGGATAAGACTGGTCAGCTTCAAAGGTGAAGAGGATGGGGGTATAGGCGTCAGTAGAGGTGTCGACGACGGGGGTCCAGCTAAGGGTAGAGGAAATAAGAATGTAATATTTCCCTGGAGGAATATCCTTGATTTGAAACTCACCGGTAGCGCCGATCTGCCCTTCAATATCACCTTTTGTTTGATCAGGGCCATTCGCAGGAAGTTTCAATTCTTCTCCTTCTTCAACATATGTTAAGAACATTGGTACATTCGCTACACCAAAATTGTTGGTGTAAGAAAATATGGCTCCACTGATTGATGCTTTTCCTGATGTTGGAGCAGAGGGCTCAATAATGATTTTTGGGAATTCGCCAACAACATGAGAAAGCGCATTCGATCCGGGATATCCTCCAGAGATAATAATCTTGGATTCCGGAGAAGAAGGATATGCAGATTCTAGACCAACCTCAGGAATAGACAAAGTCTGAGGATTTGGG
Source organism: uncultured Anaerolinea sp. (assembly GCA_964403875.1). Classification (GTDB taxonomy): domain Bacteria; phylum Chloroflexota; class Anaerolineae; order Anaerolineales; family Anaerolineaceae; genus Anaerolinea. The sequence goes on along the minus strand of CAYOHX010000045.1, from coordinate 19,921 downwards.
GTAGTTGAACACGACACTAGTAATAATCCAATTACGATTCCAGCAAGTAACCTTAATTCCCGCATCACAAACCTCCGTTATGTTTGCAAGGGTGGTTTGGAACCTTTTCGATTTATCAACCAAGCCACCCCAATACCTGCTAACTCCACAATTGTCATGATTATTCGATACGCAAAAGAAAGTATGACCCCTACAGTAAACGGCATCCATTGAGAGATTATTGCTCCAACAACAATTTCCTTCAGACCAAAGCCCGCCGTCAGAAACATTGAGATATACGCTAATAACAAGTATATTGTTCCGAGCCCGAATAAATCCCAGGAAGGTATTGATATTGCTGTTAAGCCTTTAATCGAAAACAAAAAAGCCAACCCGTTAAGCATCCATATTAATGAGTAAAGAAATATCCATCGAATGATCAGGTTACGATCCATTGATGCAGTTAATTCAACTTTCTTGAATTTCTTTAACCCCCAGTTTATTATTTTAACGAGCATATCTGGTTCTTTCCAAAATACCATAAATGCGATTATCGGGATGATACTAGTGAACCACCAGTACCATGATTTCGAGAATGAATATAAAGGGATGAAAATAGCAAGTATGAATAATCCCGAAATTAATAGCAGGGCCATTTCAATAATTGAGCCTGACATCACAGTTTTAAGAGATACTGAGGAAGAGGAGTATAAACTCGCTCGGCTCCCCAGGTACCAAATTGGAGTTGGTATTCTGCGGGCGGCGGCAGATACCAAGTAAATGTAAAAATTTGTCCGCCCGATTTTAGTTCCAGAAAAATGTGAAATAAGTTGATGCCACAATAAGGCTAGAAGCGACAATTCAGCACTATACGCAATGAACGCATACGCTAAGAATTTGAGGTTGAAAGTCCACGGAAATTTTAAGAGGAAGTTCTTGTCTTGAATAAAGCCGAATCCAAGAACTATAATTGTTAGGATAATGATAAAGAGAGGTACGAACGACCTTCCATTTCCTTTCCGTTTTATTTGATCCCAAAAGCCCTGGATTAATCGATGAACCAATGGGGGCATTTTTTCACAAACACCTTTACCTTACTCGGAAAGATCAATAAAAATTTCATCGAGATTGGTCTGCTGATTTGCAACCACTTCTATCACATAGACACTTCCGGATTCGTCCATATATGCTCGACCTCCGAAGCCAATATCGTAAAGAATGAGTGAATACTGGCCAGGGTCAACATCGTTTATAAAAAATTTCCCATTCACTGTATCGATATAGGTAAAAGGTGCGCGGTCCTCGTCCAAGATTCCGGCGTATTGACCATCGCTAACAACCGCAAGTCCACCTAAATAAACAATAAAACCACGAAGATCGATAATATCATCTGTGACCATGGTTCCAAAAACACTGCCCTTGCCAGTGGATGGGGTTGGCAATACATCAGGAACTCGAAATTCAAATACTTTTTGACTTGGGGCAGCTATGAGAGTGGGTACCGCTGTTGCTTCTGCCGGTGCGCAACCAACTAATAAAAACATCAGAAAAAATAAAACCGCAGCTTTTCTCATCTGTTCAGATTTCATATATGCTCCTACATTGGGGGTACTGGTAATTATAAAGCAACTTCACACTGAAGAAACCTCCAGTGTGAAGTTGCTTTTTTTTAGGTCTAAAGAAGTCTAGGGATAAGGAACCCCAGTGTACATATTGGCAACATGTCGACCGTAGTTGGTGTGCAGAACGGTCGCGACTAATTCGGCGGAGGTATCCGTTGCCGTGACAACGGCAGATCCTTTCCAGCCTTGGGGAATATTAATTCCGCCGGGATTCATCACACTGCCCATGTAGAACTCATACGCCTCACCAGGACCAAGAGTTACCTGGCCTGTGGTAGCGGTAGTTTTATCAAACGAGTCTGGGTCAGCCGTGAATTTGACCGTGAAAGTTGCTGAACTTCCTCCCAGGTTCTGGACTTTGATACCAGAAATCCACACACCTGCTCCCGACGGCCACACATATAGGGAGGGGAGGCTGAGCTTGTCTGCACCTGTCGCAAAACCAGCATATCCGACCGCCACACCGAAGTTGTCCGCCGCGCCGTAATTTGTGTGAAGGACAGAAGCCACGACTGCCACATCTGACGTAACCACCGCATAGCCCTTGAACCAATCAGGAGCAGTAGCGCCGCCGTCAACCTTGCCAGTGGGAAGGTAAAATTCCTCGTTCAGACCCGGTTGAATCGTCATCGTTTTCACGCCATTGAAGGCAGGATATCCGGGGTCGCCAGCAAATTGAATGGTGACATGCGCCGTAGAACCAGACACGTTCTGAACTTTGATACCTGACTGCCAAGAGCCATTGCCGCCGAAGGTCTTATACAGGGAGGGTAACAAAACTTTGGTGCCGCCGTCCACAGCGGACAACCCACGATTAGCCACCATAACATTGCCTCGAACATCCCCACTACCCACCACACGGACCTGGTTGATTGCAACAGCCAAATCAACGTCCGATTGAATAGTGGCGGCTCCAATGAACCAACCCAAATCGTAAGTGCCACCTGTTCCAAACTGAGCAGTGGAAGTGTCCAGAGATGCAACCCCAGCCGCAGGAATGACCACAGGGACAGAACGAACGGCAACACCGTCACCTGCCGAACCCGAGTTGGAGGGTTCAACAAAGTTGACTGTTACATTCGCCGCCTGAGTGGCGCTGGTGTTCTGCATAAAAATCTCAGTGCTCCAACTATTATGGGCGTGATACACAGTGGGCACGGAGATCTGTTTACCAGGAGCCATCGCGTTATAACTGTCGGCCAAGCCAGCGGTGTAATTGGTGTTCGTAACAACGACACCTACTTCGACGTTCGAGCTTACAACCGCAGAATATTGACCGGCGGTAATTGAATATGAGGGCAGGAAGACTTCCACCGAACCTCCTGCGGCGGCCTTCAAAGGCTGCCCAGTTGAGGTCGTGGAGATCGAAGTGGCAACGGCGCCACCCGCCGGAGCATATAGATCTACAATCAAGGTTGCTTCTTCGGTCGAGCTCAGGTTTTGAATTTTAATACCCGTCTGCCAGGTGCCAGCAGGCATAGCTTTTACGCCTACTGGATATGCCACCAAAAGCAATCCAATGACTAAGAGAAGCGAAAAAACTCTATACAAGAAACGGTGTTGCATATTTCCTCCAATTCACCAATTCACCAATTTATGTGTCTATTATCATTTTACGAGTCATAGCCCAAGATACAATACTACTTATGGATTACTTTTGCTTACATCTTTTACGGCTAGTATGAAAGTCCAAGGAAAAGCAGTTTTTACATGGAGTACACAGAAATATTTTTCAACCAAAGCTAATATTTGTTTTTTGGACCAATGATTGATATGTCCAGGAGTGTTGCCCAATTGCCTCAAGTACTTTAACCTAAGCATATTAAGTAAGCGCCATTCAGGCTCACGAGGAACGCTGATTAATACATACTGCCGGGTGACCCGGTATAGTTCATCAAGCACCTTTTCAGGGTGAGGAACATGCTCCAATACCTCGCAGGCAACAACGCAATCAAAAGATTGTGCTTTAAAGCTGATGCTCTCTCCTGATGTTACAATTCGGCTGAAGGATTGGAAATTTTCAGAAGATGAAATGAGGGAGTAATCAATATCGGACCCTATCATTTGAATCTCTGGTTTTTGTTGCCTGATATAGGACAGAATGTAGCCCTCTCCGCTACCAATCTCTAACAATGAGTTGATTGGCAAATCTGCAACAAGGGCAAGAAGTGTATTCTTATAACCCTTTACAAGAAAACGATAAATCTTATTCTTGGATTCGTGTTTATTAAAATAATTTCCAGTGACTATTTGAGTGTTTGGCATTATCTACCTTATTCCCTGACGGCGTTTGTTTCTAATTCGAAGAGCCGATTTCCATAGACCATAAATTGACTGGCAAGTAGTTTATTCCTCGTACCAAACTAACCCTGAACCAGTCTCTAGTAGTGATCATTAAGCAGGCGTTTTCTTACGATGAGACCACCGAAGTTACTTTTGTAATTGCTTTGTACCTGGTCTAGCGTTGCTGTGTTACATGACAGCATTTCCACTTCTACATATTCATCCTTCCCTACCAACCCCAAATTTCTCACCATTGTTTCCGACGGCTCACCCTTAAACACATTGCCTCTCCAATACAAATCAGGAATCACCATTGGCATCCAGGTGCATTCGGTGAAAATCACTTCGTCTTTCATGGTTCGTAAAACCTGGGCGCTCTCATTATAGAGGCGCATGGTCATTAGCATTGTATAGTACCCTCTTGACTGATATCCAACTCCAACCAGTAAGGTGATCAATGCTAGTGAGGACACAAGCTTCCTCCTCCACCCCTGATTCATTTCGATAAATTCCTGAACAGCCAGAATCCCCGCGATCATCATCAGCGGGTAGAAAGCTAGCATGTACCGTGGTCCCCACTGTAATCCCCCCGCAGCCAACCAGCCTCGGATGGTATATCCCAGCGTGAACACAGTCATCGATCCAATCACCATTGCCCAAAACGCTTTATGCCTTCGCCAATAGTTCGACTTAAAAATCCAGGCTGCAAACAGGACGAAAGGCGCGATAAGCACAAAACCATGCAATGATCGATATAATTCGGCCTGAAACAGAACATAAGAACAGACAAATACAACTCCCCCTAAAAAAGGTAAGGACCACCAGCGCGATTTTAGGAAAATGCTAGAAATTGCAAAAAACGCCAAACACAGTGATCCTGCGATAAGCAATCCTTTTCCCAGACTATACGCGCCGATGAGAGGCGCGTTAAAAAGCGCATAAGAAAAAAACTTTGGACCTGTGCTAATCACAGTACTAAAGTTTGCTGCATCAACAATTGCGCCTGCGTTGGGACTCAACGGGTCTCCCATGAGAGTCTGATTCGTTGCTCCCCAAACCAACGAAACGCCCCCACCACCTAGCATCATCCACAAAGCATTCCGCCAGCGAACGAAGATTAGAACCAGTCCAAAACCGGCAACGATTAATGCCGCCTCTGTACGGAAAAAGATTGCCAAACTACCTAGTACTCCCGCTGCAGCAAAAGATGTATGGTTTGACGAATGAATATTTAAGAGAACCAGATAAACCATTCCTAAAACACACGCGACCGATAGTGTATGCTCCCAGAACGTAGCGCTGTAAAACACGATCGGACTTGAGATGGCAATCAACCCGGCAGCCCAATATCCGATCCGAAGATTACCCTTAAGTGCCTGTGTGATTTTTCCGCTCAGATAAACAACAACGGCTCCACCAAAAGCAGGCAAAAAATATAAGCCATACCATCCTAGGAGTTTGTAAAAAGGAATCGTGAGCAGTGGGAAGCCCACTTGCCACCATGAATAGATCTCATCGCCTTTCGGGGCGAAAAAATAAAGAGCGATGTTTTCATAGTTGCTATCCAGATACTTGCCAGGATAAATCAAAGGCGTGGCTGGATCTCTGTTGCGAAGCACGCTTTCCATATAAATCCATTTTCCACCTTCGTCCAACGACCAGAAGATCGTTTTGGGCTTTATGATTGCAAGACTGAAAAAGAGCAAGAACGTCGCTAATGAGATCCAGATCAATGGATCTCTGAGTTTCTTTACCACATCTTGTTTCAACATTGGAAATAGTTGGTGGCGATTGCGGCCAAGACTTACAAACGGTATGATCAAGAAACTCAGATACAGGAAGACGCTTGAGATCCAAAACCATAACACCCAACCGGGTTTGTCGCCTGAAAAGTTCATAAATAACAGCTTGAGAGCCCATCGCCAACCTTGCCAGACGCGAGAAGCGGGTTGGCCGTCGACTATTGCCGGATCAAAATAGAGATAAGGGATGAAGTACGTAAAGAGAAATAGCGCATCCACCGCCAAAAGAGCAGCACAGACAACGCCAAGGATCGGTCTGGATTTCTCTTGGCCTAACAAACCATAACAAAATAAGAAAGTAATCGGAAATAATGCGGGCACAAAGAATCTTCCCTGAATAACAGGGAACATACCATCGAAATATCCTTTTAACGTGATAATTACATATACCCCAATGACAGCAAGATAAGCGAGAAATGCGATTTTCCTCGGCGATTCTTTGAGGGGATATTCCTTCCTCCAGGCTTGCAGGAAACCATAAACTGCGAATAAGGTGGCTACAAAAAGCGCTCCATAGAATACTCTCAACAAAGGAGTTACCACGGCGTATGCACTTTGCCACCAAATCAACCAGAATCCTGTAAAGATATCCCAGGTCGCATGCAATAGTCCAGTTAGGTTATATGCAGGCACCCACGAGGTTCCACCACCCTGAAAAAGCTTTTCGAAGCCTTGAAAGCCGGTTATATCGCCATAGGTGTTCAGGTTATACAAAACAAAAGGGGCGCAGAAAGTCAGAAATATCAAGCCTGCGACGAGCAATTTGAGGATGACTTGTTTCCCATTACGGTTCTGCCACAAAATAAAAGGAATGAATACCAGCAAACCAATAAAAGAAACCTTGGTCAGTATTCCCAGTCCTGCAATTAAGCCCAGGAGCAAGGTTTTCTTCCAGTTCAAACCTTTCAAGAGTGTGGACGTGCCAATCCAAAGCAATAAGATTGAAATCAGCTCGAGCAGGCTGTCATTCGATAATCGCGCCAAAGAATATGCTCGTTCGGGCAAACTGAGCATTAAAAACCCCACCCAGTATCGGAGATGTGGCTTTTCGGGAACAAGCAACTGAGTCAATTGAACTGCAGACCAGACTGAAATTGCCGATAATAGGATCACAATCATTCGTAGTACGAATAACTGAGAAAGAATATCATCTGGAAGCACTAAGTAGAAAACTGTGAATAAGTAGTAAAACAAAGGGGGTTGATACCCCTCGTAGCTTTCTTGCTCCAAAGAAGTGTTCCATTCTTCGGCTGAGGGGATGGGCCAATGAAATTTCTGGTGACGGTTTGTATCGATGACACTCTGGATGATAGCAGGATCGAGCTTGTCTTGCCCAACAATCGGGGGGAGTCCGGTTTGGGCTATCTTTACGATGTAATCAAAGTGCTGCTCTTCATCTAATATTCCCCAGGGGGGTAATGCGAAAGCATAGACCAGGCCCCTAACAATTGCTAGAATAAGCAGCAGTGTGATTGCGTGCTTCTTAATCATCTCGAGGTTATTTCACTGGGGCCGTCAACCTTTTGGTCTCCAAACCTCCCACTCTCCCCTCTCCTCTGCCGATACAGCACCTCTTCCATAATCTTCCGATTAAACGCGATCAAATCCGCCACCAGGCCGATCATCAGCGTTTGGAAACCCACAATGAGGAGGATGGCCGCCAGGATTAAAGACTGCACCTGGTTAACATCGTTGTTCAAAATGTAACGCATGATCACGAAGCGCAAGCCCAACGCCACCCCAGCCAACAGGATGAGGCCGCCGACCAGGCTGAATACCCGCAGTGGCCGGTACATGGCGTAAGAGCGCACAATAGTCACCGAAGAGTTCTTCAGATAATTGGTCACTGTGCGGATGAGGCGCGAGGGCCGCGTGGGCGGGTTGGTGCGGATGGGTACCGACTTGACCGAAATATGGGTGTTCCCCGCCTGAATAAGCGTTTCCAGGGTGTAAGAGTACTCGCTGAGCACCAGCGTGCGCAGCGCCGCGTCGCGCGTGATGGCGCGAAAACCGCTGGTCGCATCAGGCACTGAAATACCTGCTGCCTTTGAAACCACCTTGCTGCCCCACACCTGTAAGCGCCGCTTCAGGGGCGCAAAATGTTCAAGACTGGCCACACCCCGATCTCCAACCACGATCTGCGCCTCGCCTGACAAAATGGGCGCCAGGATGGTTGCGATGTCGCCGGCGTAATACTGATCGTCAGCGTCGGTGTTGACGATTACGTCTGCTCCCAGGCATAAGCTGGCATCCAGTCCGGCGGCAAAGGCTCGCGCCAACCCCAAATGATTGGGGAGCGAAAGAACATGGTCCGCCCCAGCGGCCCGAGCCGCCTCGGCGGTGTTGTCGCGGCTGCCGTCGTCAACCACCAGGATTTCCACCTGGTCGAATCCTTCTATCTGGCGTGGCAGCGTGCCCAGCGTGTGCGGGAGGATTTCGGCCTCGTTATAGCAAGGGATCTGAATAATGAGCTTCATGGATTTCCTGGCTGGGAATTCGTCGAAGAAAGTATACCATAAGTGCCCCTTCGCGCCGCCTTACCAACCTTCCTCAATCCACAGCCGCTGCCCATCGGTGATCAAGTGCAGCCAGCGGCCTTCCGCCGCCTCCAACACCTCTCCACCGGGAAGCCTCACCGTGGAATCTTGCAGCAGAACCTCAAAATTACCTAAATGTAAGGATAGATGGCAACCTTCGGGGGCTGTTCTGATTTCCATGGCCACCTCTTTCATGCGCAGCGTTTGACCAACGGACAAGAACTGGTCGCGAACATCTTGGAGTGTGGCTTCCAAAGCTCTGGCAGCGGCGCTGTCGGGCAGCGCGGCACAGCGGTAGACAGCGCGCGGCGGATAGGTTTGGAACAACCCTTCCAGCGCGCCAAGGGGAATCGAAGGACTGGTGAACAGCCATGCGTCCAGCGAGCGCTCGCCAGGAGACAACCGCCGGGCCAGAAAATCGCCCAGGTCTTTCTCGCTGCCGCCACCGCCGACCAACAGACTTTGCCCCTGAGGGCTGCGCACCAGAACGGTTGTTTGTCCATCTGGGTTAAACAAGTACAGATGCAGATATCCATCGGATCCGGCGAGCGCCGACCGCCAGGCAAACACCGCCAGCGCGCCCACCGCTACAATCACGACCACCGGCTGGATGCGCTCCCTGAAACGCGCCAACCACCCGCGAGCAAAGGTGATCGTTAGCAGTAGACCATAATAGAATACGAGCCACAGAGGATGGAAAGGCTGAAGGACCAACTCGCCGCCCGCCAGCCCCCCAAATATTTCCGCGATGCGCACGCTGTAAGCCAGGAAGGGCCAGGCAACCCAGCTCAGAACCTGGCCCAGCGGAAGCCACAGTAAGCCGCCGATCACCGACAGCCCACCTAACGACATCACCAGCGGTTGGGGCGGCAGGATGAGCGGGTTGGCCAGAAAGGCTCCCACAGACAGGCGCTGAAAGTGATACGCGATAATTGGTAAAGTAGTGGCCTGGGCTGCAAACGTGAAGAGAAGGTATTCTCCCAAGGGCTTGGCAATGAATCGCGCTCGCTCGGGAGCCAGCTTGCGCTCCAGCAGCCGTGCAGCCGCCCCTTGCAGCGGTCCTGCGTACAGGATCAAGCCCAGGGTTGCGGCGCACGAGAGTTGAAAACTGACATCCCACAACAATCCGGGGTTGCCCAGGCACATTCCACCCGCTGCCAGAAGCAGCGAATTCAGCCCACCCGCCGGGCGACCAATTTCTACGGCTACCAGGGCCAGGCTGCTCATAATCATCGCTCGAACGACGGCCGGGTTGGCCCCCACAAACAGTGTGTACAGCACCAGGGTGAAAATCGCCCCCAGGGTAGCCCAGCCCTGGCGCAGCAGGCGGCCAAACAAGGAGGAAAACAATCCTGCTAATACAGCCATATTGAAGCCTGATATAGCAATGATATGGGATGTGCCGCTGGCCCGGAAAGCCTCCTCCACGCTTTCAGGTAATCCTGAGTCGTCGCCCAAGAGAATCCCGGTCAAGAGCGGCGCTTCAGGCATGGGATAAAGCGCCGCAATAACAACCCCAGCGCTCTCGCGCAGCCGGTATAACCAGAACAGTGGGGCGCGGCCTGCCTGGCGCTCCACCAGCCGCGTCTGCGGATAGGTCATAACGGTATAGATGCCACGATGGGCCAGGTACTCGCGGTATGAGAAATCCCCGTTTTCCATCGGCGTAGCCGGCGCTCCTACTAGTTCCAGACGATCGCCATACTCAAAATCGACTCCCCGAGGAAGCATGACCACCAGCCGACCTTTGACGGGTCGACCCACCCCTACATCATTCATGTCCGTAAGGGTCTCTGCCTGCAAATTGAGTAGCGTGACCTTCTCTCGGCGATCGGGCGGTGCCGATACGACCGCGATTAGCCGGATTTTGCCCTGGTCGTTATGCGAGGCCAGGCTGGAAGGGGCGCCGGTTGGTTGGGCCAGTGTATAACGCAGGCCCCCTACGCCCAGAAACGTGACCAAGAACAAGGGCGCGAACTTCATGATGGGCTGGCGGCGCGAGAGGAAGACGGCCCAACGCCAGGGCAGCCGCGACAACCCAAGTTGCGCCGCAATTGGCAGCACAGAAATTGCCAACCAAACCGGCCAGGGCGCGCGCCAAACCGAAGCGAGCAGAATTCCGCTCAAAAAGGCCGGCGAGAGCCACACGAATGGCACGAACTGCCCCCTGCCTCGCGCCGCCTAGCCCAGGATCAAGTCATCCAGGGCGCGCTTGGGCACGTGATGCACATCCTGCTCATCCCGCCAGTACCGAATGTCCCCTTCGGCATTGAGCGGATCGATCACCACCGCCTCGGTCGGCTTGCCCAACGCCAGAACCAGCAGAATCTCGTAGTGAGGCTCGATTTGTAGAATGCCACGCAACTCGTCGCGCTTGATCGAGCCGAGGATGCACCCGCCCAAGCCCTTCTCCACCGCGCCGAGCAGAATGGTTTGCGCCGCGATGCCATGATCGCAGCCTACCGTTTTGCTTACATTGGTATCGTTGAGAATGACAATGTATGCCGCCGGGCGCTCCCCTTCAGCGGGGCCGGGCCAATCCTTTAAGTATCCCGCCCAGGCCAGGGTGGGAAATATTTGCGCGTTGGTTTTCGGGTCAGCGGAAAGCACGAAGCGTAAAGGCTGGCGATTGGCCGCCGAAGGCGTGAGTCGGGCCAGGTCCACCAGTTCGCGCAATGTTTCCAGGCTGACCGGCTCGCCCTGGGCAAAACGGCGGTAGCTGCGATTACGAACGATCAAGTCACGGACAGTCATTAGAATTCCTCCCTGTTTACTGGTCGCCGTCGATTTCATCGCTGCTCTCAGCGGCAGCTAACAAGGCCTCAGCCAGACGGCGCGCTTCGGCAGGAGTAATGTAAAGATTAATCTCGTCGGCACGAAAGATCTTTTCGTCCTGTGGACAGGATTCTTTGATCTCAATGCACACGCAGTCGGAAAATTCTTCATCTTCGCACTCGAAGTACACATCAACGCTCAGGCTATCATCGAGTAGATAGATCGGCATACACTCCTCCAGTTATGAGTTGGGGCGGAGATATGTAGATTCTCCAAAAACGGCAACAATCTCTCCGTAATAAACGCGGTGATAATCTTTGCGCGGATAGTTCTTGTCCAGATTGGAATCAAGGAAGTGGGTAGGGTCAAAATCCTGCCAATAGATCTTCTTGCATTCAATGGTCAAGGCGGCCTCGGCAAACACCGGCGCGGCCACCTTGGAGGCAGCAACGGGTGTCAGATGCGCCTGGATGGCTTTATCGGTTTCTCGGCCCGAAAGGCTGCCCAGAAGTTGCAAATCGGGGCGGAAGTCGGGCGCAAAAGCGCATAAGGTGAAAGTAGGGTATTGTTCCATGAATTCAAAGGTGTATCGATGGGGGCGGACCACCACCTGGGCAAAAGGTCGTCCCCACATGCATCCCAGCGCCCCCCATGACACGGTCATTTCGTTAAATTTTCCGGCAGAAAAATCGCCGCTGGTCAGCAGCAGCCATTGGTTTTCCCAAAGTGAATAGGGGGCCGTTACAAACTGATCGACAGGGATTGAGACGCGCGCCATAGAACTAACCTCCATAAGATACGATCAAACGAGTGCCACATGACCGAGGGTAACCTGCTACATTTTCCCAGCAAGGTCTGCTCGAACACCTTAACAGTATAACAAAAAACACAACAACTCTAACGGGTTCTGTCAAAAAAACATGTTACTGCTCAGCCCTTTGGTGAAAGGTACTTGAATTAATCGGACAAATTTGGTAAACTTAGTTTGTGAAAAATAACACAATATACGGACAACAAGGAGTTTCCGATGAATACATATCCAGCAAACCTGCCTCATGTGGTGATTGTCGGCGCTGGTTTTGGCGGGCTGCGCGCCGCGCGCGCCCTGGCCAAAGCACCCGTGCGCGTTACCCTGGTGGATCGCAACAACTACCACCTTTTTCAACCGCTGCTTTACCAGGTGGCAACGGCTGGTCTGTCGCCGGATGAAATTGCTCAACCGGTTCGCGCCATCCTGCGCTCGCAAAGCAACCTGGAATTTCGCCTGGCCGAAGTACGTGGCGCGAACCTCGCTACTCGCCGCCTGGAAACAGACCAGGGCCCACTGGATTACGACTACTTGATCCTGGCTGCCGGAGGCGTGACCAATACTTTTGGAATGCAGGATGTAGCCCGCCATGCCTTTGGTTTGAAATCATTGGAAGATGCGGTCGCCATGCGCAATCATCTGTTGCGCCTGTTCGAGCAAGCGGCCTTGGAAAAAGACCCCGCTCGCCGAAAGGCGTTATTGACCTTTGTAGTAGCGGGCGGTGGGCCAACCGGAGTAGAGTGCGCCGGGGCAATTTCTGAGCTGGCCCAGGTGGTTTTGCAAAAGGATTTGCCGGGACTCTCGCTCGAACGTCCGCAAATCTTGTTGCTGGAGGCAGCCCAACGGTTGTTGCCAGCCATGCCGGAACGGTCCGGTGAATTCACCGAGCAAGCCCTGGCTGAAAAAGGCGTAGAGGTGCATTTTGGCACGGCTGTGGCCGGTTATGATGGGCGGGAAGTGCGTCTGAAAGGTGGCGGTGTAATTCCTACGTCAACGCTGGTATGGGCTGCCGGAGTACAGGCTGCGCCGCTGTTCACCACCCTGGGCGTAGAGACGGACACCCTGGGCCGCGTACGCGTGCTCCCCACGTTACAATTACCGGAGCACCGAGAGGTATATGTGCTGGGGGATGCGGCGCACCTGGAAGGCAAGGATGGGCGTCCGCTGCCCATGATCGCTCCAGTGGCCATGCAGCAAGGCGAGCATGCTGCTCGAAATTTACTTCGCGCCCTGGAGGGAAAAGATCAGCACTCGTTTCGCTACCGCGACCCCGGCATTATGGCGACCATCGGACGCAATCGTGCCGTGGCCAGGTTGGGATCGGTAGAATTGCGCGGGTGGTTTGCCTGGTTGGCCTGGGTTGTAGTGCACATTTTCCAATTGATCGGCTTCCGCAACCGGATGATGGTTCTTCTGGATTGGGCCTGGAATTACCTGGTCTATGACCGGGCTGTGCGCGTGATCGGCCCGGAAAGGCGCGTTCGCACCAAGGAGTATGCTTCTTAAATAGCCTGATAAATTTGCGGATAAATAATTCCCTGCGGGAAGGTTTTGTAGCCAATCCCTTGCCTTATGCAACCATTTCGAAGTATAGGGGTTGTATCTGACAAGGGAATAATTTTAATGTACCTTACAGACGGCATTAGGTTAGTCCAACGAACTGCATGAACGCAGAGCGAAAATCATTTGACTTTCACAAAAAAATTAGACATATTGAATTCAATATCATCATGTTGATGCCATGAATACCTTTATCGAGCTGCTGCCCTAAATTTTGGGCAAGCCTATTGAAAAACCTTTCGTAACACGGTTTGTGTGTTATGGGGCCGGAAAGGTTCACTGTTCTTTTGGATTAGGATACGGAGGATAATGATGAAACTTCAAAAACCCAAACAAGCAACGTTCTGGATCGCCGTGATTTTAGCTGTGCTCGGCGTGTTGGGCCAAGTTGCTGGTGTTTCCGCCTTAGCCCCCTACGCTTTCTGGTTGGTGCTGGTGGCATTTGTGCTGCTGCTCCTCGGCGTTTTGGTCGACGGCATATAACAACGGTTGAGGACCGGCCCGGCTTCTGGCAGGCTCCCCAATCTTGCCGGTCGCGCCCCAATCACCTTTCGTGTAAAACAGGAACAACCTCTACTTCACAGTGGAGGTTGTTCCTGTTTCGTGACTTTTAATAAGGCGTAGGAATCCCGCATTAAGTGAAATGGCGGCGCCCATCACGGCAGTTCCCAATGAGCCGTGTTTTTGGAACTTCTCTAACGTATAATGTAACTGCAAATTCGGGAATTTTTCAACGGAGGTCGCGATGAGTTTTACCTTCACCTGGTACGGACATGCTACCCTGGGCCTGGAGACAGGCGGACATCACATTTTAATCGACCCATTTTTCACCGGCAACCCGGCCGCCAGCACCACCCACGACAAAGTGCCGGCCGATTTCATCCTGGTCAGCCACGGACATGGGGATCATGTGGGCGATTCGGTAGAGATAGCAAAACGCACCGGCGCGCTGATCATCAGCAACGCCGAGATTGCCGGCTGGATGAGCGCCAAAGGGGTCAAAGCGCATGGGCAGCACATTGGCGGCGGGCGCCAGCACCCCTTCGGCTACCTCAAGCTGACCTTTGCCCTGCACGGTTCGGCCCTCCCGGATGGCTCCAACGGCGGCAACCCGGTGGGTTTCTTGATTACGCTACCCGGAGGCGAGAAGGTCTACATGGCCCAAGATACCGGCTTGTTTGGCGACATGAAATTGATCGGCGACGAGGGCATCTACCTGGCCGTCCTCCCCATTGGTGACAACTACACCATGGGCCCTGATGACGCCCTGCGCGCCGTGGAACTGCTGCGTCCTCAACATGTGATCCCTATTCATTACAACACCTTCGGTTTGATCGCCCAGGATCCGGAAGCCTGGGCCGCGCGGGTGCGCGCCCAAACGCCTGCTACGGTGCATGTGATGAATCCAGGAGAAAGCCTGAATTTATAGATTCTTAACATTTGTTCTGGCTGAAAATGCTATAATTAAGCCATCCAACCTGATGGGCGGTAGTTTTTAATTTAAAAGTATATGTCATTCGTACATCTTCACGTCCACACCCAATATTCGCTGCTGGACGGCTTCTCTGATCCAAAGAAGCTGATCGCGCGCGCCAAAGAATTAGGTATGCCCGCCGTAGCGATCACCGATCACGGCACCATGTTTGGCGTGATCGAGTTCTTTAACGCCGCCACGGCCGCCGGGGTTAAACCGATCATCGGATTGGAAGGGTACATGGCGTCGCGAACCATGGTCGATCGGGACGCCCGCCTTGACAAACAATCACACCACCTGCTGCTGCTGGCCGAAAATCAAACCGGCTACCAGAATCTGCTTAAAATCGCGTCCGCCTCACAGTTGGATGGCTTTTACTATTATCCTCGCATCGACCACGACTTTTTGGCCGCGCATGCTGAAGGCTTGATCTGTACCACTGGCTGCATGTCCTCCGAAATTTCACGCGCCATTCGCAACAAAGGCCCCGAGGAAGGTCGCAAGCTGTTGGACTGGTATTATGAAGTCTTTGGGGCTGACCGATTCTTCTTTGAATTGCAGCACCACGAGATTCCCGAACTGCTGGAACTGAACAAGACTCTCTTACAGTTGGGCAAGCGCTACAATGCGCGCTACCTGGCGACCAACGATGTGCACTACATCAACCGCGAGGATGCTCGCCTACAGGATATCTTGCTTTCCATCCAAACCGGCTCACTGCTCACTGATCCCAACCGGATGAAAATGAGCGTAGACTCGTTTTACCTGCGCTCGCCAGAAGAAATGAGCTCGCTGTTTGGCGAAGTTCCCGAGGCCATTAGCAATACATTGCTGGTGGCCGAGCGTTGCAACGTAGATTTGACCAACAAAGGCTATCACTTGCCGCGCTTCCCGGTTCCCGAAGGCCACACTGCCGAGACGTATCTGCGCCAATTGTGCGAAGAAGGCTTACAGCGCCGTTACGGCTCACGCGCCAATGACCCCGTTGTGCGCCAGCGCCTGGAATATGAACTGGGGGTCATCCACCAGATGGGCTTCGATGCTTACTTCTTGATCGTTTGGGATCTGTGTCGCTACGCCTACCATCATGGCATCTGGTACAACGCGCGCGGATCGGCTGCCGGATCCATGGTGGCCTACACGCTGGATATTACCTTGGTCGAGCCGATTGATCACGGCCTGATCTTTGAGCGCTTTCTCAACCCTGGCCGCATTTCTATGCCCGATATCGACCTGGATTTTCAGGACGACATGCGTTCGCGGGTGATGGAGTATTGCGCCCAAAAATACGGCAGTGAAAAGGTGGCTCAAATCATCACCTTTGGCACCATGGCTGCTCGCGGTTCCATCCGCGATGTGGGCCGGGTGATGGATATTCCGCTCAACGAGGTGGATCGCATCAGCAAGATGATCCCTGCCGTGCCGGGCAAAGCGGTCAGCATTCCTGATGCGCTCGAGCAGGTGCCCGAGTTGAAGGCCGCCTATGACGAGGCGGAATACCTCAAAGAGTTAATTGACACCGCCGGGAAGATGGAAGGCGTGGTGCGCAACGCCGGAACCCACGCGGCAGGCGTTGTGGTCAGCGATGAGCCCATCGTCCACTACGTGCCCCTGCACCGGCCCACCAGCGGATCGGAGGAATCGCCCATTAAGGCGGTGACCCAATTCGAGATGTCCATCATCGAGTCGTTGGGCCTTCTCAAGGTGGATTTCCTGGGATTGGTGACACTCACGATCATGCAGCGCGCCTGTGATTTGATTGAACAACGCCACGGGATCAAGTTGGGCCTGGATAATATTCCGATAGACGACAAGGAAACCTTCGACTTCCTCAGCAAAGGCCACACAGCGGGCGTCTTCCAACTGGAAGGCACGGGCATGACCCGCTTCCTGGTGCAAATGCGCCCCGAGAATCTGGACAACGTCATCGCTATGGTGGCGCTTTATCGCCCTGGCCCGCTCGATTTCATTCCATCCTACATCCGGCGCATGCACAATGAAGAGAAGGTGGAGTACCGCCATCCGTCGATGGAGCCAATCTTCAATGAAACCTACGGTATTCCCGTATACCAGGAACAGATCATGCGCGCAGCGGTGGACCTGGCAGGATATACGCTGTCCGAGTCGGACGAACTGCGCAAGGCAATTGCCAAAAAACAAAAAGATAAACTAGAAAAGCACAAGCTCAAATTCATCAAGGGCGCCGAGGAGCGCGGGATTGCTCACGAAACAGCCGAGGGGATCTTTACCGATTGGGAAGAATTTGCGCGCTACGGCTTTAACAAATCTCATGCCGCCGACTACGGCATTATTGCCGTGCAAACAGCTTACCTGAAGACGCACTATACCGTAGAGTACATGACCGCTTTGCTCTCGGCGTCGAAGAGCGATACCGCTAAAGTGGCGGCTTATGTAGCCGACTCGCGAGCGATGGGCATTGATGTGCTGCCGCCGGATATTAACACCAGCGGCTGGGATTTCACCATCGAAGACCACGAAGATGGCAAGGCTTCCATTCGCTTTGGCATGGGCGCGGTGAAGAATGTGGGCCAGGGCCCGGTAGACTTGGTCTGCCAGGCACGCCAGGAGGGCCCCTTTACCTCCCTAACCGATTTTGCCACGCGCGTGGATTTGCGCCAGGTAGGTAAGCGCTCGTTGGAATGCCTGATCAAGGTGGGCGCCTTTGACCGCTTCGGTTCTCGTTCGGCATTACTAGACACTCTGGAACAGATCATGTCTGTTAGCGCCAGCCACTTCAGGGCCGCCCAGAGCGGCCAATTGAGCTTCTTTGGCGCTGCCGTGGGCGTGGAGGAAGAAGACATCGTGCCGCCTTCCTTTGGCCCGGTGAACAACCGTGAACAATTAGAATGGGAAAAAGAGTTGATCGGGTTGTACGTCTCCGATCATCCGCTTTCGCCCTATCAAGCGGCGCTGCGACGGCGCACCACCCACTTTTCCAACCAATTGGCCGAGGTTCGCAACAAGGCTGCCATCACTGTGGCAGGCATCGTTACCCGCTTCCGCAACCACCAGACCAAGACTGGAAAGGCGATGGGGTTTGTGACCCTGGAAGACCTGCACGGCAACATTGAGCTGGTTGTGTTCCCCTCCACCTGGGAGAAGTATCATTCGGTGGTGTACCCCGATGCAGTGCTGATTGCCGAGGGCAAGGCTGACACAGCCAATGGCGACCCGAAGATTCTGGTGGATAAGCTCTTCGAGGTTTCGCTGGAAGATATCCCTGTGTCGGATGAGGGCGGGCTGGCGGGCTATGATTTTGCCGATGTCATCTCTAGTGAGGACGAAGAAGGCAACATCTACGATGCGCCCATTGCGCCCCTGTACCAGGTGGCAGAGCGAATTCCTGAGCCGGTGGCGTATATGCCCGAGGCCGAAGAGATCGGCGCTCCCCCACCGCGGCCAACCCGACCAGCTCCCTCCAAACCAGCCCCCAGGCCAACTGTCGAAACAGCCTCCGTCTCCCCGGCTCCGGCAGCGCCCCCAGCTCGCACGCCCGAAGATACGCTGGAACCCCCCGAGATGCCTGACGATTGGCACCTATTTGTGTTGGATGGTCAGACTGCTCCTGTCGAAATGCCGCTGGCCGCGCAGACACAACAACCCCAACCGCCCACGCCAGAAATAAAACCCATTCCTACTACACCAGCACCCCAGGCGCCTGTGCTCCGCTCCGATGAACCACCCGCGCCCTTGCCCGTATTGCCGATTTTAGTAGCCCCAGTGATTTTGGACTCGGCGGCAGAGACTCAGCCGCGGATGGTCAAGGTGATCTTCCGTTCCACTGGTGATAAGCTGCGGGACGTTCGTCGCCTGAAGGTGGTGCATGGCAAACTTCGTTCCTATCCAGGACGAGACAAATTTGCCTTTGTGGTTTTTGAAGGCACGGGACATTATCAATTGGAATTCCCGAACGACACGACCGGTATTTGCCAAACCCTGCTCGAAAAGTTAATTGAGTTGGTGGGCGAGGGAAATATATTGGTTGAGCCGATTCGTATTCAGTAATCTGTATTCAGCAAGGAAAATCGTATGTTGAAATCTTCCATTCGAACCATCGGGGTGATGACCTCTGGGGGAGATGCGCCGGGAATGAATCCTGGCATTCGGGCTGTCGTACGCGCTGGGCTGGCCCAGGGATTGCGCGTTGTTGGCGTCGAAGATGGCTATGAAGGCATGCTTCACGGCAAGTTCCGCGACCTGGGTCCGCGGGATGTGGGTGGTATTCTGCAACGCGGCGGCACAATCCTGCGCACCGCGCGTAGTATGGAAATGAAGACCCCACAGGGCCAGCGCCAGGCGATCCGCAACTTGAACAATGCGGGTATTGAAGCGCTGGTAATCCTGGGCGGAGACGGCTCTCTCACCGGTGGTCTCATGTTGACCCAGCAAGGTGTGCCGGTGGTGGGTATCCCCGCCAGTATCGACAATGATATCTACGGCACCGATATGTGCATTGGCGTGGATACGGCCTTGAACACCATCGTCGACGCCATCGACAAACTGCGCGACACGGCTTCATCACACAACCGCGCGTTCCTCATCGAGACGATGGGCCGCGCCTGTGGATACCTGGCGGTGCGCGCCGGAATCATCACCGGGGCCGAAATGGTGTTGGTGCCCGAGGTAGAGACACCCTTTGAGGATGTGGTGGCAATGGTTGATGACGCTTACAAGCGTGGCAAGTCACACGCCATCATCGTGGTTGCCGAAGGCGCTTCCATCCGGGCGCAGGAACTGGCGCAGAAGCTGGAAGACCTGGACCTGGGCTTCGACACGCGCGTGACCGTTTTGGGCCATGTGCAGCGCGGTGGCAAACCGACGGCTTTTGACCGCTACCTGGCTACCCGATTTGGGGTCAAGGCAGTAGAGTTCATTACGACGGGCCAGTTTGGGGTAATGACGGCTCTGGACGGGCGGGAGATCATTCCGGTGCCATTGCAGACAGTGATTTCCAAGAAGCAATCGCTGTCTACCGAAGCGCTCAACATGGCGCGCATCCTGGCGCGGTAAGCATACCTGCCTGATCAATCGTCTTGAAGAGGTGAATGCAGGCGCGAAAC
>CAYOHX010000044.1:3780-35849 GCA_964403875.1 uncultured Anaerolinea sp. | reverse complement strand
GTCCAGCGGTCGAGGGCAATCAGCTTGCGGCCCTCCACGCTCAGGGCTTCCTGGCCCTGACCGGCACGCTGCAAGTCCTGCTCGACCGGCTCCTGCCAGCGCGCATCTTTGATCTCGACAATCAGGCAGCGCCCATCGCGCTTGCGCAGCAGGAAGTCCGGTACATACCGGTGCGGGCGGCCATCAACGCCCTTGTACTCAACGTAAAAATCGGAATGCTTCTCGGCGGTCAGCCCACCGGTGAAATACACATCCTGAATATCGTCCGGGTCTTCCCCCAAACGCTGCAACAGCCAGGCAAAGAACGCTTTTTCAGCGCCCGAATCGAAGTTATAGGGGCGGTAGTGGAAGCCGTAGCTTTCCCCGCCCTGCCCGTCGGCAACCAGGTGGAAGCGATCCACCGGCACACTGATGGTGGTGGTGTAGATCGTTTCCCCGTCCTCGACCGACTGTTCGAAGCCTTCTAGTCGCACCAAGGCCAGGGCATCCTCAACCATCTCTATCTGGACCGCGTAACGCTGCACCTGGGCCTCGATCTGCCCGGCCAGGCCGGCCAGGTCAGCTTCCTGTAGCGCTAGCTCAGGGCCGTACAGTTGTCGCAGCAAGCGGTACAAATCTCCCACTTCCAGACGGTACGTGGCGGCTAGCCGAGTCGCAGCCAGGTACAGGTCGATCTCCTTCGGGCCGCCATCAATGACGGTCTGATCCAGGAAGGAAAGCACATTCCGCTCCCCCGCCGAGAGAGTAGCGCGTTCGCGCACCAGATCATCCGCGCTGCCGGAAGCCGGCTTGACCAGATGAAGGATGGGCTTTTCCGCACCCTCTATGGGGACAATGGTCTGCACCAGACGGCGCACAACCAGGGGCGGGATATCGACCTTACGCACCACCAGGCGAACCGTACGTGACTTCGCCCCGGTCTGGTTCAAGTCGGCCAGGCGCTCGCCATAGGTCTCCTGCAACTGTGCATCGAGGGTGCTGTAATTATCTTGGGAAAGATACACCCGGGCTTTATGGGTGTTACCGGGTACCTGGCGCAGGCAACGCGTGGCTGCTTGCAGCACGAAGTTATTGCTCGACCGCAGCTTACGCGCCAGGGCCGTCGCGAAAAGGCTGGGGCAGTTCCAGCCCTCCGTGCCCTTGTTGACCAGTAGGATGACCCGATGGGTCGATCCAGACTCGTTCAGCCGCGCGAAGGCATCCAGTTCGGCCTGGGTGGATTGGGATGTATTGCGCAGCACAACGGCCGGATCGCGTCCCATCTCAACCAACACGCCTTCGATGACTGGTCGCAGTGCTTGCAAGTCGTCTTCCTGGGGAAAATACATAGCAAGCTTTGCCGGCGCGCCGTCGGGTAGCACCACATCGCCATAGGCCTCGAAGAAGTCGCGCACCACTTCGGCCACAAATGCATCGGTGTTGTCATCGTTGAAGCGGTAACTGTAGATATTACCCGACAGGTCTTTGAGAATATCGTCGTTTATCCCCTGGGAGAGGCTGTACCAGACGACCACATCCTTCAGCAACTGCTTCTGGTAATACGGCGTGCCGGTGGTGTTAACCACGGCCACTAGGTTCGTATTCTCGTGCAGGTAATTGACCGTCTGCCGGACCCGTTTCAGGTCAGCTTCCATCGCCTGACCGTAGGTATGGTGGGCCTCGTCCGAGAAAATCCCCAGGTGCGGCAGGCTGGCCACCGCCTGCAGGCGCAGATTGGCAATCTCCTCCTCCTGCTTCTCTAGCTCGCTCAGCTTAAGCTGGGTCCAGCCCTGACGGGTGCGCAAGGAACGCTTCTGGATGCGAATCTTCTCCGTATTAGTTACCACGATGTTGAAGCGACTGCCGCGGATAATCGGCAGGTCCTTTTCTCCATCGCGCGTGAAAGTCAGTTTGTAGTGCGTTATGAACTGTTTGTAGAGCCGGGGCGGCAGGATTTGGTTATATGGCACCTCGGCCAGCTCGCGCAGCGCGTCGAGGATCGTTTTCCCAGGGGCGAATACCAGGGCGTTCTGGATAAATGGCCCATCAGGCGTTTCCAGGGCCATGGCAAACTCAGTGGCGATAATCGTGCCGATCAGCATGGTCTTGCCGGCGCCCATGGCCAGCGCCAGGATGTAGCTGGGATAGTCGAGGGCAAACGTCTCGCGCAGGGCTTCGAGGCGGTACTTCTTGACCATCGCATCATCCGTGCGCACCTGGTCGAGCAACTCATCCAAATCGTAGTCAATCAGCATCTTCAGCAGGTCCGGGTGATCCATGCCGAAGGCTTTGGCCCGGTCGCTCTTCCTGGAGAAAAGGCGCTTGTAGAGTTGAGTGATGTGCGGCGTACCCTCGACGAGGCGCAGATACCAGTACGTTTCCAGAGCGCGGATTTGTGCCAGGCGCAGAACGCGCGGCTGCTCACCAGGTATCAACCAGGCGTAATCCAAAATCTCCGCTATAGCGGGATGGTCTGGCGTGGGATACCCGTTGTGGCGCCACGTAGCTACTTTGTCGGCGAGGAGTTCGTAAAGATGCATTGACCTAGCTTTTTATTTTCTTGGAAGTCGATAACAGGTTAATGATACTATGGTTTTATCGCTACACTATGATACGTTGTTGTCAAAGTCCGCATGCAGCATACCGCTGTTTTCTATATTAGTTTCGCCTTTATCTGTTGATATAAATGCGCGATTTCTTGAATCTTCGAAGCAATATAATACTTTGGAGACCGCGCTTTCGTCACCCCAATTATTATCCGCTCATCAAGTTTTAGGTCGACCTGAACTCCATCTACTGACATAAGCCGAAAAACACTTGTGTTCCCACTTTCACGTGTCCAAGCATAGATATCAAGTTCCACAAGAAACAATAGTTCAGTGGCACAGGCACGAAGCCAATCAAGTTGCAAATCTAGATCAACCAGTTCCCATACTTTTCTGGGATCTCCCTTGAACACATCCTTGTCTACATGCGCGCTTATTTTGTCTCGTATCGTTCGTAAAGTACCTTCTTTGAGGGGAACAGCTTTGCTAAAAGATAACAATCTACGGTTTACTTCTCGCCGATCCTTGTCACTCAGATTATTGTAATCAGAAGCATTCCCCTGAATATCACTAAAAAGATCTTTAACACTTGTAGCAAAACTGTAAAGAGGAGTGGCAAAGAGTTTCAACATACGTTTGTCGGCCCAAGGATCCTCTTGTCCAGCTAGTACTTCTAGCAATCTATTAATGTCCCGTAAGGATTCTATTGATGTAGCTAGTTTTATTGAAATGGTGTTTGCTGGAAACCAATAACTCACATCAGTCGGCACAGCAGGATCATCGATCGCCGGCTCATTATCATCTAGAAAAATCGGAATACCTTGCACTCGTGGTTTCTCGTCCATAATTCGAACCTTAATCCCCTTTCAACTAACATGCTTAGAAACTGATTCTCTGCTTATACGATTTCCGCCTCTTGTACCTAACTCAATTATAACGCCTTGAATTATCCCCTAATCTTCACTCTGCTTACCATCCTTTTAGCCATATAGTCGTAGTGTAGAATGCATGCTCCGGTTTATCCATGCATCGCATGGAATTTACGAACGAGCGGTGGCTACCAGCTGTTTGTTTTATTTATGCGCATAGAGCCACCGTGCTACAATACTTGTTAGTATCGGTTTTGGTCAACTGGGGACACCTGAGTGCAAAATCAGAGGAGATAGCATAAGTGAACACGCGCGAACACATCATGATCGGGTCCATTTCTGCGACGGCTGCCATGCTTGCCGCCCAGTCGCTCAACCTGGCCATTATTGACGATCAAGAGATGATCATCGGAGTCACCATTGCAGGGCTGTCTTCCCTTGCTTTAAAGATAGGGGAGACACAGCCCCTTCGATCCAAGATAACGAACCCCGTTAACTGGCCAGCGAGAACATGGCCTTGAACGACCTGGTTGCGTACATCAAGGCAAGCTGGCGACTAGGTAGGGTGATTTTGCGCAAGCTGTCCGAGCATACCAGTGTCTCTCACAACACCCACTCCCGCCTTGAACGCGGAAAACCAGTCGTATTCTGTTTACTGAAATCGTTTACCTGGATAAGGCGTTACAATTGGAATGCTGGCTAATCGCAATCGCTTTGGCCGTAGGCGCGGGGCCACAGACCAAGGAGGTGGAGGATTGATATGACAGCAGAATTCGAAAACACAATCGATCAAACAATCCATGAATATGTGACGAGAGTCAAGCAGTGGCTTTCCTACTTACTGTTTTGGTATGGAATGCATCAAGGTATGACAGAAGTGGATAGTGGCCAGCCCCATGACCGTAAGTTTTCACTATCCCGGTTTGATCCTTCAAACCTGGAATATTATTGGCGTGATTATTACACCGCCATCCACATTGTTATGGTTGAGAGTGAAACAATCGGAGGACGACTCGCTGCCGAAAGAGGATCGTTATCCGGCCTTACATTTGGTCCTAGCGGCAACAATCTGAATGATCTTATGGTATTCGGTAGAGATCATGACCATCTACACCCACAAGTAGTCACAAAAATTGTAGTTGGTATCGAATCGGAAATCGCATCGTGTCTACCAGGTATTTATGGGAAGAACAGCTATCGTGCCTGTTCTATCCCTCAACATTTACTGGACGACAAGAAAACAGGTTTTCATTTGTCGGATTGGGGAAAACTGGACATGTGTAGGAAGTTTGGACCCAACTACTTCTGCGATGATTGCATACAACGGTTTGGGTTGAACGGCCAACAGACTCCAGTGATCAAGGGATTGACTACAAAGCAAAAAAACATCCTCAAGAGCTTCACGCCTACCTTGCGAGCCTCAATCCTTGTCCGAGACAACTACACATGCTCAAAATGTCAGCGCAGCCCTCTCGAAGGCTATGACATCACCTTGAACGTTAAACACATCATTCCTGTGAGCACCGGCGGCACCAATGACCCCGAAAACTTGGCAACGTTTTGTCAACGTTGCACCGCATTGTGACTCCCTAACCCAATAAAAAAGCCCTGGCATTACACCAGGGCTTTTTCTTTAGAACAACGTCACCTGGCCCGGTAACGCAGCCGGCACACTGCGACCCTTCTTGCGAGCCGCACCGCCCACCATGCCACGCTCCTGTAACCAGTCCTCCCATGTTGACAGCGGGATCGCCATCACCACACTCGGCGCAATCATGCTGCCCAGTGGGTTGTGACTCACCTGCACGTCCTCCGCGAACAGTGACGCGAGATCGGGTAGATCTGCGCCGGCCAGCACTTGCCGCGCCAGCTGCGTCAGGAAATCGCCATCATCTTCGGGGACAATCGCGCCGCCGACTTCATCCCCGTATAGGAGTTGAGCGGCTCGCATCTTTCGTCCCATCAGAGCAAGAGCGGCTGATTCCATTGCGTCATTGTACACGCTGAACAGCGCCTTTACCGGCTTCGTTTGCCCCAACCGCCACACCCGGCGTACTGCTTGCCAAAGCGTGTAGAGTGAATACTCGATCTCAAAAAAGATCACCGTCGAGTAGGCCACCAGGTCAAGACCGGTTTCCACCAGCTTCGGGTTGCACACCAGTACGTCCGTCATCGGAGTTCGCTTTGCAATCCAATCCTCGCGCTTGCGGGGATCGATGTTGCCATGCAGAACCGTGACCTTCAGACCCGCTTGTTTGAGCGCGTCTTCGACCCGATCCTGAATGTCGCGCGTTCCCGTTTGCCGCAGATAGACCAGCACTTTGCGTCCCTGCCGGCGTTCAGCCATGCAGTAGCTTGCTAACCAATCCTCTTTCGGCAGACGATCCGTCCCGGTCACCACCGCCGGCAGGTCCACGATTTCCAGCTTGCGCATGGTTTTCACGCCGTCCTTCACCTCGTCCACGATCACTTTCTCATCGCGGAAGGCCGAGTTTGGGCGAGCCAGGCTCCACTGTAACCAGGTGGACATATAGCGGTATGACTCCAGCGCCAGGTCTTTCAGCGTTCCCGCCATCTCCTTGTACTGTTTCCCATGATCCTCCATCATATCCAAGGTCACCACATCTTCCTTGTAATCGGGAAGGGTGACGCCCAGGTCTTTCAGACTCAGGAACACCGTTGTATCCAGCAGACGGTTGATGATCGCCGGCGAGATACCCGGTTGCTCTTTCGCCTGGTTGCGCCGCCGCCGGTTTCCGCTAAACACGCCATCCTCGCCTTCGTAGTCGTCACGCTTGCGCTTGCGTGTCGTTTCCAACACGCCGTACAGCCTCGCCCAACGCATTTCCTCGGTGAAACCGAAGTCGCGCCGGACTCCAGCGTTCAGACGATACAGCAGCCAGAAAATCGACGTGCTTTTCCCGCCAAAGAACGTGCCCGTGAGGGTCAACGTCCACTTGCAAGCGGTGATCAGCTGGTGGAAGGCTACGCCCCGATCGCTCGATTTGCCCTTGAATTGATGGGCTTCATCTGCAATCAGGAGCTTGAACCGTCCCTTTGCGTGCTTTGCGATGTACTCCGCGATGGAGCAGCGCCGCGATTGGTTGAACGTGTGCAGAGGCGTATTGCATTTGCGCATCCCCCACACCGGATTTCCGTCCGCGTCCAGCTTGCGATTTCCTTCTTCGTCCAGTTCCCATCCGGGAACTTGCCCACGGCAGAACAGCCGGCGCTTGGGAAGGTTTTTCGGGTTGACGACAATCAAACCTTCGTCGTCCCGTGCAGGAAGGCCGCACACCGGGCAGCACAGCGCCTTAACCAGCGTGCGCTTATTGGTGAACGGGCTTACATCAAGCACCTGGCGAGCCACCAGCGCCGGCTCCCACCCTGGCCCCATTTTGGCCGTAGTGTTTGCCACCACCGCAACCGCCTTTTCCCCGAGCAGCCCAGCGTCAAAGTCATCCAGAAACTTTTGGACATCGTTCACGTCGCCAGGATCATCGGCATTACGCCCGATCCGGCGCAGTTCAACGCCCTTCGCCCCAGGAATGACCTCTTCGATCTCCCGTATCCACTTCGGAACCAGGTGCGGCGGGCAGAGGATCAGCGCAGGAAAAGCGTCCAGCAGGGCAATGACTCCAGCCCCAACGGTCGTTTTGCCAACACCCATCTCACCTTGTAAATTACCCACGCCGTTTGCCAGAATGGAGCGAGCCATCGCTGCCGCCGCGTGACGCTGCGTAGTCAATAAGCCCGGCTCAGCCTGGCCAGGGAGCGGCTTGCGCCCCTTCCCCAATGTATCCAGGATCGCCTTTTCTTCATCGGTCGGGTCCATGTTGTAGATCGGGCGGTAGGTTTCCAGCACATGCCCGGCAATCTTGTCGCCGTGCGCTTGCATGAAATCCGTCAGCCCTTTCACTTCCTTGATGACCTCTAATCCTGTTTGGCGTGCCACCGCGACCGTAGTAACGAAACGGTCTTTGACTTTCTCCACGTCGGGATCAGCATCCTCGTCCTCGATGACTTCCTGAACCTTCACCACGCGCCCTTTCACCAGCATAGGGTCGCCGTTTTCGTCCGCCAGGCGAACCACACCCATCATACCGCTTGCCATGAGCATTGCGATATGGCCCTTCTTCAAGGGCATCGCCGGCTGTAGAAGTTGACCTTCCGAGCGGCGGGGATTGAGCAGGTCTTTCCAGGCAGTCGTTTGCATCACCCCGCGATCTATCGCGCCCTGGACGGTTTCTTCATCCGTCCAATCGCTGCGCTTGAACACGATAGGCTTGCCGGCGGCCCCGCGCGTAGGCTTCGGGGTCAGCTTGTATTTCGGCTCAGAAACTTTCTCCAATACGGGCAGATCGGCTTTCGCCCAGGCCCGGATCGCCTCGACTTCTTCCTCGGTCGGTACATGGTACGCCTGGCTGCGAACAGCCAGGATCACCACCTGCCCGAAGGCAGAGTCTTCATACCGGCCAATGGTGAAGTTCTCGAACCAGCCGGCCAGCGTGCGAGCCACTTCCAGCATCCCGCAAACTTTCTGCGGAACGATGTAGACCAGCAAGCCGCCGCGCACTAGCTTGGCGAAGGTGGATTTCAGGAATTGCAATTCCAGCCGGCCTAGCCTCTCGACCCGATCATCATCATACGGTGGGTTGAGGAAGAGCAGGTTGACCGATTCCTCGGTCAGCCAGCACGACTCCCATGCCGCCTGATGTACCTTGTCAAAAAGTTTGGCCGCCTTCTCCGCGCGAGTGTAGGACAGTTCCGCGCCCCACATCTCGCAGTTGAGTTCGAGCACGTTCCCCAACAACCAGGCCGCGCGTCCTTCGCCGCAGCACGGGTCCAGCAAACGGGGTTGCCCACCTTCTGCCGGCGCAATGTACGAGCTGATAGCGTTGACCACCGCGTCATGGGTGGGGTAGAAACCCGCTTTCTCGATAGCAGGTAATCTCATTTGTAGCCTCCTTGTCATTTACTTGAAATGAAGGAGGCGCACCTCTCCCCCAGAAGGGGAAACGTGCGCCCCCTTCGGGGTAATTCTCCGTGTGATATGGATTGTCAGATCAGGAAACGGTCAGGTTTCCCTCCTTGATCATTTCTCCAATGAGGCCGTTCCAATCGTTAGCCAGGTTTACCCAGACTCCCCCCAGGCAGTCGCCTCCCGTTTCCATCCGGCCAATAAAGTTTCTTGCTTTGGCCGCTTTGAATAAGGGAAGACCCCACTCAGGGATGATCGGAACCTCCAGGGCTTCGTTCAGGCGTACCGTGAACTGTTCGATCAGGTCCGCGTCTGGATCTTCTGATCCCCGGAACACCAGCAAGAACAACAGGTTGTGCTCCGGACTCCACTTACCAGGTAGAGCCTGGTGCGCGATAAACGCGCTATGGGTGGACGTGTACTCAGGTAATGCTTGCAAGACCTGTTCGTACTTCTCGCAGGGGGACATTGGATGGTAGCCATCCGTGTCCAGGTTGAGTACCTTGTTCTGAATCAGTGTCGCCCGAAGGGACTCCACCGACGTTTTGTACCCAACCACGCCCAGGTAGGCCAGGAGCCGGCTTTGATCGCTATAAGCGTATCCTGTTACCGGCAAGCCGACTTCCCCGTTGCGAACCATCGGTACGCGCTTGTTCCAGTACGGTTTCTTCTTCCGGTCGGGATCAGGGATCATTTCGACCCGCCAGATCACTACGCCGGCATTGATCTGTTCTGCCTCGCTGTTCAGTTCCTTAAGAATCTCATAGAGGTCTTTCCAGACCTCTACACCAGGGAAGGTGATCGCAGTTTCCTCGTCCACCTTCACCGTGGCGAGCCGGGCGGCCTCGTCTATCATGGCCTCAACCAGCTTGAGCGGCTTGTAGTTTTCCAATGCCTTCGGCAGCTTTGCGTCAGGTTTGGGAGTGAATATGTACGCTTGCGTATCCATGTCGTAATCCAGGTAGCCAAAGCTCCCTATTTGATAGGCATGAGCATACCCGCAGCGGGTAATTTCGGCGCCCAGAGATTCACGACTCGGCAAGTTTACGCCGTTCCCGGCAGAGATCAAAATCTTCCCTAATCTTTGTTGGGTGATGATCTTCTGCGCCTTCTGCTTGAGGTAAATATCCTCGTAGACGTTTTTCATGCTCCCTCCTTGTTATGGTGCGAAATAGTAGGGATCGGCTTCGCCAATCGCCTCTTCGACCGCTTGCACGATCTTGTGATACGCTTCTCCCTCCACGTAGCGGCCCCCGATCGAATCGAGATATTCCAAAACCGTTTGCAGAGTCTTCAGCATCTTGGGCGCGGCTGCAATCAGGCGAGCATTGGCTAACTGCTCCTGATCCTTTCCTGTATCCACGATCCAGGCCACAAAGCCGAGATTCTCTTTGAAAACGAGTCCCTCAGCCTCGTCGTCCTGGTAAACGCAGTTCCCGCTCTCAGTCGCTTTCCATGGACCGGGGGTATACAGGGTGTCTTTCACAGGCGCTTTGTTAGCTTGACCGGGTTTCTCTTGTGCTTCGCACAGAATACCCACCAGGTCATGCAACACATCTAACGTCTGATAATCTGCCCACGTAACCGCCGGCGCGTTGGGAATGGTGTCGTTCTCCGGGTTGTAGCGAGCCATAGCCCGCTCAATCCTTCCAAGTAATGCGTCAATCGTTGCCATATATCCTCCTTGTGTGAAACTAAAAATTGGTTTTCTACGTTTTGCCTTTTCAGGCCCAGCTGCGTTTTGCGCTCAGTCTTCGCAGAGCAGCAAACAAAAAACGCAAACGTATGTGTTTGCGTCTTTCGTCTACCGCCTTGAGAAAGCCTCTTTCCTGCCTGGTGTATTTCGCCAGGCAGGGGCAGATAAGTGCGTGTTGTCAACGACCAACCGCTAAAGCGGCTGGCTTGTAACTGCGCTCTGCCGCAATTCTAACGAGAGGTTAGCTTTGGCTTCAACACGCGCTACGATTGGCTGGTTGACAGCAGCCCGGCGGGAAATATTCACCGCCGCGATGTGGTCAGCAAGTCCAGCAAAACCGCAAACCACACAGTAGAACTTGGATCGAGAAGGACGATTGGCTTTCTCAACGTGACCACAAGCAGGGCAGGTGCGGCTCGTATTCCGGGGGCCAACCAGGAATACTGGAACGCCAACCCGCTTGCCTTTGTACGTCACGAAGGAGCGAAGCTGGTAGAACCCCCTATCTATAACCCACCAGATCAAGGGATTGAGGAATCGGCACACCGGAACCCAATATATTTATAGGTGCGATCTGTCGGGTAATAACTGACACGGTAAGTCTCGCGCAAAGTATCATAGGTACTACCCCAGAAACCTCCGCGCAGCACCTTTTTCGTACCGCTGGCTGGACCAGGCGGGTTGCTAACAGGTGAAATGTTATAGTAATACGATAGGTACCAGTCGCTAACCCACTCCAAGACATTGCCGGCCATGTCCATTGCGCCGTAAGGGCTGGCACCAGTCGGGTAGCTGCCCACCGAGCTGGTATCACCAACACAATAACCGTTAGCATAAAAATTAGCCAATGTACAGGTTGGGGTCTGGTCGCCCCAGGGATAGGCGATCACTGTTGTTCCCCGCGCCGCCTTTTCCCATTCGGCCTCCGTCGGTAATCTTCTGCCCGCCCAGGCGCAGTAGTTGGTCGCATCATTCCAGGAAACATAGATGACCGGGTAGTTGGCATAGATGGGATTGTCGTAGTAAGAAGTGCGTGTGTTGGATGTGTTGTACGCCGGTGCGGCACAGTTCCCGGCCGCCACACACTGGGCGTACTGAGCATTGGTCACTTCATACTTATCGATGCGGTAGGCGTCCAGATAGACGGTATGCAGCGGTATCTCATCCGAATAACAAGAATAGCCGCCGTTATGGTCCGGATCACATCCCATAGGGAAGTTGCCGGCGGGGATGGTGACCATTTCGCCGGGGATGACCGTGCCGCCTGCTACCTGGAAATTTTGATCGATGGCACTTTCCGGGAGAGTGACCTGACGCGAAGCGGGAGTAAATTGTTTACCAGCCAGCGCCGGGGTCACCGTGTAGGTACCGGCGGGCAAGCCGGATATGGTGTAGTTGCCGTTGGCATCTGTCAATACCGAATAATTGACCGCCAGCGGAATATTTTCTGGCTTCCACACATCCGCTGAAGCAAGTCCCCGCATAAGCAATGGTAAGAAGACGTGCTTTGGAGCGTAAAACTGATTGTACAAATACCCAGCAGTCTGGTATTGTGGATCTGCCGTCTGGATCAAATTTGTCGTTTGGGTTTCATCTAGTAAGATCAGATTTCTCAGAATATAAGGCCCATTTTGCTTCGTCGCCGAAATTACTTCCCCCGAAAAGCGCAGCCGAGCCGATTGCACGCCAGGCGTCCAATCCGCAATTACCTTTGCCGGCCCGATGAAGGTAGTTCCAGCGTACAACTCACCCGAAACAGAGAACTTTCCGGCAGTATTCACCGTCACGGGAATAGAAACTTCCAGCCATTCGTACGGGCCATCCAGGTTTTCATCAATGCCCTGATCAGAGAAACCTGTTCCCAGGCTCCCGCTCGCAGGGGCGATGAAAACGACGCCCGAAGCATTACGCGTGTAGGTCTCGCTGTTATAGGTGCCGGCGGCAGTGAAAGCGACTGCGTAAGATCCGCCCAAGGCGGTATTTGTGTAAGTGATCCCATAGGTGCCGTCATTGGCAACACCATCCCCGTGGTTTCCATCATCCAACAGCACAACCGTCTCCTCGCTTCCATCTGGGCGAATTACAGTTGCGGTCACTGTAGCACCGGCAAGTGAGGTGGTTCCATTCGCCCAAACAGTTGCTGTGAAAGGAACCAAGCTGCCGTTTTCTTTCCATTCCGGAAGCGTCGCAGTCAAGGACACCGGGGTGGATGGAACCAGGAACATGCGATAACCGACAGTCTGGGTCAAACCATCTCCCTGGATTTTATAACTCCAGGTGCCCGGTTGGATATCTTCAAAGTGGTAGATCGTGGTCCATCCAATACCAAAGGTTGTGGTCAGCAAAGTGGTTCCCGGATCACCCGTTGCAATGACATGCCCATCAGGATCAGTCAGTGTCAGGATCAGAGATTCATCCGTCCATCCCAAATGGATTTGACTGGTTCCTCCAGCTGCAACCTGGAATGTGCCGTTGATCGAATTAGAAGCTGTCAACTCCCCTGAAGAAATTTCGACAACAGACATACCACCCACAGTGATAGGCTCGGACATCTGTCTTGCCATCGCAACAGCAGAGGTAGATGTGTGAGTTTGCGACATATCGGCTTGCAAGGGTGAGTAAGGCAAGCCAGCATTGGACGCTTGAAGAATTGGCCAAACTTTTGTTTCAAAGGTAGTAGCGGGATCCATATAGGATTTTAAGCTATTGATTCCTAAAGTCGCACAACCTTGCCCATTGTTTGGATCAGAATCGTTACAGCGACCGTGGATATCATCAGTAGATAACGTATGTAGACGTGGATAGTTAAATGGATACAGGTTCAAACCAAAGGCCCCTGAACGGTGAACCGCCATATCACTAGGATCAAGTCTGGTCGTCGGAAACCATATCAAAAACATTGCCAGAAATACTGGGGAGAAATCGAGAATTTGACTACGTGCGTCTCCCCCAAATAAATAATAATCCACCTCATCAGGCTGCCAACTGGTCGAGTTCTGCCAAGCACGTACAGGGGGCGCCAATTCGGCAATGGCTGGATAATTATTTTTTAAATCAGCTAGACCCATCAACCCCAAAAGCGTTGCCAACGGTAAATCTCCCCACTCGCCGGCGTGAGGCGTGCCCAAAGTAATCAGATTATCAACCTTGATAGTATCAGTGGTACCCGGGCAAGTCGCATCATACAGATCGCTTTCTAAATATGCTCGCGAACGCAATCCGCCATAGCTATGCCCGATAATATTGAAGACTGGAGCTTTTCCCGAGTAATTCTGCTTGTAAGTTGCCTGGGCTTGACAAATCTCATCTCGGATAACCTCGGCGTTTTCATTTTGGGATTTCTTCGGAGAGGTTCCGCTGGCATAGAACAAATTACAGCCTTCAATATACCCATGTTGTGAAAGTGCCCGACCAAAATAACGTAAATTCTCGTCTTCCGAGCTCCAGGTTTTTCCTTCACTACCTCCCCAGCCAGTGACTAACAAAACTGGTCGTTGAGCTGTAGCATTGGCACAGGAGGCCGGCAGAGCGTTGATCGCTACTCCCGCCAATCCATTTCCACTTCCATCCGTCACCCTACCAGAGATGGAATAAGTGGTTGTTTGAAAAGACGGTTCTGCCTTGACTTTATTTGGCTGAACAGGAGCCAAAACAAATGCAATTAGAACAAAGAGATTAATGAAAACTTTGAGCGTACGCTTCATATTTTGCCCCGCATATGGCCACGATTGAATACGGAATAAAAATTTTCAGAAATTATATACCAAATATTCTGCAGCAGTTTTTCGTTCTGAACAGCAACTCCAGCCCTTCAAGCACCACGTTTGAAAGCCTGTGTTTGCCGTTCCGGGCTACCCATTTGCCTTGACGACTTCTAGCAAAAATTTTCTGTGTCAGTATGCATCCACGACCCGGAACAGTCAACTAAGATACTTGAAACTGCGCAAAATGCTGCGTTTTGTAAGCATCCAGTAAGGTTTAATTGAAGATCAGCGGTTTATAATTTCATCAAGAGCAAAAAATTTTTCAAAAGTATTCAAGGGTGGAGCATTTATGAAGCGCACAGCCAAAATTTTCGTCAACCTATTTGTGTTAATCGCTTTCGCGTTTGTCCCCATTCAACCGGGCCAAGTCCAGGCAGAGCCATTGTTACAAGTTTCAGCCAACTCAATCTCTGGGCGAATTACGGATGGAAGTGGAGATGGAGTGGCCAACGCAATTATCCTGGCTGTTTCGGACCCGTTATATGTTTATCTTCCTAATATCGTTCGCTCGGGGACCTCTGGTGGTACTTTGATCTCGAACCAACCTGAGTCAGGGCAAAACTATTACACCGTCGAGGTCGATAGTAATGGTTATTACACTCTAGATGATCTCCCTTCTGGGCGTTATGTTATTTCGGCGCGTAAGGAGGGGAAGGATTTTTTACCTCTTTCATATGAAGTCACAACAACAAGCGGAGGAAGCAGCTACGATTTTCAAGAGGTGATAATACCGACCATTTATACGCCCGGGACGATCACCCTCTCTGAAGCAACTCTCGCTGAGTTGATATCCATTTCAGAAGATGGAATGACATTAACTTTTGCCAGCGAAACTGACGATCTAGCACAATTGCACCCTGGAGATGTTCTCATTGGAGGCATTACTACCCTTACGCCAGAAGGCTTTCTCCGGAAAGCAATTTCAATCTCTGCTAACGGTATCCAAAGAGTCATAGTAACGGAGCCAGCTACTCTGGAAGATGGATTTGAAAGTCTTTCAGTTCAGACAACGCAACAGTTAAGTTCAGATCAAGTAAAAAATCTGACCTCGATACCGGGTGTAACCCTTTCACAAAAACCAGCTTTGATGGGATTGGGGGATTTTCAATTTACGCTAAACAATGCGGTCATTTATGATAATGATGGCAATCTGTCCACCACAGGAGATCAAATAGTTACCAATGGCGTCTTGAGTGTTAGCCCCAATATTGAGTTCCGCATTCGAATTGAAAATGGATCTTTGGAAGAGTTTTATTACACCTCAACAATGAGCGTTGATACAGGATTCACTATAAGTTCGAAAATTAGTTTAAACGTTACTTTAGCAGAGACTAATTTAGCCCCAACCATTACCCTGGGAGCAATACCAGTTGGCCCTTTGGTGTTAACGCCTACGCTAGACATAGTGGCAGGCGTTACAGGCAGCGTTTATGCGGGTGTCTCTACATCAATCAAGAACACAACAACGTTTACAGCTGGGCTCTGGCATATTGATAACCAGACCAGAGATCTGAGCAATTTTTCAAGTAGTTTTTCCGCCAGCCCATTGTCTTTTAATTATGGTCTATCCTTCAAAGCTTTTCTGGGCCCAAAGGTGTCTGTGAAGATTTATGGTGTGGTCGGTGGTTATGTAAAGCCTGGGGTCGCATTAACCCTGACGATTGCTCCAGCATCTGATCCCTGGCTGACATTGAAAGGAGGTTTAGAGGTTTCAGTAGGAGTTAGTGTAACCGTGCCGATTATTGGAACAAACTTGTTGAACATCCAGTTGGGAGCGATCAACCACTGGATACTTTTATATTCTCTCTCGACTTCATCGACTAACCCACCAAATCTGCCTGATAACCCATTTCCACCAGAAGGTTCCATGAACCAGAGCCTGAATACTCACTTAAGCTGGACTGGCGGGGATCCCGATGGCGACACAGTGTTGTACGACGTGTATTTTGACATGGGTTTTGTTGTGCCCTTAACCAAGGTGGCAGATCACCAAAGTGCCGTCAGCTTTGACCCCGGAACACTTTCTGGTAACACTATATATTCCTGGAGAGTGCGGGCTTTCGATCAACACGGCGTGTATTCGACAGGACCGGTCTGGCGATTTACTACTGGCGATGGATCAGTTATACCTGGCGAGATGGTCACCATTCCTGCCGGCAACTTCGAGATGGGTTGCGACACGGCGCACAATGGGGGGTATCCATGTCCCGAAACCGAAGTTCCTCTGCACACAGTGTACTTGGATACCTACCGCATCGATAAATACGAAGTGACAAATGCCCAATATGCTCAATGTGTAGCCAATGGTGGTTGTAATGCTCCCGCATATAATTTTTCTAATACTCGTACATCATATTATGATGATCCCTCTTATGCTAACTATCCAGTAATCTATGTCTCCTGGTATGATGCGACTAATTATTGCTATTGGGCAGGTAAGAGATTACCAACGGAAGCTGAATGGGAAAAGGCTGCCCGCGGCCTTACAGTTAGTGCGTACCCCTGGGGTGATAATAACCCAACCTGTAGTTTGGTCAATGGGTATATAGGTAGCCTTTGTGTTGGCGACACCAGTGCGGTAGGTAGCTATCCGGAAGGGGCAAGCCCTTACGGAGTGATGGATATGGCTGGCAACGTTTGGGAATTGGTGGGTGACTGGTTTCAGAATGATTACTATAGTTTTTCATCTCCATCTAATCCGCAAGGACCCACCAGTGGTAGCCTCAAGGTAGCACGTGGAGCTAGTTGGGAAGAATCTGAAAGCCTGCGTGTGGCATACCGAGGTTCAGTTGATCCTTCTTATCCAGATCACCGACAAGGTTTCCGCTGTGCAGCTCCAGCTCCCTAGAAATTTGCAAACTGCGGTATCGGGGGAGGCCAGTTTGGCCAGCCCCTTACACACCTTTACTTTGTCCTACTTTCCTGATTTCCCCTCCCCCACAGGCTCGTAAGCCTGTGAGGGAGAGGGAAATACGATTATTCAAGTTCCCCGTACGACATCTCGATCTCTCTTGCTTCTTCCTCGATATCGAGTGAGTGGCCAGGAACCATCTTCAGGTCGGCCAGGAACTTAACCATCTCCCCAAGGTTTTCACTCTTGAAGAGCGCAGCCGGCTCGCCGATCTCTTGAAAATCGTCGTCAATCTCCACTTCAACATGGACCCAGGCGGTATAAGTCTTTTCAGCCATACGCCCTCCTAGAAATCCCAATCGGAACCGGAAACGCGATCTTCATACTGCGCTTCCAGGTGACTATCTCCGGTCCGGTCCAGCCGGCTTTCCTCGGGAGCCTCGCCCTCACATTCAGGGCAGCGGCAGTCGCGCGGGTGCGCCAGTAGGTCAGCCGTTTCGCTGGTGTGATCGCTCGCGTAATCGCGGCCATCAGGATAGTCCTCTTCGACCGGGCGCTCAGTCTTCTGGATCGCCGTGACAACCATCGGGAATAGCAGATTAGTCCACCAGCCCTCGGTAACGGTGTAATCCAGGCTTTCCTCAACCTCGCCCAAAAGGTATTGCAGGTCCTCTTTCGACATTTCCAGGGGATTGATCCCCTTCTGGCATAGGTACCCGAAAACCTCGTCCGCAACCTGTTGCCAGGTCAGCGAGATCGCCGGCGCCTTCAGGTCGTGACCGCACGCGGCCACCTGGTCTTGAAAATCTTTCATGCTGGCCGCCAGCGCATGCTCAGCGGCTGTAAAATAAAAATCCGCGTTCACGCTTCCTCCTTGTTTTTATGGCATTCAGGGCAAGACACCAGGCCCGTACCGGAGCAAGTATCGCAGCGGTCGGCCCAGCCGCCGCATTCGTCGCCGCACCCGCTCATATTCGAGACGCGACCATCACCCTGGCATTCAGGGCAAGAGATCAATCCCGTGCCGGAGCAGGTATCGCAGCGGTCGGCGGGTTTCTCGTGCTGTACGGAGTCTATGGCCCTCCGCAACAGGCTATCCACAATCGCACGCCACTCGTCCCTTTCTCCGTAGATGTGCTCCAAGTCGCCCTGTACTTCATCCATGATGAATTTCAAGTCGTCAGGATCAATCTCTAGCGGATTAAGGTCTTGATAAGTTTTGATGTGATCGTAAGCGTACTCGGCAATGTCTTGCCAGGTCAGCATGATAACTGCCTCTTGCGGCTTGATCTTCATGATCTCGGCCATTCTTTCCGTAAACTTGGTAACATTTTCGGCTCTCACCTCATATGTTTCACCAGGTTTGTTTTCCTCGCCGCCATCCGTGCGATTGAGAGTCACGCCGGCTTGCCGCGCGGCTTCCTCGACGGAGATACCAAACATCTCCTTAAAGCAGTCATCGCACAACGCGTTTCCTCCAACCAGCGGAGCCGGATTCGTGAGAACATCCCCGTTGCAGCAGTCGCAGATCACTTCGTCCGCTTCCAGCATCGGGCCTTCCTCGCGGCCTCCGTCCTCAGTCCAGAGGACGTAAGCAGGACGCGCTTCAGGCGTCCACCATTCGATTTGTTGAATGTTGTCCATCGGTAATCCTCCTTGTGGTTTGAGGCAGAGAGGTTTCCCCCTCTGCCTCAAAATATGTTCCTTCTAGGTGTGAATGTCCACGAACAGGATCGTGGCATCCTCGTCTTCGGGTAAAACCCCGTTCAGGTCCTCGGCCTCGTTCAATACCATCGACCGGACGGTGTTGTGCGCGTCATTGACGATCGTGGTAAACGGGCCAACCAGTACCGCAACTTGCTCCAACACCGATCCCGCGTGGCCGATCTTCCATCCTTCGGCGCCCGAAAGCGCAGCTTGCGCAACTGCTTCACGCAGCACGGTCGCCGCTTTGTCGATGTCCTTGATTTCGTTCTCCTCGGAGACGCAACCGCGTTCATCGCTGGGTTTCAGGTACTGAATGGCCTGATTGACCTCGTAGCTAACGATATCGCTAGCCAGGTTCAGGGCCATTTTCCAGCGTTCTTCCTGCGGGAGAGCCAACATCTTTTCGCTCAACCAGTGACGCTCGCGGTAGTCTTCCTTCGGGCAAAGTTCCGTAACCTCACCCCTCCGGTTGACTGAGGCCATTTCTTGATACCAGTTGTTCTCGTTCAACAGCGGTTCGTAGACCTCGTTGAAGACGCTCATGGGGTCATCACCCCGGCATAAAAATGCGTAGATCGCGTGTGTCATAAATATCCTCCTTGTGATGGTTTGAAATATCAGTGGAGGGCTCAACACCCTCCACTTGTTTAGAATCCCAGGCCCTTTTCCTTCAAGCTGGTGTACCGCCCAGGGCTGCCCACGATGATGTGGTCCAGCAGTTGGATGTCCATCAGCTTGCCGGCCTCCCGGACCGCCCTTGTTAATGAAACATCGTCAGGACTCGGATTCGGATCGCCGGTCGGGTGGTTATGCCCCAGGATGATCCCCACAGCGTTCAACTGGACACACGGGCGAAACAGTTCGGAAACGCGAACTTGCGCGTTGTTCACTGCACCCTTGTAGATCTCAATTGCATCCATGAGGTTGTTTCGCGTGTCCAGCGCCAACACCACCAACCGCTCCTGATCGCGTCCTTCCAACATCGGGCGCAGGGCATCATATGCGTCACGCGGCGAATGAAGGCAAACAGACTCGCCATCCTTCGGCTCCAGCAGCTTGCGAGCCAACGCCAGGGACGCTTTCAGCCGCAAAGCGGTCTGATTGCCCACCCCAGGCACGGCAGCAATCTGATTGGGGTGCGCTTCGGATAAGCGCTGGATCGACTTGAAACGCTCCAGCAACCGTTCCGCTACCTCGATCTGCGCCTGGCCACCCACAATCACCGCCAGCAGTTCGCCCAGCGTACAGGCATCCGGCTTCGTCACCACCCGGTACGCGGGTTTTTCCCGCACAGGCAGCGTCTTGGCCTTCGCCGGCTTGTAGTTGGGCATCAGCACATCGTTCAGCAGTCCAGGTTGAGCAACCATTAGTGCCATTCCTTCCCCGCCTTCACGGTGATGTGAATACCCATGCTGGTGTTAATATCCCCGTTTTCCTTTATCGGGTAAACAACGATGTATTCCTCGTAGGTCACATCATCAGTCACCAGGTTGAACGCAAACGGGGGAAACCACAACCAGTCATCATCCGGCCACTCGCCGGCGCCCACATACTCCTTGCAAACCGCTACGATTTCATCAACCGCAGGGTACTGCTGATCCTTGATCTTGTTTTTGAAAATCAGCATCCTTAATCGAATGTCCTCGACCATACATCCTCCTTGTGCCTTAGAAAAAAGCAGACGTTCACTTGTTTGCGAACGTCTGCCTTCTCCTTCTATGCCCTCGGATCATAGCCAGTTTCCTGGTAGATCCTCTGGTTGATTACTTGACACTGTTCTGCGGTCATGATTTCGTCCCGGCGCACGCCTGGGTAGACGCACACTCCAGAATCGTCATAAACCGGCAAGAACAGCCACGGGTTTTCAGTCAGGCGCTTTTTTACCCGCTCGGCTTTGGCTTCGAGAAAGTGGCTCAGACCACCTTTCTCGCAGCGCCAACCAGGTATGCGCCGGCCTTCCGTGTCCCGGTCGGTCCACGTCTGATCCACAAAGATTTTCCCTCCGCAGATCGAACAGGTGGGAGCCGGGCGATCCGGAGCACGTTGCCCGCCAGCTTTGAGATACGCCGCGACCGCTTTCACATGGTCACATTTCGTCTTGCCACAGGAACAAATCCGATTCTTGGTAACAACCTTGAAGTCGGACTCGTACTCTAGCTTGACGTGATATTCAAAGCCGGAAACAAAAACAACATCATCCGTTTTGATCTCAATCTCCTCGATGTCCTTGTCTTTTATTCTTGCCATGCTCCTTTCTCCTGCCGCGCAGCGCGGCGAGCCTTGTCCATGCGACGTTCTTCTGCGCGAGTTTCGGCAAGCATGTAATCGTGCTGCTTGCCGCGCTTCCCTTTCGAGAGGCGTTTCTGCTCACGGGCGAGTCCGCGAATGGTGGAAGTGGTGGTTTTCATATATCCTCCATGTGACAAACTGAAAAATATTGGTTTTCTGGGTATTGTCCTTTTCAGGACCCAGCTACGTTTAAAGCCGGCACTTCTTATGCGCCGGCCCTAAGTAGCGGGGAGTGGACTCGAACCACCACATTCCAGGTTATGAGCCTGGCGAGCTGCCTTTGCTCTACCCCGCATCGCTGCTCCCCTGCCCCAAAAACCCACCAGCCTTTTGCTGGTGAGCTTTCAGGACAGCCCTTGCTTTCGCAAGGGACTGTCTTGTCTTATTCTTGTTAGCGGATACCCATGCTGCCTTCGGTCACAGTGAAGTCAACGTAATGGCCCTGGTAGCTGCCTACCAGGTTGTAGCGAACACTTACAGATCGCTCAATGCCTTTGCGTTTGTTTTCCCTGAGAACCTTTTTCAGCAGCCAGGCCGCCACCAACCCCGCCGAGAAATGCGGAGACGATTCGGGCACCCAGTAGTCTGAGTACATCTTCACGGGGATTTCTCCCCACTCCCGCTCATCGCCGCGTTCGCGGACGCGGAACTGCACTTCGCTCCAATCCCAGTTGAAGGAAATCGGAGGCGAGATATGAGCCCGCAGCGCAATCAGGTTGCCATAGTTAGGGCTTCCGGGGTTGTCCCAATCGCCCATCACCGCATCGGCTTGCTTGCGCGTCTCAGCCGTGTACAGGTGAATGATCCGATCGGGCGTGCCGGGTTCGCCAGCCTGGAACGCATACAGCATCCCGGTGCCAGGGTCCCAAGACACGCGCCACAACTTTTTATCAAACTTGGTGCTCCAATTGAAACCGTAGTCGATTTCGATCTCCTTGCTCCGCTTGGCGTAATCGCGCAGCGCAAACTTCCAGGCCCGGATCGCCAACCCTTCCAGGTAGGCCGGCTTGCCCCGGAACTTGCAAACACCGCAGCGAACGTAAAACGCTTTGCCGGCATCCACCATTTCCGGTGTCGCCCCGCAGTGGCACTTGGGGATTTCCTTCTCCATCTCGTGTGCCCGTTCCATCAGGGCAGTCAGGTCGTGATAATGCGGGCAGTCGGGTTGATCCCACTCGCCCACCACCGACTCGACCTCGGCCAGCGTTTCAAACGTCCCCAAAAGCACCTGCCTCCAGGAAAGAATGACGTTGACCGCGTACAGCGCCCCGGTTTCCACATCCCAGCGCACGCGCCAGGTGGAGCCATCCATCGCCCACTTGTTGCCAAAATAAAACTCGGACTTGCTATGCGTGATCGTCATGTGTTCCTCCTTGTGATTCCGGCAAACCATCTGCCGGAGTCCATTTGGCCCAATCAACATTGCATGTCAGGCATACAGTGGTATTAGTGTTGCGGCCACCGCAGTACGGGCATACTCCGTCGATCAGGGAGTCTTTGTCGATGATGAGCACGTTGGCATGGTTGCATGCCGCAATACCGTCCTCAATCACGACGACGATTTTCTCCAGCTGGTGAATCCGCTGGATCAGCTTGGACAGGTTATGGAAACATGAGCACTTGGGGTTGTCCCATTCGCCCATCACCACATCAACTTCCTCGCGCGTCTTGAACACGCCCAGAGGAAGTTTTTCTTTGAGAAGGCGATTGTAGGTGTACAAGACTCCAGTTTTGGGGTCCCATGCCACCAGCCATCCCCAACCTGTCTTTCCGTCCATCGTCCACATCCAGCCGAAACTAACGCCCCAACTCAGTTCTTGTGCGTTCATCTTGGACCTAAACGAACGGAAGGAAGATTTTTTCTTCCTCGACCAGCCGTTCCAGCCGCTTGCACAGCGTAATCCCCGCCTCGTTGCGCGGATCGGTCCCCCACGACTTCTTGCCCATTTCAATCAGGATTTGGACAAGGCCGCGAATAATGCTCTGCTGCAGGGTGCGGTGGCTTTCAGTCAAAGCCTCGGCAACCTTCGCGTCAAAACGTGCGGACGCGGAAAAAGTGTTGTAGGTCTCGGTGAGAATTTCAACCAGGTGCTCCGGTCCAAAATTGGACCGCTTCACCAGGTCGTGAATGCTCACCACCGATCCGTTATTGAGTACGATCTCGTACTTTTTCATTTCAGGCATGGTGTCCTCCTTGTGCTTCTAATTCCAGAGGGCAGTCTTTCGACCGCCCTCTGGTTGATCCTTATTCCTCTAGCCCAAACTCCTTTTGATATAGGGCTTTGCCGCTTTTGACTTCGGTTACGCCCATATCGAAGGTGACGCGCGTGCCTTTCGGATGAAAGTTCACACACGCCAGCGGGTCTTCGGCCTGCGCCGGCGAGAAAACGCCGATCTGGAGCGGTGGTTTTTTGTCCTCACCGGCCTCCTCAGAACCAGCAGGTGACCCGTAGAACAAGTCCAGGATCGCCACCGACCCCTCGGTGCTCACTTCCGGGCAGTGAACATAAAGCCCGAAATCGCACTCTTCTAAAATGAGCGTGCCTTTCCCTTCGGGTTTATCGAATTTCACGGTCAGAACAACCCGATTCGGGTTCTCCTGCTCCGCAATTTCGATCTGTACACCGTTTTTCGTGTACACCGGCTTTTCAGCAGGCGGGGTTTCTTCCGCTTCCACGAAAGGTACTCCGTCCACGCGAATCGGCGGGCAGGGAACGCCGGCTTTCTCGAACAGCTTGCGGATTTTCGCTTTCGCCCAGGTTATATCGTCCGGGCGATTGCGAACACGCGGCGGGCGCTGCTTCACCGTGCGCAGGTCGTAGGCTTCGGTTTCCAGTTCCAGATGGGTGATTTCCTCACCTGTCCATCCCCAAACAACCGAGCCAATAAACGCGCAGGGCTTGGCAAACGTTCCCATATCCATCGGCACGCCCTCCCACCCTTTCGGATGATCGTCCGGCGTACACCAGATTTGAAAACCACCGCTGCCAGGCTCGAAAAGAGCTTCCGGTTCGGGATTCTCCGTGATGTCCAACTTGCGAGCCAGTTTCAGCACC
This sequence comes from uncultured Anaerolinea sp., assembly GCA_964403875.1. Classification (GTDB taxonomy): domain Bacteria; phylum Chloroflexota; class Anaerolineae; order Anaerolineales; family Anaerolineaceae; genus Anaerolinea. The sequence goes on along the minus strand of CAYOHX010000044.1, from coordinate 12,111 downwards.
GGCTCCAAACGCTTGTGTTCCGTCGAGTACGACACTTAGCCCTCCTTTCTCATGGGCATGAGCAGATACTTCCATCCCTCTTTGCCGCTTTTCCACGTCGCCGGCGCCAGAGGCCCGTTCAGGCCCACCTCAGTCCCCTCCTCGATTTCCGCGAGTGGGAGCAGGTTTGCATTGAACGAGATCGCCTCGCCGGTCAACTCGCCTTCGGCCTTGAGCGGAGTCAACTCGATCTTGCACGAGCCAACCTCCGCGACCTCGGAAGAAACCGCCACGCGCTCACCAATCGTCATTGAAACGATCGGCTGCTTCATGCTGTCCTCCCGCGCTACCACTTTGGCCGTTTTCACAGCCGCCGCCAGCGATCCGTCAAAGACGATCTTGGTCTTCGTAGACTTGGGCATGATCGCACGCCACTCGGGGAATTGAGCATTCACCAGCTGCGCGGCCACAAAGCCTTTGTCCTCCAGGCCGAAAATCACCTGGTATCCTGTCACGGTCATCCGGGTATCGCCGGCCTGCTTCGAGAGGCAGTTCACCATCCCAGGTATTGCCTTCATCGGAATAATGAACGCCATCTGCTTCTCGCAAGTCGTCGCCAGGATGTAGACTGCTAACCGAAAACCGTCCGTAGCGGCCAGCACGATTTCTTTGTTGGCTACCTCGACTCTCACCCCGTGTAGACCGGGACGTGCGCAAGAATCGGTGGTCGCCGCGCCTGAAACCAGGCCAATCGCTTGCGCCAAGGCTGCACTGGAAACGCCCAGAGAGGTGTAGTCTGCGCTCCCGCCAATCGGGGGGATCGCATCGCCACCCAGGGTTTTGAAGGTGGTTTTGCCCATCTGCGTTTTCACGCACATGCCCTCTTTGGTGTGGGTGATTTCCAGATCACCATCGGCTGAGCCCACCACGTCCACCAGCGTTTTCACCGGCAAAATGTAGGTGTGCTCCTCCTGGCTTTCGACCGGAAGGATCAGGCGCGCGCTGGACTCCAGGTTGACTCCCTCGACCGCCAGCTTTCCTGCGCTGAATACCAGCCGGATAACAGCGGTCATCACGTCCTTTTCCACGCCGAAAACTTCTTTTCGGACAGGGAAGGTCCCCGCGAAAGGAACCGCCAGCTTCAACAACTCGTGCAATCCTTTTTTCTCGAATTTCATGCTTGTGTCCTCCTTGTGTGAAACTAAAATTGGTTCGCTGCATTCGCCCTTTTCAGGGCAGACCAGCTACGTTATTGACAGTCTTGCCAGAAGGCAAAACAGCAAATACTCACCGCCAACCTTTTGGGTTAGCGGTGTGCATTTGACGTTTTGATTTGTTTTTTTCTTGTGTTGCCGGCTAGTCGATGTTGATAAGGACGCGAGTCTTTCTATCGCGGCTCACCAATACCTGCCGGCGCTCTTGCCACCAGGGAACAACAAACATGACGTACTCCCCACGTTTTCCAACCACCCACGTTTGCAATTGCCGCCCGATTCTGAACTCAACCACCAGCGTTTTGCCGGGATGATCAAGCGCCCAATCGTAGGCCACCTTCTGCCAGGGAGTGCTGAGCCACTTTGTGTTTCTTTGTAGAAACTGCGCGGCGGTCATTCTTTCCCCGCCAGGCACGCGCACTTTCCCCTTGGCGATGATCGCATCCCACGTCGCCAGCGAGTCTTTGCTTTCATCTACCCCGCTGATGGGGATGTTCTTCTCGCGGACGGCCTCTACTGAGGCGCACAACCGCTTGATTTGAGTGATCGGATCGATGGTTATTGTTGTCATGCGCTAGTCCCTGTACACCAACACCCGCGTTTCGTTGTCGCGGCTGATCCAAATGGCCCCACCGGAAGTGTTCTCGGTGTAGAAAACAACATATTCCCCGTGTTTTCCAACTATCAGGATTTCTTCCCAGAAATCCTCTGCCCGCACCTTGATACTTACCGTCAGGATCGAGCCAGGGTTTTGGATCGCCCACTCGTAAGCCGCTTTCTGATACAGGTCGAGTTGCCCGGTAGTCAGTTTTTCGCGGCCCATAACCGCTTTCCCGGCTTCCAAGCTGGCTTCCCACGTCGCTTGCGCCTCGTCTTTGATACTCAGACCTTCAGCAACCTGGCTAATGGAAATTTCTTTGGTGTACGCATTGGTTATATACGGAACCAGTTCTTTTACTCGTTGGACAATATTCATACTGCTGATACCTCCTTTTTATTTCCTTCTACCGCCTCGATGATCTCCACCGCTATCCCGCGCACGCGGTCCAGGCAAGAGAGGATGTCCTCTTTGCTTGCCTCCCACAACGCCAGGTAGTTCGGTGAGAGTGACGAGATACCGAAGTGTTTGCAGACGACATGAGCCGCCGCGTCCGCTTCGATCTCCCGCTGCTGCCGAGTCGTGCTCTTGCGAACTTCGGGCGTGCAGTGCTCATAAAGCACATGCGCCAGTTCATGCACAAAAGTGTGTGTCCCGCTGGTAGGCAAAAGCCCGATCTTACCGACTCTGGCCCAACCTTCGGCGCCGCTAGGCATTTCGTCCACGATCTCAACCTGGATACCCCGGCTCTCCGCAAATGCGGTCAAGCCCTTCTCAACCTCCGGGTCCTTCTCTTTTTCCCGCCAATCCAATTCATCGGGCAGCGGGTCACCTTCGGTTTGCGAAATATCGAAAACGTACACCGTAGTAAAGGTGATCCTTTTCCTCGGCTTCTGGTTTTCTTCTTCCTCGCCCCGAACCAACGTGCTCAAGATCACCGGCCCTTCGGGAGCAGTCGTTTCTTTCAGATCATCTTGCGGAGCATCTTTCGGTTGGTAGACGCGGGGAGCCAGGATCGCAATCCCCTTCTCACCCTTCTTCACCCACCGATTGAATTTGTGCTTCCAGGTCTGAAAGCCGGCCACCAGAGTCGCATCCGGTTTTTGTATCGAGATCAAAATCAGGTTGTGCAAGCTGTATTGGTGAAACTTGCTCAGCGTGTCGAAGTAACGGGCCAATGTTTCGCCGGCGCGTACTGCGTCGGTTTCTTCGGCCAGCGCCTTGATCGCGTCCGTGATGGACTCCATCAGGGCGCTGCGCTTCTCCTGCGCTTGAGTTTTCCAATCGGCGGTCTGCGCGGTCATTCGTACACCTCGCTTTCAGCCGGCCAATCGTTCACCGCTTCGCCAATGTTCGTCACGATCATCGGCAATGATGAAACCTTGTAACCCGGATGAAGGTTGCCTTGCGAGTCGCAAACCCACACACCCACTACGGCGTGTTCTTCGCTCAGGGCGCTCACCATCGGGGTGCAGCAGGGGTAATCCGCGCCGTAGATCGGGCGCTTCACCTTATAAATCAGGTGCTTGCTCAACCAGCGTTTCTTGTCATTTTTCTTGTCCATACGCCTCCTTTCAGTCACCGGCGAAATGCCTTGCCGGTTCTAATTCCTTTCGCCACGGCCCCGGATGGACCAAACGAGCCAACGCGCACAGATGGAGGAAAGTAAATGTCTTGATACTTCCCCTCTACTATGTCCCGCCCCCTAAAGGTGGCGATGTCGAGTCGTCCAGTGTCCGGGTCCTCGAAGTAAGCAGAGAATTTGTGGCGCGTGTGCTTTTCCCATCTGTCGCCGAAGGCGATCTTCACCCGCTTGCCTTTGTGCAAGACCACAACTAAGCCTTTCTTGGCTTGCTCTGCTTTGTAACGTTCTTTGTCAGTCATCGACAACTCCGTGTGTCCATCACATAGGCCGGGTACATTCCTACCAGGCCGCTAATGCCCATGCCGCCGCCGACTAATCGGACTGCGGCGGGCAGTTCTTCTTCAACCTCCACGTACCCGCGTCGGGCCAACGTTTCCGCGCGCGCCGGCTTGTACGGAGCAAATGCCGTAAACTGGCCGGCCTCGTTCATGATCGCCCATGTAGACCGCCCATAGCGGTTGACGATCACCTTTGCCTTCACTGTTTGCCCATCCATGGTTTTCAGCACCGTGAACGGGTGCTTGCCGCCGGCGCGTACCAGCGCAGCCAGCATTTCGTACACATGGATCGTCAGGTCGTCACAACGATTGCTCACAAAACAATCGTCCAGGTCACCACCGTTCCGATCCAGGCGCTCCTGCTGGCGCACAACCACGTCCCGCGCCATCTGCTCGTAATCCTCGGCACTCTTGCCGGGATCGAGAAAATATATTCCGCTCATGGGTTTCCTCCTTGTAGGGGTTTCCCTCCAGGTAGAAATACCTGGAGGGAAACCAACTATCCCTGCTAGTTGCTAGAAGGGAATGTCATCGTCGGCAGACGAATAACCGCCGCCGCCGCCACCGCCACCGCCGGCTTCCGAGTCGCCACCGGAGTCGCCGCTGCCCTTGCTATCCAGGAACCGGACTTCCTGCGCAGTCATCTCAAATGACGCGCCGGCGCTTCCATCCTGGCGAGTCCAAACGCGCGGGCCGCCGGTCTTGGGGTCGATCTGCAAACGACCGACCACCAGCACCTTGCTGCCTTTGTGAAGGCTTTTGTTGACCACTTCGGCCATCTTGCCCCACACGGTGACCTTGAACCACGCCGTTTCCTTTTTCTGCGAACCGTCCGCGCCCGGATAGGTGCGGGTAGTAGCCAGCGAGAAATCGGTCACAGACTGCCCAGAGGGGGTGTACCGCATTTCGGGATCGCGCCCCAGATAACCAGCGATAATCAGTTGTTGAAACATACAAAGTCCTCCTTTTGCTCGATCAATGATTTTCAGTCGCCACCATTTCTCTGGTGGCGTTGAATGTCCATTCGACTCGCAGCTGCCGAGTTTTCGCTTCGACGATAAACGCATTCGTCATGCGCTCGCCGTAGTCGCGTTCTCTGGCAGCAGCCAAGTCTGCTTCGGCCTTCTGCAATCGCTTCAAGGCCGCGTCTACTTGTTCGTATGGCACTGGCTCGATATCGGTCAAGGCCAGCCACTCCGCTTCGGCCTGATCGCAGCGGTTTTCCGCTTGGATCAGGTAGAAAGGTTTTTTGGGCGGGGGAGGCATGCTCTCCCACCCATATCCGTATATCCGGCCATAGTCCATGCCGTCCTCCTTGTGAAAAACACTACCGGAGACGTTCTTCTGTCTCCGGTAGTGTTTGCGTCCATCGGTCGTGCGGGTAGACTAGGCGGGGGGATTCGCCTTCAGCCATTCGCGCAGGGCATCTTTCGACGCCGGCGCATGGCCCACAGCTTTCACATGGCGGTCGTAGGCATCGGATTCCGCGCCCGGACCAACCAGCTTGCCATCGGTGTACTTGCGCCCAACGGGAGCATTAGCGGCAGGAGCCGCCTGGCCGTTGCCGTTTGCGGGAGCAGCCGGCGCAGCGGTCGAACCACCGCGCTCAAAGCGAACAAAGACACGCTTGGCAACCTTGTACGCCTTCTTCTCAGCAGCAGCTTTCTCCGCTTCGGCCTCGTCGTACTTGGGGTTTCCCTTGTAGACGACATAGCCGCCCCGGTCAGCAACCGGAATGGCGTACTCGCGGTCGTTCTCAGCATCCTTGCCGCGCTCCAGGGGAGCGGCGCTCGGATAGACCTTGAAACGATCCATCGCGCCGAACAGGGACACGAACTCAGCGGTTTCATCCACTTTGTCCACGTCCAGGTAGACCGACAGCACGCGGAAATTCCCGCCCGTGTACACGTCGAAGATGGGCGTGTACGAGCCATCGTCTTCCTTCTTGCGCCGGCGCACCAGGTGGGTCACCAATTCCCGCTTCTCGCCCTCTTCCAGGCCGGCAGGATTCACCATGAACCCGGCGCCAACCAGCAAGGCAACATTCATAAACATAGATTCCGCTTGTTCGCTGCTCAAAGGGTACGAAGGCACGGGCAGAGTCACCTGCACGCCACCGCCAGCAGGATGGTACAACTTCACCCATCCCCCACTCAGATCGACAGACTTTCCGTTATTATCCAATTTGTCCTCCTTTCCAACGATTGATGATTTTTCTTGTTCGCCATCCGACAACCGGATGGCTTCGATATGCTTGCAGCGCAGTCGGCCCTGGTAACGGCCGTAATCCGGGCAGGTGCAAGACCATCCTGCTCCGTTCTTGCGAACATCGTAAGGCAGCTTGTCCCCGTTCTGGACCAGCCACAACCCAGGCGCTTTGCGCACAATGCAAAACAATTCGTTTGCCAGGGCATCACGCGCCCTTTCGGTACGCGCAGCCTGTTCTTGTTCGATGGTATTCTGCATACCCGATCACCTACCGGACGTACTGCCGCAGCCGCTTTTCAAACCAGCGGGTCCGGCTCGCGTACACCAGTACGACAGCGTGGTAAACAAACACCACCACCGCGACTCCAATCCCGATCCCCAGAATTGTTGTCATGCTTTGCCTCCTTTCGTTTCTCCTTGTGAATAACTGAAAATTGGTTAGCTACGTTAGCCCTTTCAGGGCAGACCAGCTACGTTTAAAGCCGACACCATTCAGCGTCGGCTTCAAGTCGAAAGGGGACAGATTTGAACTGTCCCACGCGGCCTTTCCGCTCCTTTCGTGTGTGTCTTTATCCCACCAGTCTTGCGATCTCTTCTTTCAATCGCGCCTGGCTCCCTTCAACCATCTCCCCCACCGCAGCAGGATTCGTCTCGTCAAACCGGAAAATCCAGCAGTATTTCTTGCCCTCCGAAAACACGACTCCAGCGCCGGCTTCCTCGAAGTCTGCCTGGTGGATTTTCTCGGACGGAACATCGAGCAGCACTACACTCCCCCACTTGGCCCCAACACTCAGATCAGCCAGCGTACTCGCCCATGGCTCACTGTACCCCTGATCGCGCAAATACCTTCTAACTATGAAGGAGGAGCCTTTCAGCCGGCTCAGTGTGTGTACGCCAATCTTGCGCATCTCCGCAGGAAATTCGGGAGCCGCCGGCTTGCTCAGACTCGCCCAATCACAGACCAAATTCGGAATGTCCTCGACGCCGGCGTACAACAAATGGACTTCTTCGTCTTCCCAGTTTGCTGTAAACTTGCCATCCTCGCCAATAAGAATGTTCGCTATAAAACCCGGCTCTTTCTTGCTGGTTTTCAGCATCACCTGGAGCAGCTTCTTAAACCGGATCGCTGTATGGATCGCGCTCTCCAGGTCTTCTTCCAGCGTTAGACCGTTCCTTATCGTCAGGCCCCGAGCAGCCAGCGACCGCCGGCCCCCTTCCACCAGGCTTTCTATCACGGCCCTCTTCGTGCGTGGGTGCGCCCCCTGAAAGTAAGCCTCCCCAATCTCTGCGTAGCCGGCCATGTAAATGCCGGCCCCGTACTCGTTCACCGACAACGAGTATTCATGAAAATAGCCATTCACCACTATTTCGCCCTCCCTTTGTTTTCGTTGTTGTCCTTCCATCAAAGCCGGCGGCTTTCACCGTCAGCTTTGATCGAAAGAAAACAGGCTATCGAGAATGGTTCCAATCGTCTTCGATCTTCTCCACCTCGATCCAAACCTCTGCCGGCGAAAGACGTACCGTCAGGTTGATAACCCCGTACATATCCCGGTTCTCCGCTTGGAGCCGGTCGCCTATGTTGACTCGAATACCATAATAATTGCGGGCGGGGACCGCCGCCTTTAGGCGGCAGAGGAAGCCCGCTCCCTCCTTTCTTTCGTTAGATAGTTGACAGATAACGAATTATGCGATATACTTGCCCTATGAGCGACACACGGTATCGGCGCAATGCAGGAAGCGTTTTCTCCCTGAAATATCACCTGGTTTGGTGTCCAAAGTATCGTCGCAAAGTTCTCACAGGGGAGATTGCGGAAGAATTGCGCTCCCTGCTGTACCAAAAGGCCCAGGAGTTGGACGTTACGATTGAGGCACTCGAAATCATGCCAGACCACGTTCATCTGTTTATCGAAAGCGACCCAACCGAAGCACCGCAACGCCTTGCCAACCAGTTCAAAGGCTACACCTCTCGATTGTTGCGCCAGAAGTTCCCACAACTTCGCTCCAGACTGCCGAGCTTGTGGAGCAGGAGTTACTACATCGGCTCGATAGGTCATGTTTCCGAAGAAACCGTCAAGCGGTACATTGAAATGCAAAAGTCGAGTTAGATGGTGCTCCGTACTTACAAGTACCTCCTTCGCCCAGACACTGAGCAGTTGAAACATCTGGATTTTTTGCTTTGGCAATCCAGGCTGGCATATAATGCCGCTCTTGAGCAGCGAATTGCCACCTATCAGGAATCGGGCAAGGGGATTAACTACGGGGCCCAATGTACGCATTTTCGAGACTTGCGCCGCGAGAACCCTGATACACTTGGACGAGTCAATGCTTCCAGTCTCCAACAAACGCTTCGTCGCCTCGATAAAGCCTTTGCCTCTTTCTTCCGCCGAGTCAAGGCCGGAGACACCCCCG